>JAICJM010000114.1 GCA_025928435.1 Thermoleophilia bacterium
CCGAGCCGCAGGAACGCCCGGTCGCCGCCGAGCCGCTCCCACTCGCCGTCGGTGCGCCTGGCGACCGTGAGGCGCATCGTCGCCGACCCGACGTCGATCACGCCGACGGCCGCCCCCCGCCCGACCACCGGGCCCGCCGCCCGGGCGTCGCGGATCTGGCCCATCAGCTCGATCTGGTCGTCCAGCCGGCGCAGCCGCGACTGTGCCAGCTCGTTGCGCAGCTCGGCCAGCCGCAGCTGCTCCTCGTGCAGCCGGCCGCCGCGGATCTGGCGCGCCCGCTGCGAGTAGGCGACCGCCGCCAACGCGACGTTCAGCACCCCGAGCAGGATGACGACGGCGTAGTAGGCAGTCGGGGTCACTATTTGACACGATCTACCCGCAAATCCTCGCGTGGAAACGCGCCGGGCCGGGGCTGCTAAAGTCGGCGCGGGCGGCCGAGGCGTGCCGCGCATCAGGAGGTCTCCCGATCGAGTTCGGCGTCACGATCCTTCCCGACCCACCGTGCTCCCGGTTCGTCGAGCTCGTCCAGCTCGCCGAGGAGTGCGGGTTCGACTGGGCCTACACGTACGACTCGCACGTCCTGTGGCAGGAGGGATGCGTCCTCGTGACCGCCGCGGCCGTGCAGACCGACCGGATCGGGCTCGGCTTCTGCGTCACGAACCCGGGCACGCGCGATCCGACCGTCACCGCGAGCTTCCACGCCACCCTGAACACGATCGTCCCGGGCCGCGTCGTCGTGATGATTGGACGGGGCGACTCGGCCCGCCGCACGATCGGCCTCAACCCGGTGAAGATCCAGGAGTTCGAGGCCGCGACGGGGCTGATCCGCGACATGGCGAACGGCCGCCCGGTGACCTGGAACGGCAAGGAGTTCGTGCTCGAGTGGGCGCAGAACCAGCCGCAGATCCCGGTCTGGGTGGCCGGGTACGGCCCGCGCGCGCTCGCGGTCGCCGGCCGCCAGGCCGACGGGGTCGTGATCCAGCTCGCCGACCCCGACATCATCGACTGGATCATCGGGCAGGCCCGGGATGCGGCCGAGGCGGGGGGACGGGCGCCGCTCGAGCTCTCTCCCGTCGTCTGCGCGCCCGTCTCGATCGGCGACGACATCGCCGTGGCCCGCGACGCGGTGCGGTGGTTCCCGGCGATGGTCTCGAACCATGTGGTCGACCTGCTGAAGCGCTACGACCAGTCGATGCTGCCGGAGAGCCTGACGAGCTACCTCGCCCGGCGCGAGTTCTACGACTACGCCGACCACAGCCGCCAGGGCGCGAAGCACGGCGAGTTCGTGGACGACGAGACCTGTGACCGGTTCTGCATCCTCGGCACGGTCGAGGATCACATCGCGAAGCTGCGCGAGCTCGAGGCACACGGCGTGGAGCAGTTCAACATCTACCTCATGACCGGCAACCACGAGGGCATCCTGCGCGCGTACGGCGAGCACATCATCCCGCTCTTCAAGGACGGCGCCTGACGATGGAGCTCGCCGTCCGGCCCGACCGCGCGATCGCCGACCTGCGGGCGCTCGCCGACCTCACCGGCGGCCCGGGCGGCGCGCGCCGGCTGTGCTGGACGTCGGAGTGGGTGAACGCGCGCGGCTTCCTGCGCGAGCGGCTGGGCGAGCTGCCCGTGGCCGTCGACGTCGACGAGGCCGGCAACCTGTGGGCGCGCCTGGAGGGCGCGCGGCCGGAGACCGTCGTCATCGGCTCGCATGTCGACTCGGTGCCGAGCGGCGGCTGGCTCGACGGCGCCCTGGGCGTGTTCGCCGCGCTCGAGGCGCTGCGGACGATCGCCGAGGCGGGGACGCCGCCGTGCACGGTGTCGCTGATCGACTTCGCCGACGAGGAGGGCGCGCGCTTCGGCCGCAGCCTGTTCGGGTCGTCGTGGCTGAGCGGCAGCATCAGGGCCGAGGACGTGCGCGACCTCCGCGATGCCTCCGGCGACCGCCTCGGTGACGTCGTCGCCGAGCACGGCGTCGACCTCGACCGCGCCGGGGCGGCCGCGAGCCGCCTGGCCGACGTGCGCGCGTATCTCGAGCTGCACATCGAGCAGGGCCCGGTGCTCGAGAACGCCGGCCTCGCGGTCGGGGCGGTGCTCGGCACCTTCGGGGTCGAGCGGCATCGCATCGTCTTCTCGGGCCAGGCGGCCCACTCCGGATCGACCCCGATGCCGGTCCGGCGCGACTCGTTCCTGGCGGCGTCGCGGTTCGCGCTCGCGGCCCGCGACGGGGCCGTCCGCCACAACGGCGTGGCCACCGTCGGCGCCGCCGAGTGCACGCCGGGCGTCGCGACTGTCATCCCCGGCACGACGACGATTCTCCTCGACCAGCGCCACCTCGACGCCGGCGAGCTCGCCGCCATGCTCGCGGAGGCCCGCGCGAGCTCCGACGAGGCCGCGGCCGCCGAGAAGTGCACGGTCGAGTGGGAGCGGATCTGGCAGATCGAGCCCATCCCGTTCGACGGGGATCTGATCGCGGCCGCGCGCCGCGCCTGTCACGCGGTCAGCGGGACGGACTACGCCCTGCCGTCGGGGCCGCTCCACGACGCGGCGGAGATGGCGCGCCTCGTCCCGACGGTGATGCTCTTCTCCTCGTCCACGAACGGCATCAGCCACGCGAAGGAGGAGGACACGCCGGTCGAGCATCTCGAGCTCGCCATCCGGGCCTACGCGCAGACCGTCGGGCACGCGATCGACCTGGTCGCGGCGGGCTAGCCAGGAGAGGAATGGCAATGAGGAAGATCATCAGGGGCGGGACGGTCGTCAACGCGTCGGGGTCGTTCGACGCCGACGTGCTGATCGACGGCGAGATCATCGCCGGGGTCGGAAGCTTCGACAGCGTCGACGCGGACGTGATCGACGCGGCCGGGTGCTTCGTGCTGCCGGGGGCGATCGACAACCACACGCACATGTCCATGCCGTTCGGCGGCACCCACAGCTCGGACGACTACGACACGGGCACCCAGGCCGCCGCCGCGGGCGGCACGACCTGCATCGTCGACTTCGCCCTGCAGATGCACCCGAACGGGCTGCGCAGCTCGCTCGAGGAGTGGATGGGCCGCGCGGAGGGCGCCGCGCACGTCGACTACGGCTTCCACATGGCGATCACGAACGCCGACGAGGCGACGATCGCCGACATGCGCACGATGGTCGACGAGGGCGTCACGAGCTTCAAGGTGTTCATGGCCTACCCGAACGTGCTGATGGTGAGCGACGACCAGTTCCTGGCGGTGCTCGAGCACGCGCGGGAGCTCGGGGCGCTCGTGATGGTGCACTGCGAGAACGGCTTCGCCATCCAGCACCTCGTGAACAAGGCGCTCGCGAACGGCCAGACCGATCCCATCCACCACGCGCTCACCCGTCCCGAGACGATGGAGGCCGAGGCGACCGGGCGCGCGATACGGCTGGCCGAGTTCGCCGGAACGCCGCTCTTCGTCGTGCACGTGTCCTGCCGCGACGCCGCGGAGCAGATCATCCAGGCGCGCAGCCGCGGCGTGGCCGCCTACGGCGAGACCTGCATCCAGTACCTCTTCAACTCGATCGACGACCTGCGCCGCCCGGACTTCGTCGGCGCGCGCTACGTGTGCTCGCCGCCCCTGCGCGACGCCGAGAACCAGCCGTTCCTGTGGAACGCGCTGCGCTTCGACCACCTGCAGAGCATCTCGACCGATCACTGCCCGTTCACCGACGAGCAGAAGCGGCTCGGCCTCGGCGACTTCTCGAAGATCCCGAACGGCCTCGCCGCCATCCAGCACCGCCTCCCGATGATGTGGGAGCACGGGGTGCGCGAGGGCCGGCTCTCGATGACCCGCGTCGTCGACATCACCTCGACCGCCATCGCCAAGATGTTCGGGCTCTACCCGCGCAAGGGCGTCATCGACGTCGGCGCCGATGCCGACATCGTCGTCTTCGACCCGAACCGCCGGCACGTCTTCGGGACGGACACCTCGTTCATGAACGTCGACTACGACATCTACGAGGGCCACGAGCTCGCCGGCTCGCCGCGGATGACGCTCTCGCGCGGGACGGTGGTGTTCGACGACGGAAAGATCGTCACGAAGCCGGGTCACGGCCGGTTCGTGCGCCGGAGCCTCTTCGACCCGCTCGCGGTCTAGGCAGCGATGAGCAGATGGAGCTGGCTCCCGCGCCTCCGGCGCCCGGCACCGGCCGCGCCGGAGGACGAGCCGCTCGTCTTCGCCGGCTCGGCCAGCCCGAAGCTGACTGCGGCCATCTGCCGCGACCTGGGCGTGGACGTCGGCCGCGGCGAGGTGCTGCGCTTCTCCGAGGGCACCCTGTTCGTCCGGGTGCTCCAGAACGTGCGCGGGCGGCGCGTCTTCCTGGTGCAGTCGACGGTCTTCCCGACGAACGACCACTTCATGGAGCTGCTCTTCTGGATCGACGCGTTCAAGCGCGCGAGCGCCGAGTCGGTCACGGCGCTCATCCCCTACTTCGCCTACGGCAAGGGCGACAAGAAAGACGAGCCGCGGGTGTCGATCCGCGCCCGCGTGTGCGCCGACGCGATCGAGGGCGCCGGCGCCGACCGGGTCGTGACCCTCGACCTGCACGCGCCCCAGATGCAGGGGTTCTTCCGGGTGCCGGTGGACGACCTCTACGCCGCCGACCGGCTCTGCAGCGCGCTCCGGCGCGAACTGCCCGAGCGGCCGGTGATCGTCTCGCCCGACGCCGGATTCGCCAAGAAGGCGCGCGCCTACGCGGATCGCCTGGGCGCGCCGCTCGCGATCGCCGACAAGACCCGCACAGGCCACGACGAGCGCACCGAGAAGGTGAGCCTGATCGGCGACGTGGCCGGGCGCGACGCGATCATCGTCGACGACTTCACCGTCTCGGGCGGCACGCTGATCGAGGCGGCCGAGGAGCTCCAGCGCAACGGCGCCCGGTCGGTCATCGCCGCGATCACGCACGCCGTCTTCTCGCCCGGGACGGCCGCGCGGCTCGAGGCGAGCCCGATCCAGCGCCTCTTCGTCACCGACACGATCGAGACCCAGCCCGAGCCGCTCGGCTGGCGGGTCGAGGTGGTGTCGGTCGCGCCGCTCTTCGCCGAGGCGATCCGCCGGATCCACCGCCGGGAGAGCATCTCGAGCCTCTTCAACGGCGGGTCGGACGGGGCCTAGTCGCTCGGCGATCCGCGCCGGACGATGGCGGCCACCTGGTCGACCACCGCGTCGAACCGCTGTCCGCTGTCGATGGTGATCGGCGGATCGCGCCAGGCCTCGTACGTGCGGGCGCGGGCCTGCACCCCTTCCCAGGTCGGTTCGGATTGATGGGACAGACCCCGCGTCCGCCCCGAGAGCCGCCGCCGATGCTCGCGTTCATGCGGAGGAGTCAGGAGCACGAACACCACCCGCGCGGAGGCCACATCCGCCGCGCGGCGCCATGTGTCGCGCGCGGCCTCGCTGTCGTTGACGGCGTCCACGATCACGGCATGGCCCAGCCGGAGGTTCTCCGCGGCGGCCGCGGCCACGGCCTCGTACGCGGCGACGCCGGTGGACGGGTCGTACGGAAGGCCGGCGCCGAGCAGGGCGTCCTCGACCTCGTCGACGGGCAGCCACACCGCGCCGCACCGCCGGGCCACCGCTTCGCCGACCGACGACTTCCCGGTCCCCGACAATCCGGAGAGCGCGATCAACACCGCCGAGACGGTACACCGTCTCCCGAGCGGCGGCCTTTACCCCGGGTCGCGGTGCACGCCGCGCTGAAGCGCCCGTCCCAGGTCGGCGATGTGTGAGCCCGTGCCGTCGAGGCTGCGGCGGACGCGCCGCAGCGAGTCGCCGAGCGCGATGAGGCCGGGCGAGGCGGCGTGGAACGTGTCGCGGAGATCGTCGAGCGCGTCGTGCACCCGGTAGGCGTCGTCGCGGAGGCGGCGCAGAGCCTGCACGGTCGTCGGAGGCCGGCGGCGCCGCAGCACGATGCTCCCGATGTGGGTCCCGCGACGGCGCACGCGGATCAGCGGAGGTCGGCCAGCGGTACCAGGCGACCGCCGCCGAGCCGGTTCCAGCGCACCGCGGCCGCGAGCATGTCGCCGACGGCGAACTCGATCAGGTAACGCCACCCGAACGCGAGCCGGTGCAGGTCGGCCGACGCGGGGTTGCAGTTGCGGAACGGGTGCGGCCACTCGAGGTCGACGAGCCGCGCGATCCTCTCCTCCAGGAGCTCCGGCGTGGTCGGATCGACGCCGCGGCCCTCGAGCCAGTCGCGCGCGTGCTCCAGCGCGGCGCCCGCAAGCAGGCCCGCGTTGCCGCGCCGGCACACGACCGGGATCGACAGGTACTGGACGTCACGGTGCACGAAGCGCGGGCCGCCCAGCCGGTAGGCGAGGGCCTCGATGCCGCTGGGTGCCGTCAGTCTGGACGGCAGATGTCCATCGTGTCTCAACCGGTCCTCGTACGTCGGCGGGTGGCCGCGCAAGATACCGGTTTCCGGCCGCCCGCGCCTGTCTCGTAGGCTGCGGGGATGCGGGTATGGATCCTCGGCACCGCCGGCTGGATGCCGACGGCGGAGCGGGCGACCACGTCCGTGCTCGTGCGGGACGGCGATCGCGCGCTCGTGCTCGACGCCGGGACGGGCGCATCGAGGCTCGTGTGGGAGCCGACGCTCCTGGACGGCGTGCAGCGGCTCGACGTGCTCCTCACGCACTTCCACCTGGACCACGTCTGCGGCCTGCTCTATCTGCCGGCGCCTGCCGGTGCGCGTGCACGCGCCGGGCAACTGGCTCTACGCCACGCCGAGCGCGCGGCTGCTCGACCCGATCCTGCGGGCGCCCGTGTCGCCGTTCGCGTCGGCGGAGCCGTTCGAGATCGGCGAGCTCGATCCCGGCACGGACGAGATCGCGGGGTTCCCGGTCTCGCTGCGGGCGCAACCGCGGCACTGGGCGCCCACGGCCGGGATCCGGGTCGGCGACTCCCTCGCGCTCGTGACCGACACGGCCTTCGACGAGGGCAGCCCCGGGTTCGTGGCCGGCGTCCGCCATCTCCTGCACGAGGCGTGGTCGACGTCGCAGCACCCGTCAGGGACCGAGGGGGACGCGACGGCCGCGGAGGCGGGGCAGGTCGCCGCCGCCGGGCAGGTCGCGCGGCTCACACTCATCCATCTCCATCCCCGGGCCGATCCGGCCGCGCTCGAGCGGGACGCCAGAACCACGTTCGAGGCCGCAGATGTCGGCATCGACGGCCGCGAGCTCACCCTGTAGCCTGCCCATCACCTTGCGCTTCCGCCCCATCCCCCTCGCCGCCGCGGCCTTCGCACTCCTCGCGACGTCGTGCGGCGGAGGTGGCGGCTCCGCGAGCACCAAGGCCAGGATCCTGCGGGTCGGCACCACCTACTACGTCGACTCGTTCAACCCGCTGATCGGGATCGAGACCCAGGACTCGACCGCGGACGAGATGGTCGACGGGCTGAAGGCGTTCCGCCCGGAGAACCACCTGCCGATCGTCGCCGGCGCCCCCTACACCATCACGCGCTACCAGGAGAAGGGCACGATCGTCTTCAAGCCCAACCCCGGCTTCTACGGGCCGAAGTCGCACGCGGCCGCGGTCACGCTGACCTACTACACGAATCGGCCCTGGATCGACCCCGACTCGAACCTCTCCGAGATCACGAGCGGCGAGTGGAACGACGCCAGCGACACCGGCTTCGCCGATCCGCGCTACGACGCCTGGTACAAGCAGGAGGGCAAGCTCGTCGACTTCAAGCAGCGCCAGGCGCTGGTGTGGAAGATGGAGGCGTACGCCGCCGCCAAGCGGCCGTACATCCAGCTCGTCGACACGGACGCGCTCTCGGCCCGCTCGGACGGCTGGACCGGCTTCCCGGCGACGCTGTGGGGCTTCTGCAAGTGCTTCTACACGAGCCCGAAGCCGACGTCGTAGGTGTCCGTCACGCTGTACCAGGCCGAGTGGTGCCCGTTCTCCTCGGCCGTCCGCGAGCTCCTGACCGAGCTCGGCATCGACGTGGTCCTGCGCCAGGTCGAGCCCCTCCCGGAGCAGCGCGCCCACCTGCGCGAGGTGGCCGGTACCGACGAGATCCCGGTGCTCCTGGCGGAGGACGGGGAGATCTTCCGCGGCACCCGGGCGATCTTCGGCTACCTGGCGACGCGGGAGCCGTGGGAATACGCCGCCGCCCATCGCCGGCGCTACGACGAGCACCGCGACGCGCGTGAATCGGACGCCACCGGTCAGCTGCTCCGGTACTTCAAGGGGTCCGGCGATCTCGAGGCCTCCGATTCCCGGGCGACACCCGAGGACGCATCCGTGGTCGACGTGCCGGCGGCGCACCGGTACGAGCTCCATCTCGACGGGCGCTGCATCGGGCTTCTCGCCTACCGGGAACGAGGGGGCCGGATCGCGTTCACGCACACCGAGGTCAGCCCCGGATGCGAGGGCCGCGGGTTCGGCAGCCGGCTGGTCGCAGGCGCTCTCGACGACGCACGCCGCCGGGGCCGCGTGGTCGTTCCGATCTGCCCGTTCGTCACCTCGTACATCAACGGGCATCCGGAGTACCACGACCTGGTCGCCCCCGAGCACCGGCGCGCGCTCCGCGAGGAGTAGCGGTCGAGGGATCGGGCCAAACTCTTCCCGTCGCCTGACGGTACTAGCGTCGGACGATGGTCAAGGTCATACCCCCCCGTCTCGCGGCAGCCGGCTGCGCGCTCGTCCTCGCCCTGTCGGGCTGTGGCGGATCGTCTCCGGCGGGCGGCGCCCCCGGCGGCCCGACGTACACGCTCGTGCAGTTGAACCTGTGCCTGTCGGGGCTGGCCGACTGCTACGCCCGGGTCGCGTACCCGGCCGCCGTGGACGAGGCCGCCGCGCTCATCCGCGCCGAGCACCCCGACGCGGTCACCATCAGCGAGGCCTGCCGGGGCGACATCGCGCGGATCGCCCACGGCGCCGGCTACCACTTCCGGTTCGCGCGGGTGATCTACCACGGCGCGCCCTTCCGGTGCATCGACCCTGGCGGCCGCGGCGTCTTCGGCGACGCGCTGCTCACGAGAGCCGCCATCGTCGACGCCGACAACCACGCGTTCGCCACGCAGACGAGCTTCGAGCACCGCCGCTGGCTGTGCGTCACGACGCGCGTGCGCGTGGATGTCTGCACCGCGCATCTGGACACGCGTGGCGGGGCCGAGCTGGCGGGGAACGATGCCCAGTGCCCGGAGCTCGCGCGCATCCTCTCCGACCGCCCGGCCGCCCGCGCGGTCATCTTCGGGGGCGACGTGAACCGCCGCTCCTCGTGCGCGCCGGCCGGCTTCTGGACGCGCACGGATGCGGCTGCCCGCCAGTCGGCCGGGCTGCAGCAGGTCTACGGGAGCGCCGCCCTGCGCGCTGCGTCTGCGAGGGTGATCCCGTTCGCGCACAGCGACCACGACGCCCTGCTGGTGCGGGCGCGGCGGGCGCCCTGACCTAGTCCAGATCGCGGTACCGGCGCAGCTCCCAGTCGGTGACGTGCGCGGCGAACGTCGCCACCTCCTGGCGCTCGAGCTCGGTCACGGTGTCGACGAGCAGGTCGCCGAACGCGGCCCGGCAGAACGCCGACCCCGCGAACCGGTCGATCGCAGGGTCGAGCGAGGCGGGCAGCGGCGGGAGCGCCTCGTCGGCGTAGGCGTTCCCCGCGACCGGGTCGGGCACACATGACGCCGGCCGCGGCGCAGATCCGCAATTTCGTGCCAGCGTGGCCGCGCCGGCCCGTCATACTGGGGGCATGAGCGCCGACGCCACGGTGCGCATGCTGCTCACGGGCGGCGAGGTCGCCGTCGGCGAGTTCGTCTGCCCGCCGGCGGACGGGCGCTGGCGGCGTGAGAACGACATCGGCGACGGCTTCCATGTGGTGTTCCCCTGGATCCCGGTTCACATCGCCCGGCGGAGCATGCCGGCGCTCGTCGCCACGCCGAACCACGCCGTGCTCTATCCGCCCCGGCTGCGGTTCCACCGCCGCGACCTGACGAGCGAGGGCGACCACTGCCTGTTCGTCGTCCTCGGGCCGGGCATGTGCCGGCAGCTCGGCCTCCACACCGACCCGCCCGGCGATCCGGCCCTGACGCCGGCCGTGTGGCTGGCGCAGCGGCTCCTGGCGGCATACCTCTGCCGGCCGGGGCACGACCCCGACTTCGCCGAGCGGCTCGCGCGCGACCTCGTGGAGGCGGCGCTTCGCCCGGCGCCGGCGGCGGCGAGCCGCGCGGGCGGAAGTGCGGTCGAACGGACGAAGGAGCTCATGGCCTGCTCGACCGGACACCTCGTGCCGCTCGACCGGGCCGCGCGCGAGGCGCACTATTCGCGCTTCCACCTCCTGCGCGCGTTCCATGCCCGCACGGGCTACACGCTCCACCAGTACCACCTGCACCTGCGGCTGCGCCGCTCGCTCGCGCCCTTGCTCGAGGGGACGCCGGTGGCCGACATCGCGCTCGGGCTGGGCTTCCAGGGCCACAGCCACTTCACCGCCCGCTTCCGGCGGGCGTTCGGCGAGACGCCGTCGGCCGTGCGGGCGGCCGCGGCGGATCAGGACGCCCTGCCCGCGCTGGTCGGGGGCCTGCTCGCCGCCTGACGACCCGGCAAGAACGTCCTATGTGCCCGCGCCCGGGCCTCCCTAGCATCGATCCCGAGTCCGACGGAGGAGGGAATCGATGTCTCGAGCCTTTGCGCTGGCGGCGGCCGTCGCCGCGCTCGCCCTGTCCACGTTCGCCACCGGCGCGAGCGCCTCGGGCACGTTCGTGCAGCCGGTGCACCTGCTGCAGATGTTTCATGGGCCGACGACCGGCAAGGGGGCGTTCTTCGGCTGGGCGGTGAGCGAGCTGCGCGACGTGAATGGCGACGGCGTCACCGACGTCGTCGCCGGCGAGGTCGACGGCGGATCGAAGATGCGCGGACGGGTGTGGGTCTATTCGGGCCGCACCGGCCGGCTGCTCTTCCGCCGCAGCGGCCGGGCCGGCGAGCAGAGCGGTTACGCCATCGCCGACGCGGGCGACGTCAACGGCGACGGCGTCCCCGACGTCATCAGCGGCGCGCCCGGACAGGCCGACGACATCGGCCACGCGTACGTGTACTCGGGCGCGACGGGAACGACGATCGCCCGCCTGCGGGGCCACCGCCACGGCGACGCGTTCGGCGACGCCGTGGCGGGTGCCGGCGACGTGAACGGCGACGGCGTGCCCGACCTCCTCGTGGGCGCGCCGGGCAACGGCAAGACCCCCGGGCACGCCTACGTCATCTCGGGCCGGACGCATCGCGTCATCCGCGTTCTCACTGCCCATCGCCGCGGCGACCTGTTCGGCGACGGCACCGCGCGGGCCGGCGACCTGGACGGCGACGGCGTGGACGACGTGATCGTCGGCGCGAGCGGCATGAGCCCCGGCCACGGCTCGGCGTACGTCTACTCCGGCCGCACGGGGACGCGGCTCTTCCGCATCCGCGGCGAGCGCGGCAATGCGGCGTTCGGGCAGTTCTTCGTCGCCGGCGTGGGCGACCTGAACGGCGACGGGGTGCCCGACGTCTACGTGGGCGACTACGGCGCGAACAATGCCGGCCAGGCGGGCGGGTTCGCCGCCGTCTACTCCGGCGTCGACGGGTCGCGCCTGCATGCGTGGCGCGGCGCGGCCGGCGAGGGCATGGGGCCGGGGCGTTCCGCGGGCGACGTGAACGGCGACGGCGTGCCCGACATCATCGTCGGCAACTACACGAGCAGCGATGGAGCGCCGGCCGCCGGCAAGGTGCAGGTGTTCTCCGGCGCGACGGGTGCGCGCCTGCGCACCATCACGAGCACGACCCGGCAGGAGAACCTCGGGTTCGACGCGGTCGGGATCGGCGACACGAACGGCAACGGGACGCCGGACTTCCTGATCTCGGCGGCGAACCGCGACACGGTGTACGTCGTCGACGGCAGCCCCCCGGCCTGAGCGGCGCACGCGGCCGGGCCCTCGCCGAGGAGGGCCCGGCCGCCTCGTGGGCTACTTCGCCCAGAACGCGGTGACGGCGGGCGGGTCGCCGATGTACTGGTCGACGCTGCGGATGCGATCGCCGTCGACCGCGAAGAGCAGGATCTGCGTGTCCTCGAAGGTGCGCCCGTCCGGCCGGGTCGCGCTCACGCGGGTCACGACGGCGACGTGGCCCCCGTCACCGGTCAGGACGGCCAGGGGCGCCGCGCGCAGCGTCCCGGCCGTGCGGTCACCCGACTCCACGATGAACGCGAGGATGCCCTCCCGGCCGCGGTGGATGCCGCCGAGGTCGTCGGGGTTGCGGTGGTTCCAGCTCGCGTCGGGGTGGAACATCTCGCCGAAGCCGGCGAGATCGCCCCGGCCGAACGCCTCGAACCCGGCCTGGACGACGGCGGCGGGGCTGGTGGTGGTCTGGGTGGTCATGCGGGCTCCTTCGGTCGACGCTCCTGACGCGCCCACCGTACGAGCCGCGCGGAGGCACCGGCATCGACCGTTCGGTCGATCTTTCGGCGCGCGGGGCTTACCGCCCCCCGGAGAGGGGTACTGCGGTACCGGCAGGCTTGACCATCGAGGGGGGGAATCGCATGTTGATTGCAGCGGTGATCGTGATCTGCATCGTGCTCCTGGTGCTGGCCTTCGTCGCACCGCGGCTCTCGATCTGGCCCCAGCG
>JAICJM010000236.1 GCA_025928435.1 Thermoleophilia bacterium
GCCCCTTCACGGCCGCGGCGGCGGCGATCAACCCGATGGCGCCGATCCATCCCAGAAGGAGCACGGCCGCGGCGGCGACCCGCCCGCCGGCCGCCCGTCCCAGCGGCTCGGCGGCCCCCATCCGGCCCACCGCCTGGCGGGCCGCGTCGTCGGGCGACAGGCCCGTCCGCTCGAGGTGCTCGGCGGACTCGCGCAGGTGATCCTCGGTCTCGGCCAGCACGCGGTCGCGGTTGGGACGTCCGCGCAGGCTGCGTTCGAGCGTCGCGAGATAGGCGTCGATCGGGTCGTCGGTCACGTGTCCGCCGCCAGCGTGCGCGCGACGTTGCGGGCGAACTGCTCCCACTCGCCGATACGCTCGCCGAGCGCCTGCTCGCCGGCGGGCGTGAGCCGGTAGACCCGTCGCCGGCGGCCGTCGACGACGGTCTCGTCCGAGGTCAGCAGCCCACCGCCCTCGAGCCGGTAGAGGGCGGGGTAGACGGTTCCCTCCGGCAGGTTGAAGGCCCCGTCGCTCTGCTCGGCGAGCCGCTGGATGACGGCGTAGCCGTGCGCCGGCGCGTTGTGCAGCACCGAGAGCACGAGGAGGTCGAGGTGCCCCTTGAGTGCCTCGGATCGCATGGTGGCAGCTTATCGATCCAGACTCAGGTTTACAAAGCTATGTATTTCTATGTATACTCGCCTCATGAGACGCCCACTGATCATCTCGATCGTCCTGCTGGCTGCCGGCGCGGGATGCGGCCACCAGGCGGGTGCCGCAGCGGCAGAGCGGTCGTCCGTGCCGCCCGCCATCCATGCGTGGGAGCGCGAGGTCGACCATCTGCACGACCTGATCGGCGGGTCGCCGCGTGAGCGGGCAGCGGGCGAGCTCGTGTCGTTCCATCGCCAGCACGATCCCGTGACCGCGTGCATGCGCGCGCACGGCATCGACTACACGCCCCCGGCCTGGGCCGACGAGTGGCGGCTGCGGGACTCGCGCGGGATCGGCACCGGTTCGAGCCTGTTCCTCGAGCCCATCGACGATCCCGACCTGCTCGTGCGGGTGGAGCGAGGGGAGGCGCTGGCGCAGCGCGCGACCGGTGCAGGCGAGCGGAACGCCGACCACGCCTACGACTCGCTCGGCCCCGCTGTCAAGGCCCACTGGGACGCCGCGATCAAGCGCTGCAACCACGACGCGGACGAGAGCCCCGAGGGCTGGCATCCGGCCGCCGGGTACCAGTCGCTCCTGAACGCGTTCGACCGGCTGCTCGCCCGCGGCGACGAGGCCGCAGCGCCGCGTGCCCACGGCTACGCGCGCTGTATGCGGGCGGCCGGCGTCGACGCCGACAACGCCTCGGTGCTGCCCGACGCGCTCATCCCGAACTTCCCGCCGGAGCAGGTCCCTCCGAAGGGCCCGGGCGGGCCGCAGTTCCAGAAGTGGGTGGCGCGGGTGCACCACGCGATGGCGGCGGACTCGCGCTGCCGCAGGACGGCGTTCCTGGCCGGCTGGCGGGCGCTGGGGCCGCATATCCGCCCGTGGGAGCACGTCCACGCGACGGCGATCGCCGCGCTGCACCGGCGCTGGGAGGCGATGGTGGCGAAGGCCGAGGGCGAGTCGGGCTGGGACTGGCCCGCGCGCTAGTGCGGGCGGCCATCGAGCGCCGCCATGCGCGCGCGGCTCTCGGCGCTCCAGACGACCTCCCGATCGTAGTAGACGTCGTACGCCGGAACCGAGTCGGGCAGCGCGATCCAGGCGCGCTTCGACCGGGCGAAGATGTGGACGTCCGGCGCCACCCGTGACGGGTCGTCCAGGGTTCCCGCCCGCACGAACCGGACATCGGGACGGCTGTACTCGCTGTAGACGGCGACCTGGCAGGCCGGGCAGCGGAAGATCGCCTGGGTGCTTCCGTCGTCGCGCGGTGCGTCGACACGTTGCGGCTCGCCGGTGAGGATCTCGACCCGGTCGGCCTCGATCAGGATGTTGATCGCAAACGCGCTTCCCGACTGGCGCTGGCAGTTGAGGCAGTGGCAGCAGTGGGTGATCAGCGGGTCGGCTGTGAGCCGGTAGCGGACCTCGCCGCACGAGCAGCCGCCCTCGAGCCCGGCGCTCATGGCTTCGTCCCGACGATGCAGCGGGCCATGCCCGGAACGCGCACCTCGCCGCCGTCCTCGTAGGCGCCGACCTCGGCGATGACGGCGTTTGCGATCCGCTCCCGCGCCGCGTCGTCGACCTGCCCGAGCGCCGCGACCGCGAGCGAGACGTGCTCGCTGATCATCTCCCAGTACTCGGCGGGCGAGCTCGTCACGAGCGTGACGGCGACGTCCCACTCGGCGACGTCGCGCAGCCCCGCCGCCTCGTACAGGGCGCTGACGTGCCCCGGATCTGCGCACCGGTACATGTTCGGCCCGTCCGGGTCGGGTGGCGGCAGCGCCGCCTCCTTCCCGATCGCCCCCATGGCGATGGCCGTCCACGGGTTCTCCGTGGGGTTGATCCACACCGACGAGGCGAGCCGTCCGCCGGCCCTCAGCACGCGCGCGAACTGCGCGGTCGCCCCGGCGAGATCGGGGAAGAACATGTACCCGAACCGCACCGAGACGCTGTCGAACGTCCCGTCGGCGAACGGCAGGTCGTCGGCGCTGCACACCGCCGTCTCGAAGTTTGTGATCCCCTGCGCGCCTGCCCTGCGTGCTGCGACGCCGAGCATCTCGGGCGCCAGGTCGGTCAGGACGACGTGCCCCCTCGGCGCGAGCCGGGCGACCGTGAGCCCCGGCTCACCGGTGCCCGCGGCGATGTCGAGGTGCCGCTGGTCGGCGGCGATGCCGAGACGCTCGATCATCGCCGCGCTGACCGGAGCCATCTGATCCATGATGATCGCGTCCCACTTCTCCCAGCCCTCGGACAGCCGCGCCCACGCCGCCCGTTGCCCATCCCGGATCTCCTCGCCGCTGCGCACCGGCGCTACCGCTCGGCGTAGTCGATCCGGCGGAACGGCCAGTCGCGGGCCAGCCAGTCGCCGACCGCGCGATACAGCGGCTCGTCCAGCTCGGCGTGGTCGGCGCGCACCCACGACTCGACGTGCGTGCCGCCGGGCTCGGGGTCGGACGTGATCGGGTAGATGTAGACGCACCCGATCACGTCATCGTCGTCGTCGAGCACGGTGTAGGTGAACCCGGTGCGGCCCTGGAAGTCGCGCTGGTGGCGGAGCAGGTCGTCGCGGTTCTCGTCGATCGTCATCTCGCGCGGCCAGCTGCGGCCGGCAAAGCCGGGCGTGGCCCGGATGTGCTGCATCGACGACGTCCAGGCCGCGTAGTCGGCCTCGTTGTGCTGGGGGCCGAGCGGCTCCAGCCGGAACCGCGGCGTGGTCAGGCGGGCGGGCGGGTCGAAGTCGTCGGGAACGAAGTCGCTCATGGCCCGGCCAGCCTACCAGTGAGCACAACTCGACTTGGGCGGCGGTAAACGGTAAAGTTCGCCGCGATGCCGACCCTGATCCGCGACGAGGAGTACGTGCCGATGATCGTCGTCGATCCCAAGGTCAAGGTGCTGCTGATCTGCCCGGTGTGCGGCGCGGCCGTGAGCCGGTCGGCCCGCGCCACCCACACCGCGTGGCATGCGCGGCTCGACGGCCGCGACGAGGCCTGAGGCGGCGTTGTCCTCAGTCAACCGCGGCAGTATCATCGTCGTAGGCCCAGGAGACGACGGATGCCGCCACGGAGACATGTCAGTCTGGTGAGGAGCCCGGCCCGGCCGGCCGCCGGCCGGATCGCCCGAGGGGGCGCCGCCGTGGTTGCCGCGGCGGGGATGGTGCTCGGCTTCTCGGCGTGGCCTGCGGCATCGGGCGCGCAGGCCACCGTGGCCCGCCACGCGCGGCCGGGAGGCCGGAGGGCCGGGGTCGAGTGGGCGGGTTTCGCCGGCAACGCGCGGCACACGGCAGTGGCCCGGAGGCGCCCTCAGCCGTTCCGCCGGATCCGCTGGAGGGCGAAGGTCGATCTGGCTCCGGACGGGAATCCGATTCACTACGGCTCCCCGATGATCACCAGGGCGAACACGGTGCTGGTCCCGACCCGGATCGGCGCCAGGGCCGGGTTCCGGGTGATCGCGTACGCCGGGAGAAGCGGCGCCCGGCGCTGGTCGCTGAGCACCGATTACCGGACGCCTTCGTTCGCCAACGGCCTCTTCGCCTGGATCCCTCCGCTGCCCGCCGTGCTGACGCCTCGCACGGCCCTGGCGGTCGCCGGCGCGGGGGGGACGGTCATCGTTCGCCGGCACGCCAATCTGGCGACCGGTTCGGTGCGGCGGCTGGCGTTCTACGGCACCGCGCAGTGGCGGGCCCACGAGGCGGCCTACGACAAGGCCGTGCACATCACCACACCGCTGACCGCCGGACGTGACGGCTCGGTGTACTTCGGGTTCACCGTGAGCGGCCCGACACCCGCCCATCTCTCGAGCGGAATCGCGCGGATCGATGCCCACGGTCACGCGACCTGGATCAGCGCCGCCGCGGCCGCCGGCAGCCCGGCCATCAACGGCGTGGCCCTGAACTGCGCCCCGGCCCTGTCGCCGTCCGGCAGGACCGTCTACATCACCGTCACCAACCCCTCCCGCGGCATCCTGGTCGGACTCGACGCGGCCACGCTCGAGCCCCGGTTCCACGTCCTGCTGAAAGACCCGGTCAGCGGCGCCCCCGCCTTCATCTCGACCAGCTCGTCCGCCTCGCCGACGGTCGGGCCCGACGGGGACGTGTACTACGGCGTCCTCGAGAATCCGTTTCCCAGCCACGACGACCGCGGTTGGCTGCTGCACTACAACGCCACCCTGAGCCGGACCAAGACGCCCGGCTCCTTCGGCTGGGACAATACGGTCTCCGTGATGCCCGCCCGCGCCGTGCCCGGCTACCACGGCACTTCGTCGTACCTGCTGGTCTCCAAGTACAACAACTATCTCGGCATCGGGCAGCACGGAAACGGGCACAACCGGGTCGCCCTGCTCGACCCCCGGGCAAGCCAGAAGGACCCCTTCGCCGACACCCGGGTCATGAGGTCCGTCCACACCGTGCTGTCGCCCATGCACGAGCCCGGCACACCCGCCGGAGCACGCTACGAGTGGTGCATCAACTCCGCCGCGGTCGACCCCGCCGACCACTCGGTGATCGTCAACAGCGAGGATGGAACCCTCTACCGCTGGGATCTGGCCCGCAACACGCTTGCCGAGAAGATCCACCTCAACCGCCCGCGCGCCGAGGCCTACACGCCCACCCTCGTCGGCCCCGACGGCACCGTCTACGCCATCAACGACGCCACCCTCTACGCGGTCGGACGCTAGGGGCCCGGGCTCAACCCTGCGCGGGGCCGATCCGGATCGAGCCGTCCGCGATGCCCTTGGCGAGCGCCGCCGATGGTTGTGCCGTAGTCC
>JAICJM010000063.1 GCA_025928435.1 Thermoleophilia bacterium
ACGTACCGGCACGCCTCGAGCGTCGGGCAGGGCTGCTCGACGTAGACGCGGTCGAGGCCGGCCAGCAGGCCGACCGCCGCCACGCCCTCCTGCGTCGTGTAGCGACCGTTCGCGTCGGCGACCACGACGTCGTCCGGCCCGCACCGGGCCAGCACCGCCCGGACGCGCTCGGCGTCGACGCGCGGGCTGTCCCCGACCTTGAGCTGGAAGCGGGTGATCCCCTCCGCCGAGAGCGCCGCCACATGCTCGGCCATCGCCGCCGGCTGGCCGAGCGGGATGGCGACGTAGAGCGGGAACGACTCGGTGCGCAGGCCGCCGAGGAGCGTCGTCACCGACACGCCCTGGGCGCGCGCGGCCGCGTCCCAGCAGGCGACGTCGATCGCGCTCTTGGCGTACGCGTGCCCGGTCAGCGCGGCGTCCATCCGGTCGTGCAGGGCCAGGAACCCGGCCGGATCGGCGCCGACGACGGCCGGCGCGAGCTCGCGGAGCGCCGCCCGCGCACCCTCGGCGTGCGCGGCCAGGTAGGTGCTCCCGAGCGGGCAGGTCTCGCCCCACCCCTCGACGCCGTCCTCCGTGACCACGCGCACGACCGTCGACTGGAGCGACGCGATCGAGCGCCCGCCCGACATCACGTACTCCTCGCCGACGTACGTCAGCTCGTAGCCGTAGACCTCGACGCGCGCGATCGCCGTGCCTCCCACGGCTCGACTCTACCGCGTCACCGGGGCCTGGCCCCGGTCAGGAGTGCCACACGTCGAAGTGGCGGCGGTGGGTGTCGAGCACGGCGCCCGGGCGGAAGAACCGGTCGTAGAAATCCAGGTCGATGTGCTGGGCCTGGAGCACGTTCATCACCCAGACGCTCGGCACGGTGCCGGGGAACTTGCCCCACGTCTCCAGCGTGTAGTCGCACTGGAGCGTGACGCAGGCCTTGAACTCCTCAGAATACGGCTCGGCCGAGGCCCGGATCGCCGACGACTCCGTCCACGCGCCCGGCGTGTCGGGGTGATAGGGGCCGCCCGGGCCGAACTTGCGCCGCGCGAACGCCTCGACCGCGTCGGCCATGGACGGGAAGTGCGGCGGGCAGAACGCATGGAACGTGCCGTCGGTGCGCCCGGTCGGGTTCGGTGTGCCCCAGCGCGGGTCGGTGTCGTAGCGGAAGCCGAGGCCGGGCACCTCGGGTTCGCCCGACGCGCCCAGGAGCGCCATGTGCTCGATGCCGTCGTAGGTCCAGCCGCCGAGGCCCATCGCCTGGAGCAGCAGGGCGCCGTTGTAGCTCGACACCATCAGCTCGGCCGTCGCCTCGGTGAGCGAGTACTGCTCGACGAAGGAGAGCGGCACGGGCTGGGCCGTGTCGACCAGGCCCTCGAACCGGTCGAGGCCCGGGATCGGCCGGCCGTTGATGTCGTCGACGAGGCAGAACCCGTTCTGCGTGAAGAAGCAGATGTTCGCGATGTGGTGCTGGGCGATGTCGGCGACCGGGATCGTGAGCAGCGAGCCGGGCTCGTTGGCGATCCACGTGTTGTGGCCCTCGAGATACGGCTCCTCGCGCGGGAGGTGCAGCCGCTCGTCGGAGAGCTTCACGATCCGGTCGCGGTGGCGCTCGATCATGAGCGCGGCGGTGATCTCCTCCTCGGCCGGATCGACCAGCGCGCCGGCGTCGCGGGTCGGGAAGTAGTAGAGGCCCGAGTCATCGGTGTAGAAGAGCTCGCTCGTGTGGAACCCGGCCGCCGACGGGATGGTGCGCCCGGCGGCGCCGCCGTTGTAGTTGGCGAAGTGGGGCGCGTAGCGGGCGTGGCGGGTGATGCCGTAGTGCCACCCGGTCGTCCCCGCCATCGCGGTCAGGATGAGGAGCGTCTCGAGCTCGCTCAGCGGGACATGCTCGTGCTCCGACGTGTAGGCGAGCAGCCCGTCGGGGATGCTCCCGCCCATCGGGAAGCGGCGCGACCGGCGCCCGTAGAGCGCGTCGAGGAGCGGGAACCGGGCCAGCTCGGCCAGAGCCGCGTCGACGGAGTGCGTGTCCATGGGAACCTCCTAGAAGAGCGGCCGCAGGGCCGCGTACAGGCGCCGGTGCCGCGCGTGCAGATCGTTGTAGAGCTCGCGGCAGTCGGGGTCGGGCAGCGCCGGCTCCACGCGCGGCCCCGCCATCGCAAGGCTCGCCGTGCGCGCGTTCGGGTGCAGGCCGGCCCCCGACGCTGCCAGCATCGCCGCGCCGCGGGCCGTCGTCTCGACGTCGTCGGGCCGGGTGACCGGAAGGCCGGTGACGTCCGCGCGGATCTGGCGCAGCAGGTCGCCGCGCGCGCCACCGGCGACGCACACCAGCTCGCTCGGCCGAAGGCCCGCCGCGCCCATCGCCTCCAGCACGTCGCGCAGGGCGAAGGCGTTGCCCTCGAGCAGGGCCCGGGCCATGTGGGCGCGGCCGTGCGCAGCCGTGAGCCCGAACCAGCCGGCCCGGGCGTCGGCGTTCCACTCCGGCGCCATCGCCCCGGCCAGCGCCGGCACCCACAGGACGCCGTCCGCGCCGGCGGGCACGCCGTCGGCCAGGTTGTTCAGGAGCTCGTACACATCCGTGCCGGTCGCCGCCGCGCGGGCGGCCTCGACGGAGCCGAGCTCGTCCCGGAACCACCGGTAGGCGCCGCCCGAGAGCCAGCCGGGGTTCTCGAGCAGCCAGCCGCCCGGGTCGGCGTGCGGGTGCAGCTCGGTGACGCCGTCCGGGTCGAGCGCCGGGCCCGGCGCCACGGCGCAGACGGGCTCGGCGGTGCCCATGACGTCGCACACGGCGCCCGGCTCGACCACGCCCGCGCCGAGCGTCGCCGCCATCTCGTCGCCGCAGCCGAGCACGACGAGCGTCGAGGCGTCCAGCCCGGCCGCCTCGCGCAGCCACGGCGCGACCGGCCCGAGCACCGCGTCGGCGGGGCGCACGGGCGCAAGTGACCCGGGGTCGATGCCGAAGGCGGCGCACGCCTCCTCGCACCAGTCGCCGGTCTCGACGTCGAGCAGCATGGACGAGGACGCGTTCGAGTGGTCGACGGCCACCTCGCCCGACGCCCGCCAGGCGACGAACGACCCGGGCAGCAGGAACCAGCATGCGGCGCCGTGCTGGTCGGGGCGGTTCCCGGCGAGCCACGCGATCTTGGCGGCGACGTGGCCGGGGTCGAGGTTACAGCCCGTGAGCGCCCGCAGCCGGGCCGCGTCGATCCGCTCGCCGGCGGCGGCGCATTCCGCCCCGGCGCGCCGGTCCATCCAGATCAGCGCCGGGCCGAGCGGCTCGCCCGAGGCGTCGGCGGGGACCATCCCGTCCAGCTGCGAGCCGAACGAGATCGCCCGCAGCGGGCGGTCGCCGACCGCGCGCCGGATCTCGAGCAGCGCCTGGGCGACCGCCCCCAGCCACTCGCGCGCGTCCTGCTCGGCCCAGCCGGGATGGGGATAGGAGAGCGTGTGGGGGACGTAGCTCGTCGCGAGGTGGGTGCCGTCGGCGGCGATCGCCTGGGCGCAGGTGCCCTGCGAGCCGACGTCGACGCCCACCACCAGGTCGGCGTCGCTCACCCCTGCTCCTCGCCGCCGTCGCCGGGTCCCCGCCGGTAGACGGAGATCTCGAACGCGTCGGCGAGGTGGTGCTCGCGCGAGACCATCGCGACGGCGTCGTCGGCCGTGCTGTCGACCTGCCACAGCGTGAGCAGCAGCGTGCCGCGGGGCACGCCCAGCCGCAGCGCGACGTCGCCCATGGCGACGTCCGGCGTGATGTTCGCGACGCCGTGGTGCACGACGGCGCCCCGCTCGGCCAGCGCCGCGTAGACGGAGCCCTGGGCGGCGGCCGCCATCGCCGGCGGCGAGAGCAGGTCGCTGCGGCACCAGTCGGTCTCGTCCACGACCCGGCGGCCGCCGGCGGTGCGCACGCGCCGCAGCATGCTCGTGGGCTCGCCGACCTCGATCCCGAGCGCCGAGGCCACCTCGGGCGAGGCCGGCTCCGCCGCGCAGGTCTCGTCGACGGTGCCGGGCTCGAGGCCCATGGCGGCGATCATGGACGAGACGCCGAAGTTGCGGCTGAGGTCGTTGCGCATCAGCGGCCGGTCGGTGACGTAGGTGCCCGACCCGTGCAGCCGGCGGAGCAGGCCGTCCTCCTCGAGCAGCGCGATCGCCGCCCGCAGCGAGCTGCGCGACACGCCCAGGCTGCGGGCCAGCTCCGGCTCGCCGGGAAGGCGGTCGCCGGGCCCGAACTCGCCGGCCACGACACGCTCGCGCAGTCCGTCGGCGATCGAGTGGCGCAGGGAGCGGCGGTTGAGCGTGGTCATCGGGTCGGTTCGACGACGACCTTGAGCACCTCGCCCGCGCGGATGCGCCCGAACGCCGCCGGGGCGTCCTCCAGGTCGACGACGTCGGAGACGACGGAGCGCAGCCCGCCGATGTCGTCCGCGAGCATGTCGAGCGCGTGGACCTGGTCGCGGTGCCGGGAGGCGTAGGAGCCGTGCACCTGCACCTCGCGGTAGTGCAGGACGTTCGACGGGAAGTTGATGTGGGTCGTGCCCTTGGGCAGGCCGCCGAAGAAGAGCACCCGGCCGCGCGGTGCGGCCATCTCCATCGCCTGCTCCTGGGCGACGTCGCTCGAGCAGGCCACGATCACGACGTCGGCGCCGATGTCGTCCGTCGCGCCGCGCACGGCGGCGAGGCCGTCGCCGTTCGACGTGTCGACGTAGGCCATGCGCTCGTCGCCGAGGATCTCCCGGGCCAGGTCGAGCCGGGCGGCGGCCGTCTCGATCAGCATCACCCGGCCGGCGCCCTCGAGCCGGGCGATGGCGGCGTGCGCCGTCCCCACCGGCCCGGCGCCGATCACGGCGACCGTGTCGTCGAGGCCAATGTCGATGTCCTTGTGGCCGCAGATCGCGTCGGACAGCGGGTCGGTGAACGTCGCGTGGGCGTCGGAGAGGCCCTCGGGGATGCGGAACAGGTTCTTCAGCGCGACCTCGGGGATCGCGACCAGCTCGGCGTACGCGCCCTGGTAGTCGAAGCCCATGAGCCCGCCGTTCGCGCACAGGTGCTCGTTGCCGCTGCGGCACAGGCGGCAGCGCCCGCACCACAGGGTGGAGATGCAGTGCACCCGGTCGCCGACCTCCAGGCCCGCCGCAGCCATTTCGTCGGCGGCCCGGGACCCGATCTCGATCAGCCCGCCGCTGATCTCGTGGCCGAGCACCCAGGGCGGGGAGATGCGGCGGTCGCCGTTGTAGAAGGTGCGCACGTCGGTGCCGCAGATGCCGCAGGCGGTGACGCGCAGGAGGACGCCGTCGTCGGCGCAGCGGGCGTCGGGCACCGTCCCCACCGACATCGTGCCCGGTCCGTCCCAGATCGCTGCTCGCACTCCTATCCTCCCGTGGTCGCACGTCGTACAGTTCGGACCGATATCATAACCGAGTTGTCGGACAACTTGGGAGAGGAGATGCGGTGATCGAGTTCATCTTCATGCTCACGCGGGATGACCTGACGCTCACGAACGCCCGCGAGGTGTACGCCTCGATCGCCGGGAGCGGCGTGACCCACGTCGGCTGCAAGGACGTCGGCCTGCCCCGCGCGGAGCTGTCCGCGCTGATGGACGACATCCGCGCCAACGGCCACACGACGCACCTCGAGGTCGTGTCCGAGACGCCCGAGGACACGCTCACGTCCGCGCGTGCCGCCGCCGAGATCGGCCCGGACTACCTGATCGGCGGCACGCTGATCGAGCCGGTGCAGGAGATCATCGCCGGGACCGGCATCAAGTTCTTCCCCTACGTCGGCCGGATCGTCGGCCATCCCTGCCTGCTGCGGGGCTCGATCGAGGAGGTCACCGAGGATGCGCGCAGGGCCGAGAGCCTCGGCGTCGACGGCATCAACCTGCTCGCCTACCGCTACGACAAGGATGTGAACGACCTGGTCGAGGCGGTCGTCGGCGCGACCTCGCTGCCCGTGATCGCCGCCGGCTCGGTCGACTCGCCCGAGCGGATCCAGGCGCTCAACGAGCGCGGCGTGTGGGCCTTCACGATCGGCACGGCCGCGCTGGACGGGAGGCTGGTCGAGGGCGGCACGCTGGACGAGCAGCTGCGCTGCGCGCTCGATGCCGCCGCGGCGGTGGTGTAGGGGCCGAAGCCCCCACACCTCCCGCCGGCGGGGGGCTATGCGCTGTCCATCCCCTCGTTGATCAGTCGGCCGATCGTCTCGTACTTGGCCCGGTCGTTCGACTTCACGTAGAGCGCGTAGCCGATGCCGGCGATGAAGATCGCCAGGTCGGCCCAGCACAGCCACTTGGCGTACCAGTAGCCGGCGCCGAGGAACGTGAGGTTGTCCAGGGCGAGGTAGAGCACGTACGCCTGCGTCACAGCCGCGATGATCGGCGCGACGAGCGTCGTCCACCAGTGGTGGTCGGCAGCGTGATGCGTCCGGAAGTAGTTCAGGATCGCGATCGAGACGAGCGCCTGGATGGCGAGGATCGAGACGACCCCCATCACCGCCATCAGGCCGTACACCTGCAGGTAGGCGACTCCGGCCGCTGCGGTCGAACCCGCCGGCACTGTCGCGCGCCACACGAACAGCAGCACGATGATCAGGGCGATCACCGACTGCGTGATCGACGCGATGTGCGGGCTGCGGTGCTTGGGGTGCGTGCGCCCGAGCGCCGTCGGCAGGACGCGCTCGCGCCCGAGCGAGTACAGGTAGCGCGCCGTCGTGTTGTGGAAGGCCATCCCGCATGCGAACGAACCGGTGATGATGAAGTAGCTCATCGCATCCTTCAGGAACTCGTTGCCGAACTCCTTGGCCGGGATGAAGAAGAAGTTCGCCGGATCGGACTGCGCGATGTGCGCCGCAGCCGCAGTGCTCGTGTAGCCGGAGATCGCGGCCCACGAGGTGATCACATAGAAGATCCCCAGGCCGATCACCGAGATGTACATGGCGCGGGGAACGATCTTCTTCGGGTTCTTCGACTCCTCGCCGTAGTTCGGCGCCATTTCGAAACCGACCCACGACCAGAAGGCGAAGAAGATGCCGATGCCGGCCGCACCAGCCACAACGGCCGAGCTCCCGTTCCCGCTAGCAGGGAGGCTCTTGAACGCGTTGAGCGGGTTGATGGCCCCCGCCTGGACGTTGTGGCCGCCGTGTCCGAACACGACGATGTCGAAGATGAGGAGCAGGAGCACCTCACCGATGAGCGCGACACCGAGCACGCGGGCGGAGATGTGCACGTCGAAGTAGGCGAGCACCGAGATCAGGACGATCATGAAGAGCGCCGGCCATACCCAGGACGGGTGGTAGCCGTACTGGTTCAGCTTCAGCGTCGCGAAGTAGGCGAAGCCGCCGACGAGCGACACCTCGAACACGGAGTAGGCGACGACCATGGCGAGACCGGACGCCATCCCGAGCTCACGGCCGAGGCCGTGGCTGATGAAGCTGTAGAAGCCGCCTGCAGCGGTGACCTTGCGTGACATCGCCACATAGCCGACCGAGAAGATGGTCAGCACGATCGTTGCGACGAGGAACCCGGCCGGCGTGCCGAGCCCATTCCCGAACCCGACCGAGATCGGCGTGTTGAAGAGCATCGCCGAGATCGGCGCGGCGCCCGTCACGGTCAGGAAGAGCACTCCCCACAGCCCGATCGCGCCGCCGTGCAGCTTGTGGACGTCGTCGCGCGACGAAACGTCGACGCTGTCCACTACGGGAAGCATGCCCTCGTGATGCTCGGACATGCCTCCGCCTTCACTGCTCATTCGACCACCTCCCGCTGGTGCTTCGGGGAACGGCGTGCCCCGAAAGTTGTCAGACAGCTACGCCGCCGTTTGTACCATTTACGCCGCGGGCGGGTCAAGCCCTGCGCGGGCCGTCAGGCGGTGACGGTGACGCGCGTCTCGGCGCGGGCGGGGTTCGGCCCCGCGCCGAGCACGTCGACGAGCAGCGCGGAGACCCGCTCGCGCCAGCGCTCGCGGTCGAGCTCGGGCGGCCCGAACCGCCGCCGCTCGACGGCGTACTCGGCCCGCGCCAGCCGGTCGAAGGCCGCGATCACGTCGATCACGCGGCCGTAGTCCCTGCCGGCGACCCCGCTCACC
Organism: Thermoleophilia bacterium; assembly: GCA_025928435.1. The sequence continues at coordinate 8,064 of JAICJM010000063.1, forward strand.
CAGGCGCGGGCGCGGCCGTCGTCGGCGAAGACGCCGTCGGCGACGCCCTGCCAGTAGGCGTGCTGGAACAGGCAACCCGCGTCGCCCTTCCGCGTCCAGCAGCCGGAGACGAGCTCCTGGTCACCGCGCTCGATGCTGCGCAGGGCGAGCTGCAGAAGCCGCCTCCCGCCGTCGTGCTCCGCCAGCCGTTCCAGCGACTCTCTCATCGCCACCTCGTGCATCGCGCGACCTCCTGGTCAGGTGAACACCGCGTCGGGCATGAAACAGCCCACCATCCAGTTTGGCGCATCGACGACCTCGGTGACCTTCAGATCGCCTGCAAGGGAGCACAACATGTAAGCGTCCTCACGTGAGAGGCCGCGCTGCGAGACCAGGTGGTCGATCATCGCGCGGACGGCCGAGCGGGACGCCTCCATCAGGTCGGGCTCGACGCCGGTCGTCGCGAACCAGCCGCCGCCGTCGACGCGCGGGGTGAGCGGGCCGGGCGGCTTGCGCAGCGCCGGCGCGCGCAGGCTCATGCCGCGCTCGACCGTGATCCGCATCGTCGTGCGCATCGCGCACTCGACGCCGGAGATCGCCACCTCGCCGTCTCCCTGGGCGGCGTGGGCATCGCCCAGTGACACGAGGGCGCCGGGGACTGCCACCGGGAGGTACAGCGTCGTGCCCCTCGTCAGGTGACGGCAGTCGATGTTGCCGCCGCCGGCGTGTGGCGGCGGGATGCGGACGCCGTGCATGCCGGCGCCGGGCACGCCGGTCGTGCCGCAAAAGGGCTCGATCGGGATGCGCACGCCGGGCGCGAAGTCCATCGCGTCCCCGTCCGTCAGGTCGAAGAACTTGATGTACGGCTCGGTGAACTCACCCGGCGGCAGCAGCCCGAAGCCGGGGATGATGCAGGCCCAGCCCCATTCGGGCAGCTCGAAGCCGACGAACTCGATCGCGACGGCGTCGCCCGGCTCGGCGCCCTCGACGTGGATCGGCCCCGCGAGCGGGTAGATCAGCTCGAAGTCGAGTTTCGGGAGATCGGCCGCGGCCGAGTCACGGGTGATCTGGCCGCCCGCGAAATCGTCGGTCTCGGCGATGACGACGTCGCCCGGCCGGATCCGCACGACGGGCTCGGTGTCGACGTCCCAGGTGCGATGGGTGGGCGCGTCGCGGGTGATGACGTGCTCGGCCATGGCCGGGGAGTATGGCACTTTGGGCTACCGTGACCGGATGGCCACCGCGGCCCGCATCCTGCGCGCGCTCGACCGGCTCGTGTGCCGTGTCGGCCGCTCCTGCTGCGTGGCGCGCTCCCAGGCCGCCTGGCGCTCTACCCCCCGTGAATAAACGGGGTCAGACCCCTTTTATTCAGTGGGTCAGCGGACGACCTCGACCGCGCTCCCGAGAGACTGCGGGTCGCGGGTGCGCACGCGCACGACGATCCGCACCCGGTCGGCCCGGAAGAGGTCGTTCGAGCGCTCGAACGGGCGGCCGTCCTCCGACCAGGCCGTGCGCGCGATCGACACGAGCGGCGAGCCGGCGCGCACTTCGAGGACGCGAGCCTCGGCCGCCGTCGCGCCGACCACCTCGACCCGCTCCTCCGCCTCGCTCGGCCGCAGGCCGTAGCCGGACTCGAGCAGCTCGTAGAGCGACCCCGAGAGCGACCGGTCGAGCAGCCCGGGGAAACGATCGGCCGGGAACCGGGCCCGCTCGAGCGAGATCGGCTGCTCGTCACCCAGCCGCACGCGGACGACCTCGAGCACGAGCGCCCCCTCCGGCACGCCGAGCGCCGTGGCCGTGTCGGGGTCCGCTCCGACCGTCGCGGTCGAGAGCACCCGCGCGCCTGACTGGAAGCCCTGCCGGCGCATGTAGGCGGGCAGGCTGGTGAGGCTGGTCAGGTCGCGCTCGACCCGCCGCTCCGAGACGAAGATCCCGCCCGACCGCCCCCGGACGCGATGCACGACGCCCGCGGTCTCGAGCGCATCGAGCGCGGCCCGCAGCGTCGAGCGGCTCACGCCCAGCCGGGCCGCGAGCTCGCGCTCGGCCCCCAGGCGCTCGCCGGGGCCGGGCGCCCCGGCCTGGATCTCCCGGGCGAGCCGGTCGCGCAGCCCCGCCGCCGCGGGCCCCAGCGGGGCGAAGGCGGCGGGCAGTCCGGGGACGGGCTCCGTCACGGCCCCGCTACCGGGCGGCCTCGAGCGCGGCCAGCGACTCCGGCTGCACCTGGCCGCCGTCGACGACGATCGTCTGGCCGGTGATGTAGGCCGCCTCGTCGGTCGCCAGGAAGAGCGCCGCCGCCCCGATCTCCTCGACGAACCCGAGCCGCCCGAGCGGGATGGACGCCTCCATCGACGCCCGGTATTCGGGCCCCAGCTCGTCGAGCCCCTCCGAGACGACGTTCCCCGGGAGGACGGCGTTCACCGTGATCCGCTTCGGCGCCAGCTCGATGCAGGCCGTGCGCAGGAATCCGAGCTGGGCCGCCTTCGTCGCGCCATAGTGCGACCAGCCCGGAAAGCCGGTGATCGGGCCCGTGATCGAGCTCGTCAGGATCACCCGGCCGTGGCCCGAGTGCTCCAGGTGGGGCAGGCACGCCTTCACGGTCAGCATCGTGCCCTTGACGTTCGTCGCGAAGATGGCGTCGATGTCGGCCTCGGTCATGTCGGCCAGCTTCACGTCGGGGAAGATCCCGGCGTTCGCGCAGACGATGTCGATGCCGCCGTGGCGGGACACGACCTCGGCGGCGATCCGCTCGCAGTCGCCGGCCGAGGAGACGTCGCCCTGGACATACGAGACGTGGCCCGCGCCGAGCGCGGACAGGTCGCGGACCGCGGTCTCGCCCGCCCGCTCGGTGCGGCCGGTGACGACGACGTTCGTACCGGCGCGCGCGAAGACGCTGGCGATGCCCTTGCCGATGCCCTTGGTGCCGCCGGTGACGATCACCGTGCGGCCGGTCAGTGGGGTGAACATACGTCCTCCTGGTGTGCGGCTCTCGGGCGGCCCATTCTACGGTCCGAAACCGATCCAATTGGCATTCGGCCTGGATGTCAATTGCGCCCGGATCAGCCGTGCGCCGAGAGGTACCGCTCGGCGAGCGCACACGTGCCGTCGGTGAACCCGGCGCCCAGCTCGGCCGCCTCGGTCGCGAACTGGTGGTGGGAGCCGATCCAGGCCACGAGCAGCAGCCGCCGCAGCATGACGAATGTGTCCAGCTCCGCCTCGTCCGCCGGGTCGAGATCGGCGGCGGAGCGGTAGCCCTCCACCCAGGCGGCCTTCAGCTCGGGCACGTGCGGGTGGTCCTCGATGAACGAGACGGTGGTCGCGAAGTCGTACATGAACCACGACCAGCCGCAGTCGTCGAAGTCGATGACGCGCACGCGCTCGCCGTCGACGAGCAGGTTGGCGAGGCGGATGTCGGCGTGCACGAGCCCGAACCGGCCCGGCCCCTGGCCGTACGCCTCGAGCCGCCGCCGCAGCGTGTCGTCGAGCCGGCCGAGCAACGCCAGCTCCTCCGGCCCCATCCCGAGGCCGTCCTGCCAGCGGCCCCAGTGGCCGCCCGCGCCGAGCGTCGTGCCGTAGTCCCAGCGGAAGCGCGCGAAGCCGGCCGGGGGCCCCCAGTCGCGGGCGTGGCCGTGCATCCGCGCAGACACGGCGCCGAGGGTGCGGAACCCGGGCAGGAGGTCGTGCGCGTCGGCGTCGGGCATCTCGCCGGCGAGCCACTCGAACAGCACCACGTTGCGCTCGCCCAGCTCGCCGGTGCGCACCTGGCAGACGCGGCTCCCGCCTCGCCCCGCGACGGCATGGGCCGTCTCGACGACGCCGTCCTCGCGCAGGGCGTCGATCCAGTCGAGCTCCGAGGCGATCTCCTCGGCGGTGTGGTAGGTGGGCCGGTGGACGCGCAGCGCGAACGCCCGGCCACCGGGCTCCTCGATCCGGTACGTCCAGTTCTCGGAGACGTTGATCAGGGCGACCGTGGAGGACGGATCCAGGTCGTATGCGGGCAGCGCGGCCTGCGCCAGGCGGTCGATCGCCGCCTGGTCAGTGCTCACGGCCCTCCACCGACTCGAGTACCCGGGTGATCTCGTCGCGGGCGCGGACGACGCTGTCCGTGCCGCCGGACAGGTAGATGCGCCCGGCGGCGCCGATCATCGAGACGGTCACGAGGGTCGCCTCCGGCGCGGCCCGCTCGGCCGCGTTCGCCGCCATGGCGGCGTGCAGCGCCGGCACCACCTCGTACACCATCAGCGTCTCCCCGGGCAGCACCATCGACGCCTCCCGGTTGCGGTTGATGATCACCGCGTGCTGGTCGGTGATGTCCTCGATCACGTCGGCGTAGAGGATACGTGGCCGCAGGGCGTCCGCGGCCGTCGCGCCGATCCCCTCGAGGATGGCCGCGCCCGCCCGGTCGACGAGCGCCTTGTCCCGGTGGTGCACCTCGAGCACACCGAACTGGCGCTCGACGTAGAGGATGCCCGGCTCGATCTCGGGCACCGACCGCAGCGCGAGATCGGTCACTCGCTCGATCGCGAGCGCCGGCGCGACCTCGACGATCAGCGCGTGGTCGCCTTCGATCGGCGGATAGCCGCGGGCGCGCGTGGGCGTGCCGAGATACGCCGCGAACTGGCGCCCGAGGCTCGGGATCGGCAGGTAGACCCGCAGCTGGACTGCGGCGTTCTCCATCCGGCGCTAGCTCGCCGCGTGGACGAAGTGCTTGTCGAGCTCCGCGTGTGGGCGCGGGATGACGTGCACCGACACGAGATCGCCGACGGTCGACGCGGTCTCGGCGCCCGCCTCGGTCGCGGCCTTCACCGCGCCGACGTCGCCCTGGATCACGACCGACACGAGGCCGTCGCCGACCTCCTCGCGGGCCACGATGGTCACGTTCGCGGCCTTGACCATGGCGTCCGCGGCAGCCAGCGCCGCCACGTAGCCCTTCGTCTCGATCATCCCGATTGCGTTCTGTGCCATGACTCCTCCTCTACTCGTGTTCGTCGATGGAACCGATGATCAGCGCGTCGATGGGCGGATGGCCGTCGCCGAGCCAGCTGGAGGCGACCGAGCCGGTGGCGACCAGGACGCGCTCGCCGACGCCGCTTCCGAGCACGTCGAATGCGACCACGCGGCCGCCGCCGTCCACCTCGACCTCGAGAAAGGCCCCGTTGGGGATCCGCTCGAGCCGCTTGGTCGCCCAGACGGCGCCGGTGACGGTCGCTCTCAGCATGGTCGCTCCTTCTCGATCTCGACTCCCAGGCTCCGGGCGCGGTCGCGCGCCATCGGCGTCAGCACCGCCCGCGGCCCGAGCACCAGCCGGGCGCCCTGGGCGCCGGCGTCGCGCACGGCCCGCTCGGTGACCGCGCCGCGCTCGATCCGGATCGCGGGCGCGGCGGCGGGACCCGCGGCGGGCGCCGCGGTGGCGCCGAGCCGGAACCTGAGCTTGCCCGAGCGGATCGCCATGCGGTCGCGGGGGTTCTCGAACCGGTGCACGAGCGAGCGCACGAAGGCGTCCAGGTCGGCGTCGCTGCGCAGGTCGACCACCTCGACCGAGCCCGCGGGCGCGCCTTCGGTCTGCTCGGCGGGCGCCAATTGGCGCGCGTGGGAAGCGCCGATTGCGGGGGTGGTCGTGGACTCGGCCGGCGGCCGCCAGCCCGACGGCCGGTGCACCCTCGCGATCGGCGGCGCCGGCACCTGCGGGACGACATCGGGGACAGTCCCCGGATGGGGACTGTCCCCACTCGGGCCGCCTCCGTTCGCGTGGCCGTTCCCGTTCGGCTCGGGCTGGGCGGTGAGCGCCTCCTCGAGCAGGCCGGGCAGGAGCTCCGCCAGCACCTCCCGGGTGACGCTGCGCAGGGCGTCGGCGTCGTCGGGCGTGCTCATACCGCTCCTCCCAGTGCCGCCACCGCGGCATCGCCGGCCGTGCGCACGTCGGCCTCCATGCCGGCCAGGTACACCCGCCCGGTGGCACCGATCATGCGGTAGTCGACCACCTTCACCCGCGCCGCCTTCTCCGCCTCGTTCGTCGCCAGGATCGCATAGGACGCCGGCTGCATCTCGAGCACGAACAGCGACTCGCCGGGCAGCGCCATCGACCCGAGCTTGTTGCGGTTGATCAGGAAGGCGTGCTGGTGGTCGAGCCGGGTGATGAGCTCGGACGCCAGGATCTGGGGCTTCGTCGCGTCCGCGGCCGTCGCGCCGAGCGCCTGCAGCACGGCGCTGCTCGCGGCGTGCACCTCGGCCGTCGAGCGGGAGTGGATCTCGAGGTAGCCGAACTGGCGCTCGACGACCAGGATGCCCGCCTGCACCTCGGTCGACTTCAGCGCGACGTCGGTCAGCGGCTCGATGTCGAGGCCCGGCGCGATCTCGATGATCTGCGCCGCCATGTTCGTGCGCGGCAGGCGGCCGCGGATCCACGTCCCCAGGTAGCACATGGTCTGCGGCTGCAGCTGGTCGAGGAAGATGAACGAGCGAAGCTCGGCCATCACCGCTTCACCAGCTCCCGCAGCTCCTCGAGCACGATCCGGCGGATCTCGTCTCTGGCCTCGTCCACGCCCGCGGCCCGCGCCGGCGCCTGCACCGGCGCCGGGTCGGGCGCGGCGCTCCACGGCTCGAGGCCGGCGAAGTCGCCGAAGACCTCGGACGGCTCGGAGTTGTACGCCACCCGCGTCATGTTGATCAGGTGGCGCGGCTGGAGGTTCTCGCCGAGCGACGAGCGGCCGAAGAACCCGGTGCCGATCGTCATCGTGGGCGCGAGGTTCGTGTCCAGGCCGGCCGAGCCGGTGCTGCCGCCGACGTTCACGGCCACGCGCAGCACCTGCACGGCGGCGCCGTAGGCCATGACCGTGCGCGGGTCGCGCGAGTGGATGACGGCGGAGTGGCCGCCGCCGCCGATGCGGAGCATGGCGCGGGCGGCGTCGATGCCGCGGCGCGCGTCCGGCACTCGCACCAGGCCGAGCAGCGGGAAGAGCTTCTCGCGCGCGAGCGGCTCCTCGGGGACGACGAGCGGGAACGGCGCCACCAGCACGCGCGTCTTGACCGGCACGCGGATCCCGCACTCCTCCGCCAGCCGCCCCGCGTCGCGCCCGGCCAGGTCGACCCGGATGCGGCCCTCGGGGTAGAGCTTCTCGCGCGCCGCCGCCACCTCGTCCGGCGCCAGCACGTGGCCGCCGTGGCGGGCGAGCTCGCGCTCGAACCCCGCGGCGCAGCGCTCCTCGACGATCGCGCAGGACTCGTTCGTGCACAGGATCGAATTGTCGAAGGCCTTCGAGTCCATCAGCCGCTCGGCGGCCGCGGCCAGGTCGGCGGTGTGATCGACGAGCGCGGGGACGTTGCCCGGGCCGACGCCGATCGCCGGGTTGCCGGAGCGGTACGCCGCCCGCACGACCGCCACGCCGCCTGTGGCCAGGATGACGTCGGTGGTCGGGTCGCTCATGAGCGCCTCGATCAGGGGGATCGTCGGCTCCTCGACCGCCTGGACGCACCCGTCCGGAGCGCCGGCCTCGACAGCGGCGGCGGCCAGCCGGTGGGCCGCGTCGGCCGACGACTCGCGCGCGATCGGGTGGGGGCTGACGACGACGGCGTTGCGTGTCATGAGCGCCAGCAGGATCTTGAAGTAGACGGTGGCGATCGGGTTCGTCGAGGGGGTCAGCGCGAGCACCACCCCGGCCGGCCGGGGCAGCTCGACGATCTTGGCCTCGGCGTCGATGCGGGCGCTCACGTAGTCCTGGTCGCCGTACCACTCGAGCAGGCCGCTCGAGCAGGCCTCGTTCTTGCGCCGCTTGTGCTCGACGACGCCCATGCCGGTCTCCTTCACCGCCCACTCGGCATACCTTTGCGCGTTTCGGTATGCCTCCTCGGCCACCGCCTCGACGATCCGGCGGGTGCGCTCGCGGTCGTAGTCGGCGAACGCGGTCGCGGCCCAGTGGGCCCGCTGGAGCATCATCCGCGCCCGGGGAACGCCGGCCGGCTCGGCGGCGACGGCGCTCATCGGGCCCCCACCGCGGCCCGGTCGCCGCGCGTCTCGGCGAGGGCCTGGCCGATCGACACCTCGGTCCGGTCGAGCACCTCGTCCACGAGCTCGGGGCCGAGCAGGATGCCCGGCTTGAACTGGAGCACGCGCGGGTCGAGCGTCGAGAAGATCGCCCAGACGCCGTTCTCGTACAGGTGCTTCATCACGATCTTCGCGCCCTGCGGGTGGTCGAACTCCAGCCCCATGACGACGCCGTCCTGGCGGATCCCGACGAACCAGTCGGGGTACAGCTCCTGGATCGCGCGCAGGCCGCGGCCGAAGCGGTCGGAGATGTAGTGCACCATCGAGCGCACCTCGGGCCGGCCGCAGATCTCGAGCACCTTCAGCGCGACCACGCAGCCGAGCTCGGCCCCGCCGCCCGTGGAGATGTGGCCGAAGCCGTCCTCCTTCAGCCAGGCGGAGCACTCCTCCGAGAGGACGACGCACGAAATCGGGTACATGCCGCCCGTGATGCCCTTGCCGATCACCATGATGTCCGGCTCGACGCCGGCCTTCGAGATGCCCCACATCTCGCCGGTGCGCATGAGCCCGGTCTGCACCTCGTCGGCGATGTAGAGGGCGCCGAACCGCTTGCAGAGCCGCTTCACGCCCTGCAGGTAGCCGGGCTCCGGTAGCGGGAAGCCGTACGTGGCCGGGATCGTCTCGAGCAGGACGGCGGCGACGTCGCCGCCGCGCAGCGCCGCCTCCATCGCGTCGAGGTCGTTGAAGGGCACCTGGACGAACTCCTCGGGCCGGTCGGCCAGGAAGAGCTTCGAGAAGCGGTCGTCGCCCGCCGAGACGGCGAGGCCGGTATGGCCGTGGTAGCCCTTGAGGATCGAGACGATCTTGCGCCGCTGGCGGGTGTGGCGGGCGGTCTTGATCGCGATGTCGGTGGCCTCGCCTCCGCCCGAGCCGTAGACGACCCGGCGCATGTTCGGGGCGCAGGTCTTCACGAGCGCCTCGGCCAGCGCGGTGCGCGCGAGCGCCGGGAAGTGGTGGTTGCCGATGTCGAACCGCTGCATCGCCTGCTCGAGCGTGGCGATCAGCTCGGGGTTGCGGTGGCCGAGGTTGTAGGTGCCGCCGTTCAGGTGCAGGTCGACCAGCCGCCGGCCGGCCATGTCCCAGAAGAAGTAGCCCTCGCGCCGGTCGATGACGAGGTCGACCCCGGCGTCCTGCCAGAAGTCGGTCTTGTCGGGGTTCCAGAACTCCCTCGACCGGTCGAGGAACTCGTCCTTGGACTCGTAGGAGAAGAAGCCGTAGTCGTACATGGGCTCGATCCCGGCGGAACGTACCGAATATCAGACCAAAAATCAAATGGGCGTGATTGGTTTGGCGACGATCGGGGACAGTCCCCGCGCGCGGGGACTGTCCCCACGCCGGCGGTGTTAGCGTTGGCTGCGTGCCCGACTCGGCCGAGATCGCGATCGTCGGCGCCGGCATCACCGGCCTCGCGACGGCGCACGCGCTCACCCGCGACGGCCACCGCGGCGTCGCCCTCTTCGACCGCTCGTGGCCCGGCTCGGGCGACTCCGGACGGTCGTTCTCGATGGTGCGGCGCCACTACTCGAACGCGGTCACCGCGCGCCTGGCGATGGCGGGCAGCCAGACGATCGCCGACTGGGAGAACGAGGTCGGCGTGGCCGACGCCGGGTACGTGCGCTGCGGCTACCTGCTGACCGTCCCGGAGCGGCTCGAGGCCGCCTGCCGCGACAACGTCTCCCGCCTGCAGCGGATCGGGCTCGACACCCACTTCCTCGAGCCGGACGAGATCGGCGCCGTCGAGCCCGAGCTCTCGATCGAGGGCGTCGCCGGGGCCGCGTACGAGCCGGACGGCGGCTTCGCCGACGCCCAGAAGATGTGCCTGGGCTGGTTCGCGGCCGCGTCATCGCGGGGCCTGCGCCACGAGCTCGGCTGCGCCGTCCGCGCCCTTCGGGTCGAGGACGGGCGCGTGACCGGCCTCGAGACCGACCGCGGGTTCACCCCCGCCGGCAGGGTCGTGCTCGCGACGGGCGCGTGGACGAACGACCTGCTGCGGCCCATCGGCGCCGAGCAGCCGATCGAGCTGCGCCGGCTGCAGGTCGTGATCGGGCGCCGCGACCCGGGCGCGCCGCTGCCCTCGGCCGTGTGCTCGGACGGCGTCTCGAACGTCGTCGTGCGCCCCGACCGCGGGCGCCGGTTCTGCGCCGTCGCCTACGCCGGCGAGGATCCGCTCGACCGCGCCGACGACTGCGACCACGACGCTTCGGCCGGCTACGCCGATGTCGTCCGCAAGGCCGTCGCCGGGCGCTACCCGCGGCTGGGCGAGTTCGCAGTCGAGCGGGCGTGGGCGGGCCCGTACGACATCACCCCGGACTGGAACCCGATCATGGGGCCCTGCCCAGGGATCGACGGCCTCTATCTGGCTGTGGGCTGGAGCGGGCACGGGTTCAAGCTCTCGCCCGCCGTCGGCGAGGTGGTGGCTGCCGAGGTCACGGGCCGCACGCCGCCGGTCGATGTCTCGGAGCTGCGGCCGGGGCGGTTCGCCGCCGGCCGGCTCCTGCGCTTGGCCTACGGGCCGGGCGCACGAGCCTGACCGACGAGCCCGGGTCTACAGCGGCAGCCGTCCGTGGACGACGGGCGAGACCGTGAGGATGCCTCCGCACGGCGCGATCGCGAGCTTCAGCGTGAAGTGCTTCGTGTCGTTCGGGGGCGTGACCTCGACGGACGTCGAGACCTTGCACGGCTGCCCGCCTGTCGGCACGTTCGAGTAGCCCGCGTAGAACGACGCGTGCTGGCTGTGCGTCATCACGACGTCGGCCTCGGGCTCCGCGGGGACGACGTTGCTCGCTCCCCGCACGACGTACGTCGGAAGCGCCGCACCCCGGGCGTTCAGCAGCTGCATCCCGGGGAAGCCGAAGAGCTTGCAGGTCGTCGCGCTCACGTTCGTGAACACGAACCGCATCCGCACGCTGCCCGCCGCCCCGGTCGACTTCGGCTGCGCCAGGGTGAGCTGGCTCAGGCGGCAGCGCGGCACGCTCGCCGCCGCGCCCCCCGAGGCCTGGGCCTGCGCGGCGCCCGCGGCGCCGATCGCCGCCGTGATCGCCATCACCACCGCCAGCTTCGCCGCCGGCCGTTCCCACATGTTCCGCATGATCCCCTCCCGGTCGCTTTC
>JAICJM010000100.1 GCA_025928435.1 Thermoleophilia bacterium
CGGTGGACGTCGATCGCGGCGATCGAGGAGGGCATTCCCGCCTACGTGCTCACGGCGGCGGTCTACGAGCGGTTCAGCTCGCGCGGCGAGGGGACGTACGCGAACAAGGTGCTGTCGGCCATGCGCAAGCAGTTCGGCGGGCATGTGGAAGTGCCGTCTGGCGATTGACCTCGCATAATCTTCGGGTAGCCGACGTACATCAAGCCGCCTGCACGGGCGAGGAGAGGAGCCTCATGGCCATCGCACCCGCATCGGACATCGCTCAGATCGAATCGATCCTGGGCGACGACGCTGAATCGCTCCTCGGGCACACCTGCAGCACGATCTCGAGCGAGCGCCTGTATCTCCCCGGCCCGGACTTCGTCGATCGCGTCGTCGCGCTGTCCGACCGGCCGACGCCGGTGCTGCGCTCCATGCAGACCCTCTTCTCGAACGGCCGCCTGGCCGGGACGGGCTACCTCTCCATCCTCCCGGTCGACCAGGGCATCGAGCACTCCGCCGGCGCCTCGTTCGCCAAGAACCCCGACTACTTCGACCCGGCCCGCATCGTCGAGCTCGCCATCGAGGGCGGCTGCAACGCCGTCGCCACGACGCTCGGGGCGCTCGGGGCGACCGCCCGCCGCTACGCGCACCGGATCCCGTTCCTGCTCAAGCTGAACCACAACGAGTTCCTGTCCTACCCGAACGCGTACGACCAGATCATGTTCGCGTCGGTGAAGCAGGCCCGCGAGCAGGGCTGCGTCGCCGTCGGCGCGACGATCTACTTCGGCTCCCCGGAGTCGAAGCGCCAGATCCAGGAGGTGACGACCGCCTTCCAGGCCGCGCACGAGCTCGGGATGGCGACCGTGCTCTGGTGCTACCTGCGCAACTCGGCGTTCTCGCCGAAGGACGGCGGGCCGGACTACCACCTGGCCGCCGACCTGACGTCGCAGGCCAACCACCTGGGCGTGAGCATCGAGGCGGACATCATCAAGCAGAAGGCGCCGGAGACGGCCGCGCCGGGCTTCCTCGACCTGAAGTTCGGCAAGACCGACAAGCGCATCTACTCCGAGCTCATGACCGACCACCCGATCGACATGACCCGCTACCAGGTGGCCGGCTGCTACATGGGCCGCGCCGGCCTGATCAACTCGGGCGGGGCCTCCGCGGCCAGCGACATGCACGATGCCGTGTACACGGCGGTCGTGAACAAGCGCGCCGGGGGCATGGGCATGATCAGCGGCCGCAAGGCGTTCCAGCGGCCGATGCCGGAGGGGATCGAGCTGCTCCACGCGATCCAGGACGTGTACCTCTCGGACGAGATCACCATCGCGTAACCGCGCCTACCCGGAAACTCAACAATCCTTCACCCAAAAGGGGTATGAGCCGAACGAACTGGGTGACGATGGGTCATACACACGCGCTACAATAGGAGTATGACCAACATGTTTCCGATCTATTCAGAGCGCCAGACCTCGCGCTCTCGTCCTGAGACCGAGCACGAGTTCTTCATGCGCACCGCACGTAACCTGCGCGATCAGCGCCGCCGCGAGCGGCGTCAGCGGGTCATCGGCCGGATCATCCGGCGCCCGCACGAGAAGTCGGCGTAGGTGGGTCCCGCCCCCGGCCCCGCCGGGGGCGGCCCGCTTGGTGCCCGAGACACCTTCTGGGACGGAAGCGCTACATCCGCTCGAAGCTGCGGAACCGCTCCCAGTCGGTGACGGCGGCCTCGAACGAGCGCTGCTCCGTGCGTGCGTAGTGCAGGTAGTGGTCGACGACGTCGTCGCCGAACGCCGCCCGCGCAATCCCCGACCGCTCCAGCAGCGCGATCGACTCGTGCAGGCTCCCCGGTAGCCGCGGCTTGCCCTCGGCGCCGTAGGCGTTGCCCGGGTAGGCGGGCTCGAGCTCCAGCTCGTTGTCGATGCCGTGCAGCCCGGCCGCGATCATCGCCGCGAACGCGAGGTAGGGGTTCACGTCGGCGCCGGCGATGCGGCTCTCGAGCCGCAGGCTCTGGCCGTGCCCGACGACCCGGAACCCGCAGGTGCGGTTGTCGACGCCCCAGACGAGCGTCGTCGGCGCGAACGAGCCCCAGGCGTAGCGCTTGTACGAGTTCACGTTGGGGGCGAAGAAGTAGGCCAGCTCGCGGGTCGCGGCCAGCTGCCCGGCGACGAAGTGGTCGAACGCGAGGCTGTGGCCGCTGCCGTCCTCGCCGGGCGAGAGGCTGCCGGAGTCGTCCCACAGGCTCATGTGGATGTGGCACGAGTTGCCCTCGCGCTCGTCGTACTTGGCCATGAACGACAGCGCGGCGCCGTGCAGGTAGGCGATCTCCTTCGCGCCGTTCTTGTAGATCGAGTGGTTGTCGGCCATCGAGAGCGCGTCGGAGTAGCGGAAGTTCACCTCGTGCTGGCCGAAGTTGCACTCCCCCTTCGAGTCCTCGACCCGGATGCCGGCGCCCGCCATCCCCAGGCGGATGGGGCGGATCACGTCCTCGACCATCGTCGTGCCCAGGATCGAGTAGTCGACGTTGTAGGCGTTCGCGGTCGTGAGGTCGTGGTAGCGCTTGGCCCGGGCCGCCTCGTAGCTGTCGCGGAAGAGCATGAACTCGAGCTCGGAGCCGACGTTCGCGTACCACCCGCGCTCGGCCAGGCGGTCGAGTTGGCGGCGCAGGATCTGGCGCGGCGAGGCCGTGACCGGCCTGGAGTCCTCCCACTCGAGGTCGGCGACGACGAGCGCCGTCCGCTCGAGCCACGGCACCCGGCGCAGCGTGGCCAAATCGGGCCGGAACACGAAGTCGCCGTAGCCGGTCTCCCACGAGGACATCGCGAAGCCCTGCACCGTGTTCATCTCCACGTCGACGGCGAGGAGGTAGTTGCAGCCCTCGGCCCCGTGGCCTGCCACCTCGTCGACGAAGAAGGGCGCATGCAGGCGCTTGCCCGCCAGCCGGCCCTGCATGTCGGTCATGACGAGGAGCACCGTGTCCACCGCGCCGGACTCGACGTCGCCACGCAACTCGTCGAGCGTTAGCGGCATTGGCTATTCATATACTCCATCCGGGATGGATCGCAAGCGCCCGGTCATCGGGATCAGCGCCTACGACGTGCCCGTCACGTTCGGGCAGTGGACCGAGTTCCAGAGCGTGCTCGCGCCCGCCGGATACTCCCGGTCGGTGACCGCCGCGGGCGGCCTTCCGGTCGTCATCCCGCCCGTCGACGGCTCGACCCAGCTGCTCGACCTGCTCGACGGCGTGGTCTTCACCGGCGGCTCCGATCTCAACCCCGCCGTGTACGGGCAGGAGGCGCACCCCGAGAGCATCGGCTTCGACGACGGCCGCGACCGGGCCGAGCTGGCGCTGGTGCGCGAGGCGATCCGGCGCGACATGCCCGTGCTCGGCATCTGCCGCGGCATGCAGCTCCTGAACGTCGCCCTCGGCGGCGACCTGATCCAGCACCTCGGCAGCGAGACGCACAAGGGCCTGCCGGGCACCTACACCTTCCACGACGTCACGGTCACCCCGGGGACGCGCCTGGCCGACGTGCTCGGGGCGGGCACGCGCACCCACTCCTGCCACCACCAGGCGCCCGACCGGCTCGGTGACGGCCTGCGGGCCAACGCCCAGGCCGAGGACGGCACGGTGGAGGGCATCGAGCTGCCCGCCGCCCGGTTCGCCATCGGCGTGCTGTGGCACCCCGAGGAGGACGAGGTGCGCGGGGCGCCGCTCTTCCGCGAGCTGGTGGAGCAGGCGACCACCTACCGGCGGGCGGCGGCGTGAGCGCGACGGCCGAGGGACTCGTCATCGGGGGCGACCGCGTGGCCGCCGCCGAGGGCGAGACGTTCGACGTTACCAACCCTGCCACCGGCACGACCCTCGCGAGCGTCGCATCGGCGGGCGTCGAGGACGTCGACCGGGCGGTCGCCGCCGCGGCGGCCGCGTACGAGTCATGGGGGTCGCTGTCGCCGGTCACCCGCGGCCGCCACCTGCACCGCTTCGCCGCGCTCGTCGAGGAGCACGCCGAGGAGCTTGCGCTGCTCGAGTGCCGCAACGTCGGCATGCCGATCGGCGACGCCCGCGGCCAGCTCGGGATGATCGTCGACGTGATCCGCTACTACGCGGGCGCCGTCGACAAGTTCTTCGGCCACACCGTCCCCGTCGAGCGGGACGGCGTGGCGATGACCTTCCGGGAGCCGATCGGCGTGGTCGGGCTGATCACGCCCTGGAACTTCCCGCTGAACATCGCCAACTGGAAGATCGCCCCGGCGCTCGCGGCCGGCAACACGGTGGTGCTGAAGCCCGCGTCGCTGACGCCGCTCTCGGTGCTCCGCTACGCCGAGCTCGCAATTGAGGCCGGCATCCCGGCGGGAGCCTTGAATGTCGTTCCCGGTCCCGGCGGCACCGTCGGGAACGCGCTCGTCGAGCATCCGGGCGTGGGCAAGATCGGCTTCACGGGCTCGACCGAGGTGGGCGCCGGCATCGCCCGCCGCGCGGCCGCGAGCATCAAGCGGGTCACGCTCGAGCTGGGCGGCAAGTCGGCGTGCGTCGTCTTCGAGGACGCCGATCTCGAGAAGGTGGGCCGCCTGGCGCCGTATGGCGTGTTCGAGAACTGCGGCCAGGACTGCTGTGCCCGCTCCCGCCTGATCGTCCAGGAGTCCGTCGCCGACGAGGTCGTCGAGCGCTACTCCGCGACCGCACGCAACCTGCGCGTCGGGATGCCCGAGAGCCCCGACACCGAGGTCGGGCCGCTGATCTCGTCCGGGCAGCGCGAGACGGTCGAGCGCTACGTGGCCATCGGCCTCGACGAGGGCGCTCGGGTCGTGGTCGGCGGCGAGCGCCCCGACGGCGGGCTCTCCGGCGGGTTCTTCTATCGCCCGACGGTGCTCGCGGACGTCCGCAACGACATGACGGTCGCGCGGGAGGAGATCTTCGGCCCTGTGGTCTCGGTGATCACCTTCCGGGACGAGGCGGACGCCGTCCGGATCGCGAACGACTCGCCGTACGGGCTCTCCGGATCGTTGTGGACGCGCGACGGCGCCCGCCAGCTGCGCGTCGCCCGCGCGCTCCGCACGGGGGTTCTGGGCGTCAACACGAACTCCTCGGTCTTCCCGCAGACTCCGTTCGGCGGCTACAAGCAGTCGGGCATCGGCAAGGAGCTCGGGATGGAGGCGCTCGCCTACAACACCGAGCTGAAGAGCGTCTTCATCTCGACCGAGTAGCGCGCTTGCGCTCGTGCATCGCCCGCGAGGCGCGCGCGAGCGTCTCGGCGATCGGCTCGCCCGGCGTGCGGGCCGCCCCGCCGACCGAGGCGCCGCGATAGACGCGCCGATGGGTCTCGGGCACCTCCAGCTCCGTCAGGAGCTGCTGCAGGCGCTCAACCCGCCGAGCCGTCTCCTCCTCGTCGCTGCCGGGCAGGAGCAGGCAGAACTCGTCGCCGCGTGTGTGCATCCTGGCGGGCAGCTCGCCCGGGCGTGCGAAGGCGCGCAGCGCGTCCGCGACGGCCACGATCAGGACGTCGCCACCGCGGGCGTAGTCGTTTTCGAACGCGGCGTTGGCCGCCCGCATGCCGTCGAAGTCGAGGACGAGCACGCCGAGCGGCTCGGTGTCGGCGTGGCGGGCGAGCTCCGCCTCCAGGGCGCGCTGGTTCGGCAGGGCGGTGAGGGCGTCGACGTAGGCGGTGCGACGCAGCTCGGCCCGCTCGCGCGCGATCGCCATCGCGAGCGCCGCGTTCTCCGCATAGATGTAGAAGCCGGCGCGGCGCTCGTATTCCGGTCGCGGCGCGCCCGCCCAGTGCGCGGTCACGACACCGTGCGTCCGCCCATCGGCACGGAGCAGCAGCGCGTGGACGATCGTTTCCTCGGCTTCGAGGTCACGAGCGACACCGTGCAACCGAGGATCGAGCGCCAAGTGGTTCGAGATCAGCGACCTCCCGGCCTCGAGGGCGAGCGGGATGAGCGCCGCCTCCATGGCGCGAGCGGCGGGCGTGACGTTGCTCGTCCCAACTTCCACCACCGGTGAGTCGAACCCAGCGTCGAGGTCGAACCCGCGTACGGCGGTGGTCTGCAGGAGGCTTGCCACCGACTCGGCGAGCCGGTTCCAGACCTCGCCGGGATCGCGGACGCGGAGGATGTCGTACGAGAGCATCGCGATGCGACGCATGTCGTCGGGGCCCATACAACTGGTATCGGCTTCCAGTCGCCGGTAGCTGAGTGGCTCAGGCGACGGTGGCCGAGCGGATCGCGTCGATCAGCTCGTCGAGCCCGACGCCCTTCTTGAGGCAGTTGGCGGCGCCGGCGTTCAGGGCGGCGTCGATCATCTGCGGCTCGTCGTAGGCCGAGAGCACGACCACGGGCATCGCCCAGTCGGCGGAGGCGATCTGCTCCGTCGCCTCGATCCCGTCCACGTTCGGCATTCGCATGTCCATGACGACCACGTCGGGCAGCATCCGCTCTGCGACCGAGACCGCCTCCGCGCCGTCCGAGGCCTCGCCGACGACCGTCATCCCGGCCTCCTCGAGCGCGTCGCGCAGCACCCCGCGCAGGAGGGCGTTGTCCTCGGCGATCAGGATCCGGATGCCGTTCGCCTCCATCTCGCGGAAGAGTACCCGTACCGAGTCAATTTGTGTATGCCCGGCCTAGAGGTAGAGCCGATCGGTTGAGGCCTCTGCCTCGGCGGCCGCCCCCGCCGGGGCGAGGCCTCGCGCCCGGGCCAGCACGTAGGCCGCCGCGAAGCTGTCGCCGGCGCCCGTCGGGTCGGCATACGTCCCGGCGCCGGTGCCGGAGACCCGCACGACGCCCGCGGAGGTGGCCGTGAGAACGCCGTCGGCGCCCATCGTGACGCACACCTCGGGGGCACCGAGCCCGAGCAGCGCATGGACGTCGAGCCGCTCACCCGCGGCCGCGACCGCCTCGCGATGGTTCAGCTTCAGGATCGCGACGCCGGCGATCGACGCCGGCGGGAACGGCCGCAGGCGCACCGGACCGGGCTCCGCACCCCGCGCCGGCCCCTGCCCGTCCAGGCACAGCCGGTGCCCGGCGGCGGAGAGCGCGGCGATCGTCTCGGGCGGGAAGTCCGACGCGCCCTGCGATCCCAGGTGCAGCCACTCGCACCCGGCCACGGCGGGCAGCACGTACTCCTCGACGTCGGCGGCCGAGAACGGCAGCCCGAACCGGGCCAGCACCTGGCGGGTGCCTTCGCGGTGGTCGAGGCGGGAGCCGTAGGCGGGGCCGCCGGGGATGACGACGGCGTTCCCGGGGTCGGCGCCGCGGGTGACGACGACGCACTCGGCGCCGAGCGCCTCGACCGCCCGGCGGGCGTACAGGGGCGTGCCGCCGAGCCGCCGGCTCTCGCCGCCGTCGGCGCCCACCACCGTGTCGATCACGGTGTGGCCGAGGAGGCCGATCCTCACTGTGTCGAGGCGCTCGCCGCCGGGAGCTCGAGCCGCACCGCTGACCACTCCCCCGGGCTGCGGTCGAGGGTGATGGCCGCGCCGATCTGGGTGGCCCGCTCCCGCATCATCCGGATGCCGATGCCGCCGGCGGGCGTCGCCGGCAGGGTGCCTCCGGCGTCCTGGACGGCCAGGGAGATGCGGCCCTCGTCGTGCTCGAGGCTGATCGAGACCGGCGGGCGGCCGTGGCGGGCCGCGTTGATCGCCGCCTCCCGCGCGATCTGGAAGATGGCGGTGTCGCGCTCGACGTCGCCCTCCCATCCCGCCGCCGGGCGGGAGAAGCTCGCGTCGACCCCGTACTCCTCGTGCACGGTCTCGGCCAGCGACCCGAGCGCCTGGAGCAGCCCCTGCTGCTCCATGACGACGGGGTGCAGGCGCGCGACGGTGCGGCGCAGGTCGTCCGCCGCCCCCGATGCCACGTCCTCGAGGCGGGCGAGCACCTCGTTGGCGCGGTCGACGTCGCCGTTTCGGATCGCGTCGCCGATCACGTCGCACATCAGCCGCACGGCGGTCATCGTCTGCTGGGGGCCGTCGTGGAGCCGCATCGCGAGCCCGGCCCGCTCGTCGTCGAGGGTGTGCAGCATGATGTCGAAGAGCTCGCGCTGCTCGCGGCTGCGCTCGGCCAGCGCATGCGTCGTGCGCAGCGCCCGGTCGATCGCGAACCAGGCCACGGCGACGGCCGCGAGCATGAGGGCGCCGTGGAGCCAGTTCGACGACGTGAGCACGACCAGGGCCACCACTGCCGCCGCGGCGGCGGCGGCGACGCCCGCCGTGAGCAGGCGCTCAGTCGATGAACTCATAGCGGAGCGCGAGCGCCACCGCCTGAGTGCGGGTGTCGGCTTCCAGCTTCGTCATCGCGTTTCGGACGTGCGTGCGCACCGTCTCGGGGCTGATGAACAGCCGCTGGGCGATCTCCGGGTTCGAGTACCCGTTCGCCAGCAGCCCCAGGATCTCGCGCTCGCGGCCTGACAGCGCCGGGAGCCGTTCGGTGGCCTTGGGGGCGACCAGCTCGGATGCAAGCGTCGGGTCGACGTACGCGCCGCCCTCGGCGACCCGCTTGACCGCGCGGACGATGTCGTCCGGCGGCGCGTCCTTGAGGACGTACCCGCGGGCGCCGCAGTCGAGGCCCTCGGCCAGGAGGCCGCGCTCGCCGTGCGCGGTGTAGAGGATCACCGCGATGTCGGGATGCGCGGCGATGATCTTCCGCGTCGCCTCGAAGCCGTCCATGCCGTCCATGCGGACGTCCATGACGATCACGTCGGGGCGGCGCTTGTCGGCCATCTCGACCGCGCCGTCGCCGGAGCCGCTCTCGCCGATCACCGAGATCTCGCGATCGCGCGTGAGGATCATCTTCACGCCCTCGCGGACCGCGGCGTGGTCGTCGACGACGAGGCAGCGCACCTGGCTGCGATCGGCAGACGGCCCGTTGCCCGTATCGCTAGCGCCCATAACCCGGAGAATCATTGCACTTCGGGACGAAAAAAGGAAACGTCGCGTGCGCAATACAATGGCGGCATGTCGACCGCGCGGCGTACGGCGCTGGTCTCGCTCGTCGCAGCCGTCGTCCTCGTGGTGGTCAAGGCAGCGGTCGGGTTCGCCAGCGGCAGCCTCGGCGTGCTCGCCGAAGCGGCCCATTCCGGCATCGACGCGGTGGCCGCCGTGCTGACCCTGTACGCCGTCGGCGTGGCCGAGCGGCCGCCCGACCGGGAGCACCCCTACGGCCACGGCAAGGCCCAGCACCTGGCCGCCCTGGCCGAGGGCGCGTTCCTCGCCGGCGCCGCCGTCTGGATCGCCGTGGAGGCGGTGCTGCGGCTGCGGTCCGGCAGTTCTCCCGTGGACGCGCGCGCCTACGTCTTCGTCGTCGTGCTCTTCGTCCTGGCGGTCGACGCCAGCCGGGCGACGCTGTCGCTCCGGCAGGGACGACGGGAGCGGAACGCCGCGCTGATCGCGAACGCCTGGCACTTCGGGAGCGACTTCATCGGCACCCTGGCCGTGCTGATCGGCCTCGGTCTGGCGGCGGCCGGCGTCCCCGGCGGCGACTCGGTGGCGGCGATCTTCGTCGCGGCGATCGTGCTCGTGGCCGCCGTCCGCCTGGCGGCGGGCAACATCGACGTGCTGATGGACCGGGCGCCGCTGGGCCAGGCCGTGGCGGTCGAGCAGGCCGTGCGGGACGTGGCCGGCGTCGCAGACGTCCGCTCGGTGCGCGTGCGCGAGGCCGGGGGCGAGAGCTTCGCCGACGTCGTGATCGGCGTCTCCCGGCTCGAGGGGCTCGAGCAGATGCACGACACCTCTGACCGGGTCGAGCAGGCCGTGCGCGAATCGCTCGGGCGGGCCCAGGTGCAGGTGCACGTCGAGCCGGCCCGGCTGGCCGAGGAGCGGCCCAACGAGCGCGTGTCGGCCGCGGCGCGGCGGGTGCCGGGCGTCGTCGAGGCCCACAACATCACGGTGCTCGAGGACGCCGCCGGCCGCGCCGTGACGCTGCACGTGCGCCTGCCCGAGGACGCGACCCTGCGCCAGGCCGCCCAGGCGGTCGAGCGGCTGAAGCGCGAGATCCTGGCCGAGGTCGGGATCGCCCGGGTCTACGCGCACGTCGAGCCGTCGGCGCCCGACGCCCAGCCGGCGCACGACGTCAGCGGCACCGAGCCCGACGTGCGGGAGCGCGCGGCCGAGGCGGTGCGCTCCGTGGCCGGGACGGCGGGGGAGGTGGTCGTCTACCGCCAGGGCCGGCGGCTGCTCGTCGTCACCTCGCTCACGGCCGACCCCGCGATCACGGTGCGTGAGGCACACGCGCTGGCGAGCCGCGTCGAGGACGCCGTGCGCGAGGCGCTCGCGGCCGTCGACGACGTCATCGTCGAGGTTCGGTAGGCCCGGAAACCCGAGAGGCCCCGAAGGGCCGCCGGGGCCCCATGGCAGGTGGGGTGGGGCCCCGGCGGTTCGCGCCCGAGGGCGCGAATCTCAGCTATCCGCTCTGCGCCCCCAGGGTGACGGGGACGGTCATCCGCGCGCCCTTGCGGACGATGCCGAGCGTGACGTGCGTGCCCGGCTTGAGGCCCGCGACCGCCTCGGCCAGATCGGAGAAGTGCGCGATCCGGTGGCCGTTGATGGACACGATCACGTCGCCGCCGACGGTGAGGGTGCGGCCGTCGATCGTTGCGGTCGCCGACCCGCCGTGCAGGCCGGCGTGGGCCGCGGGCGACCCCGGCCGCACGTTCCCGACGAGGACGCCGCTCGAGACGGGCAGGTTGAGCACGCGGGCGAGCGTGGCCGTCACCTGCGTCCCGGCGATGCCGAGGTAGGTGTGCACCGCCCGGCCGCTGCGCACGATCTGGCGGGCGACGGAGCGGGCGGTGTCGATCGGCACCGCGAACCCGATGCCGATGTTGCCGCTCGTCGGGTTGTTCGTCCCGGTCAGGATCTGGTTCGTGATCCCGACGACGTGCCCGTACCGGTCGATCAGCGGGCCGCCCGAGTTGCCGTGGTTGATGGCCGCGTCGGTCTGGATGGCGTTGTAGATCTTGTAGCCCGGCTTCAGCGAGTTGATCTGGCGCGCCTTGGCCGAGACGATCCCCTCGGTGATGCTGCGGTACTGGCCGAGCGGGTTCCCGATCGCGACCACCGGGTCGCCCACCTGCACCGACCGGACGCTGCCGAGCGGGAGCGGGTCGAGCAGCGAGCGCGGGGCCCGCGGCACGTCGAGCACCGCGACGTCGTCGATCAGGTCGTCGCCGACCACGTCCGCCTTGTAGGTGCCGCCCTGGCGGAAGCCCACGGTGACGGTGTGGGCGCCCGCGACGACGTGCGCGTTCGTGAGGATGTGGCCGCGGCGGTCGATCACGAAGCCCGAGCCAAGCGCCTGGCTGCGCTCCGTCTGGCTGGGCGCGAACGGGTCGAGCGGATCGCTGACCTTGCGCACGCTCGTCGCGTTCACGACGACGACCCCGGGCGCGTCGCGGCGGTAGATCTGGGCCGCGTTCAGCCCGCCCGCGGTCGAGGAGACGTTGACCGGCGCCTGGGCCTCGGCGACGCGGCGGATGGTCGTCGTCGACGAACCACCGACGCCGGCGCGCCCGAGTGCGACGGCGCTTGCACCCCCCACTGCGGCGGCGGCGACCACGAGCACCCCCTGTCGCACGTAGGCCGTCATCACGTACCGAGTTGTACGCGGCCAGAATTGGCTGGGAATTTGCCCCTACGTGCGGACGCGCGCTTCGAGCCGGCCCGCGATCCAGGCCGCCAGGGCGACGAGGGCGAGCGCGGCCAGGTGCTCGGCCAGGATTCGCACCGAGCGCACCGCCGCCGAGCCGGCGCTCCAGTCGTCGGCCAGGTGGGCGAGCACCGCGATCGCGCCGACGACGCCGACCACGCCGGGCCACAGCCGGGCCGAAACGCCCTCGAGCCACTGCGCCAGCCGGCCTGCGGCGAGCACCGCCGCCAGGATGACGGCGAGGCCGATCCCGTGTGCGAAGGCCGTCGACTGACGGTCGGCGCTGGAGGGATGCTGCTCCCACGCGTACGCCAGATGCGCCAGGACGACGATCACTGCGGGGACGGCCGCGGCGGCCGCATAGGTACGCACTCGTTCGGCGCGCATCGGCGGTTATCGTAGCGATGCGATGCGCGTACGCCTCATCGTCAACGCGGCCGCCACGGGAGTGCGCGGCCCGGTGCTGGACGCCGTCATCGCAGCCCTCAGGGAGGCCGCCGACGTCGAGGTCGCCATGACCGAATATGCCGGCCACGCCACCGCGCTGGCAGCGGCGGCGACCGAGGACGCGGTGGTCGCCCTCGGCGGCGACGGCACCTACAACGAGGTCGTGAACGGCATCCGGGCCGGCGAGGTGATGGGCGTGCTGCCCGCAGGCGCCTCGTCGGTGTTCGCCCGCCACCTCGGACTCGTGAACGACCCCGCCGCCGCCGCGCGCCAGCTGGCCGACGCCCTCAGGTCCGGATCGACCCGCTCCATCGGGCTGGGCGTCGCCGACGGGCGCGCGTTCACCTTCGCGGCGGGGCTGGGGCTCGACGCCGAGGCGACCGCGATCGTCGATGCGACCCGGCACGAGCGCCCCGGAAACGAGCGCCCGGGAGACCTGCGGGTGCTTGCGACGGCACTTCGCGTCCTGCGCGCCGAGGGCTACGCGCTGCACGAGCGCATGACCCTGATCGCGGACGGCTCGTCGCACCGATGCTCGTATCTGGCGGTTGCCAACCAGCATCCGTACACGTTCCTGGGCCCCATCCCCGTGCGGGCGACGCCCCGGGCGGACTTCGAGCACGGGCTCGACGCGGTATTCACCCGCGAGCTGCGCGGCCGCCAGCTGTGGCGCCTGCCGGTGTACGCGCTGATCTGGCCCCGCCACGCCCGCCGCGGCAGCCGCCACGTCGGGTACCTGCACGACCTGCACGCGTTTGCCGTCGAGTGCGACGAGCCGACCGCGTTCCAGATCGACGGCGAGTACGTCGGCCACCGCGAGCGGGTGCGGTTCTCCTACCGCCCGAACGCCATCCGGGTGCTCGTGCCGGCGCACTAGCGCCGGGACCGCGGGATTATCATTCGCCGGCCATGGATCACCTGATCGCCATCAGCCAGGGCCTCGGCCTCGCGGCCGCGGCCGGGCTGCTCTCGGCCGCGCCGCTCGCGCTCGCGGCCAGCGCCGCCACCCAGGGCTGGCTCGAGTCGCCGATACGCATCGCCGACGATGCGGTCACGGTGGCCGTGTGCTGGGCGCTCGTGGCGATCGAGCTCGCGGCCGATGCCGTCTGGCCCGGCGCCCAGGCGGGGGCGCGGCTGGGCCGGCGGATCGTGGCCGGCGGCCTCGTGTTCGAGCTGGCCGCGGGGGGTGACATCCCCTACGCCGGGCTCGTCATCGGTGCGATCGTCGCCGCGGCCGTGGGGCTGGCGATGCGGCGCCTGCGGGCCGGTGCCGTGAAGGCCGGCGGCGACGTGCGCGGCACCGCGCTCGTGGAGGACGGGGCCGGCCTCGGGGCGGCGGCGGTGGCGCTCATCCCGTTCGTGGGCTACCTGATGACCCTGGCCGCGGGCTGGCTCCTGATGCGCCAGCGCCGGCGCGAGGATCAGAAGTTCCGCGGGCTGCGCGTGCTGCGATGAGCGCCGCGCCGCGCCCCGATCCGGGCAAGAAGCTGATCCTCGCGGTCGTCGACGGCCTCGGGCCGGAGTTGCTCGACCGGGCCATCGCCGCCGGCCGCGCGCCGACGATGGCCAGGCTGGCCGCCGCCGGAGACCGTCGCGACGACTGCGTCTCGACGTTCCCGTCGCTCACACCCGTCTGCCTGGCCGCCCTGCTGACCGGGGAGCATCCGTCCGGCTCGCACATCCCCGGGATGACCTGGTACCACCGCGGTGAGCGCCGGCTGGTCGAGTACGGCTCGTCGTTTGCGGCGACCCTGGCCGAGGGTACGCGCCAGATGGTCGACGACATCCTCGTCAACATGAA
>JAICJM010000062.1 GCA_025928435.1 Thermoleophilia bacterium
CGACTTCGGTGTCGGCCAATGCCCAAGTACCACACTCCTCAGCTTCGATACAGGAGTGTCTCGCACACTAGCGGCGCCGTTTGACAATGGCAAACCGCCGCGTCAAAGTGGGCGACCCGCCGGGCTTCCTTCCCAAGTCGCAACGACGGGCCGCCCGATACGCCAGGCTAGCACCGCATTGTTGGCGCGCTGCGAGTCAACTCGGAAGAGCCCTATGCCTCAGCCTTGCGCACGACCCCGGCGACGCTCTTCGGTGTCGAGGGGCATCGAATAGTGCGCCCGTATCGGGCGCTCCCTCGTCGGGATTTGGGGAACGAAGCCCCGCTGGCCGCCCCCTGTGACGCGGTCACTTGCCCACGTCAAGGGTCAACGCTAGCGTCCTTCGGCGGTGTTTCGTGCCGCGGTGAACACGAGGCGTGAGATGTGGGCGCGCTGTGTGATCGTCAGGTGGGTGAACTCGACGCCCCAGCTGGTCGTGTTTGCGCCATCCTTGTTGTGTTCGAGGAAGCGCCGGACGATCGCCTCGACGACGCCGACGGGGTCGGGGAGGGTGATCCGAAGCGGTTTGTCCACCGCCAGGTTGGCGCTGATCTTGGCTTCCAGGTAGAGGCCGCCGGTGGAGATGTTGCGGACCGTCGCCTCAAACGTGGTTTCTCGCCCGGTGAGTTCGATGCCGACCGCGGTCACCGGCCAGTCACAGTCGACGCGCACATGCCGGCGCCGGTTCACGTCGGGCTGCCGATCAGCACGGTCATGCTTGCGCACGACGCGGAACTCCGTCGGCTTGCGGCCCCACGGGTCGCGATGGTCGAGGGTGACCCAGACCTTGGAGGGTGCGTAGCGCCCCTGGAGCTCATAGGCGGGAGCATCATCGTGGTCCGATTCGAACATGTCCCGGTAATCGACCGCCGTCTCGGTGGTGTGACCCCTCCGCCGAGGGAATCCGCCTACGCAGGGACGCAGACGCCCCGTAGAAGGTGAGCGTCCCGGGTCGGTCGACGACGCCACGGGTCATGTAGGGCGCGTGCCGGTTAAGGCGTGGGAGCCATGCCGGGAGCCCGCCCATCGGCCGCTGCCCGGCGGTGCCGCCGGCGCGGTGATGGAAATCGCCAGGAATGGGGGGCTCTATGCCGCTGCTCGCCGCTCGCTGAGTAGTTCGACGAACGCCTCGACGACGTGCGGGTCAAACTGCGTTCCGGAGCCGTTCTGGATCTCGGTGAGCGCCTGCGCGACGGTTTGCGCACGCCGGTATGGTCGATCGTTGGTGATCGCGTCGAAGGTGTCGATTACCGAGAAGATACGGGCTGCCAGGGGGATCTGGATGCCGCGTAGACGGTTGGGGTAGCCGGTGCCGTCCCACCGTTCGTGGTGTGCGGCGGCGATGTCGGCGGCGATCCCGTTCAGATAGGGGATGTCGGCCAGGATCTGCTCGCCGAGGGTTGCGTGGCGTTTCATCTGTTCGAACTCGCCGGGGTCAAGTCCGGCCGGTTTAAGCAGGATGGCGTCGGGAACGCCGATCTTGCCGATGTCGTGAAGCAGGAAACCGTACTCGAGTTCAGGGTCGTGGGCGAGCTCCGGCGCGACTCGGTGAGCAAGCTGCAGCGCGAGCTGGGCGACCCGGCTCGCATGGGCACCGGTCTGGTCGTCGCGCAGCTCGAGGGCCGCCGCGAGCGCGCTGACCGTGGTGCGGTAGGAGGCATGAAGGGCTTGGAGCGCTGCGTGATTCTTGATCGCATACCGGATCGCCCGATCCAGAATTGGAGCGCTGATCTGGCCCTTGACCAGGTAATCCGCAGCGCCGATGCTCGCGGCCGTCTCATCGATCTCGCGGTCGTCGAGGCCGGTCAGGAGGATTACCGGCATGGTGTGGCGGTCGGCGATCAGCGCGCGGGCGAGGTCGAGGCCGCTCTCAGCGCCTGAGAGGCGGTAGTCGACCAGGCAAACGTCGAACTGCTGGCGCGTGCTGGCGGTGAGCGCCGTCGCATAGTCGCATGCCCGCGCCAGCTCGTGTCGAGGGGCGGCGAGCTCTGCGAACAGATCCTTGGTGAACTCGTAGTCCTCCTCGTCATCTTCCACTAGCAGGACGCGTCGGACGTGTGGCGTGCGGTCAGACATTGTTTCCCTCGCCGGGAAGCGCGACGATCTGGAACCAGTAGTGTGTGAAGACGGTCATCGCCTCCACGAGCCCGTCGAACGTGACGGGCTTGGTGATGAACGAGTTGACGCCCAGGGCATAGGTACGGACGATGTCCTCCTCGGCCTTGCTGGTCGTAAGTACCACGACCGGGATATGCCGCAGCCTGGGATCGGCCTTGATCTCGGCGAGTACCTCGCGACCGTCCTTCTTCGGCATGTTGAGATCGAGCAGGATCAGGCCGGGAGTGGGCGCATCTCCAGGCCCGCTGTAGGCGCCGCGGTGAAACAGATAGTCGGTGAGCGCCTCGCCGTCCTCCACGAAGCGGACGTCGTTGGCGAGCCGGCTCTCGGCGAGCGCCTCTTGTGTCATCACGCGATCCTCCTCATCGTCGTCTGCGACGAGGATGGTGATTGGCGTCTGGTTCCCGGTCATCAGGCTGCCCGGTCCACGGTTTCTGTCGGCTTTGCGATCGGGAGGGTGAGCGTAAAGGTCGACCCAGCGCCCGGCGTGCTGGTCGCGGTCAACTCGCCGCCGTGCCGCCATGCGATCTTGCGCGCGATCGAGAGCCCGATGCCGGTGCCATCGTATTCGGACCGGCTGTGCAATCGCTCGAAGGCGGAGAAGATCCGGTCAGCGTAGCGCGGCTCGAACCCGATCCCGTTGTCCTCCACGGTGATCACGCAGCGGCGGCCGTTTGCGGACTCGGCAGCGAAGCGCGCGTGCCCGCCCTCCAAAAAGTCGGCACGTATGCGGACGATCGGTCGCACGCCCTCCCGATGGAATTTGAGGGCGTTGCTCACCAGGTTTTGCAGCAACTGGCTCATCTGAGCTGGATCGGCCTCAACGACCGGCAACTCGCCGATCTCCACCTCTGCATCGAGCTCGTGGACGCGCGCCTCGAGGTCACCCACGACCTGTCGCGCGAGGACGGTCAGGTCCACCCGCTCGAACTCGCGGTGGCGGCTCGTCACGCGGGCGAACGAGAGCAGATCGTCGATCAGACGCTGCATCCGCTCGGCGGCATCGTGCATCCGCGTCACGTCGGACACAGCCCCCTGCCGCAGCTCGCCGCCGGCCTGCTTCAGCAAACGTTGGCCGTACATCCGGATCTTCCGCAGGGGTTCCTGCAGATCATGCGAAGCAACCGATGCAAACTGCTCCAGTTCGCTGTTTGAGCGCGCAAGCTCCTCGGAGCGCTGTTCCGCAACCGCCGTCCGCTCCGCGACGCGATCTTCGAGCGTCGCATTCAGCTCCTCAAGCTGCCGGTTGGCGTCGACCACCCGTGCGGTGCCGACCAGCATGCGCCGCAACAGGATCAGCGCGACCAGCGCGATGATCGCAAACGCTGCGAGCGCAGCAGTGAGAATCCAACTTTTGGACCCGGCCAGCGCCGGATACAGCACCGCCGTCGGCTCACTCAGCAGCACACGCCAAGCGGAGCCTCGCAGCTGCGCGGCCGCAACGTATCGCTCCCCACCGCCGCCACGGTAGCTCCCGCCCCCAGCCTCAACCAGCCCGCCGGACAGTTGAGAACCCAGCCTGACCGCACCGGTCGAGTCCGCGATCACCCGGTCGTGACCGTCGACGAGGTATCCGACCTGCCGCGGGTTGGCGCCCGACTCGTGAAGGTAGCCGCGAAGGAAACCCACCAGAACGGTCGCGTTGAACGCCTCGACCTGGAACCGTTGCCCGGACGGGGTCGGAAACGCCAGCACCCATTCGATCACCGTGGGGCCATGCATGGTCGGCCGAATCAGATCAGACAGCCACGACCCCCGCACACGCGCGCGTTGCAGATTCGCGGAAGCACCGGCTGCCGGCGGCGCACCGGCCGAGGCCGCCATCGTCCTGCCCGACGAGTCGAGGATCAGCGCGTAGGCGAGGTGTGACCGCTTGGCAACCTCGGTCAGCAGAGCGCTGCTCGGCGACGGGCCACCGAACGCCTTCGTTGCCGCCGCCTCGGCGCTGGACGCCGACGAGGCGAAAAGCGACGACGTCAGCTCCGAGGTAATTCGAGCCTGAACGCCGAACGACGTCTCCGCCTGGCGGCGGCTGTCGGCCTCCGACTGAAGAAACTCATACCCCATCGCCCCCAAGAGGGCCGCCATCAACGCCACCGCGGCCACCATCACCCATGGACGCGGGCCCGCCCACCGGCCGAGCCGAGCGATGATCGCCCGTGAATACCCACGCCGCAGATCCATCGAGCCGTCTGCATTCGCTGCTGACACTGTCATGCCCTCCGTTATCGACCACCGCGGCCGCCACCTTGAGGCGGTACAACCGGCGAGCGGCCTCTGAGGTTGCCCCGTTTTGCGTTGACGCGGGTTACGCGGCGTCGGCCGCGACACGTCGCGCCTGATTTCTGGTCGTGGAACCGGTTGTGGTGCACAAGTTCGTTTTCGATGGTCGAGATGCAGCTTCGGCGGTGGCGTTGCCCCAGGTGGTCGCCGCGGCTTCCCGTGGAGGCGACGCTGTGGAGCATGCGGCCGCAGGCGACTAAGCAGCATGAGGCGTTTCGCTAGACCCTCCTAGGAAACCCCCAACGGCCGCCACCGCCCCCATCGTCCTGTTCGAACATGCCGATCCCGCGGGTCTGCGCCGGCGTCGCGCGCACACGACCGACGGCGCCGAGGGAGTGCCGGCGCATGTGGCGCTGATCTACCGGTTCGGCTTTCGGCAGGCTCAAGCAGCGCGGCCTGATTCCTGTCACCACCTTGATGTGGGTGCCGTCGCTGGCGGACCGGAGGGCCGATGGAGCCGGATTTTGGAGACGCGCCCTCCCGATCGATTGGGGGCGGCGTAAAGCCGAGCGCGTGCACAAGAACGAGGCAGCGTTCAAGCAGTACAGCGAGCGCCGCAAGGGATTCGAAGCGCCTCTGGCCGGGACTGACGATCTGACGCCGTTCGTCTGTGAGTGCGGCGACGCCGGCTGCTACGACGGGCTCCCACTGACCATCGCGGATTCGACCAAGCGCATGCCACGGCGAGGCGCTATGCCGTCAAGCCCCGGCACCTCATGCCTGACTACGAGTGGGTCGTCGAGCAACGCGCCTCGTACTGGATCGTGGAGAAGTATGCACCCGGAAACGCGCCAAGCGAGCGCGCAGCCACGGGCTGAGGGCCTCCCTCACCGGCTCGAAAGAGGTCTTTCGATGGCGCGTCCGCTACCACGCGGAAGTGGAGGCCGTCACCCTCGCCGAGATCCGAGTCACCACGGTGATCCTCAGGTCGTCCAGTCGGTGTCTGTGCTGATCGTTGAAGGGCTTGAAGTCGTCGATGTCGTCCACACGACCACGCCGGCCCGCGCCACCACGACACCGGCCTCGACGTCTGCGATCACGGCGGCGCGACCTGTCGAAAAGCAGCACGGCAGCGCGAGTTCCTCCTCGACCCTGTCGGGCCGTGACCCCTCAAAAACGTGCGCGAGATGGCAGTCACGCCGGTATCTCGGCGCCCGTCAGGCGGGGCGCCCGGTTTGCCTCTGGTGTACGGGGCAACCGGCGAGAGCCCGGATGGGGTCGGGGCTCTCTGTGGAGACGTCGGTCTTGTGTGCGATCACGCAGCATCGCTGAGCAACCCCTTGAGAATCACGCTCTGCTCGCGCAGCGAGCAGCACTCCCAGCAGCGAGGCTCGCCGAAGACGATCTCCGACTCACGCCACTGGTCGAGAGACATCTCATACAGCACTTGGTCGTAGTCGCCGTCTGCGTCGTTGAACTCCAAGTAGCGCTCGTCCGGGTGCTTCTTCCCGCACTTGGCACACGGCCGCCGTCGTTCGGCGAAGATCGTTCCGCTCATCGTTGCACCTCCCTAAGCCATGCTCTGATAGCTACGGCGATTGCCGCCAGCGCCTGAACACCCGCACGGGTGAAGAGCACGTCCCCCTGGTCACAACCCGTCTGAAGGCCTCGCCGGAAGCCGATGGCCCCCAGCGGGACGGCCAGCGACGCATTGACGGAACTCGCCCGCTGCAGCCGCGGCCCGATGCACCCGTGGCGACGTCGCGCCTCTGGGTCGAAAGCGGCAGAGGGTACTCCGTTGATCTCGCGGCACGAGCACGAGCAGATCGTCCGGCCCCTTCTCCTCCACGAACTGCGGGTCGCGGTGAGGCCCTTGCACGGGCGGGTCCGACTCGCCGGGACGATGGCACTCGACGGCCTCGATCCCCGTATTGACCAGGCACGAGTCGCGCGGTGCACGAGGTCGGCCGAGGAGCGTTTGAGAAGTGGGACGACGCGGACATCA
This sequence comes from Thermoleophilia bacterium, assembly GCA_025928435.1. The sequence continues at coordinate 6,386 of JAICJM010000062.1, forward strand.
TCCAGGTGTGGTCCGGCCCTCGCCCCTGTACTCCGGACGGTGTCCGTTAGTCGGATGGCTCCCGGATCAGGAGGGATTCGTGGCCATAGCCACCGGCCACGCCATGCTCGGCCTGACTCTAGCCCGCGTAACCGGCCGCATCATCGCCGAACTCATCATGGGAAAACCGCGGGCCTTGACGCGACAGTTAGATCCACGCCGCTTCAAATGGGCGGCGGTCGTACGCGGCTGCCGAAAGCTGAAGGCCTCCTTCGGCAACACCTTGAGCCGGACGCGATGTCTTCGGACGCCGCCGGACTGACTAGGCCTGTCGGAGCGCTACGTCGACTTGACAAATCAACTCCTCACCGTCTTATCGGCCGATCGCGGGGTCGCGGGTCAAGTAGCTCTCGACGATCTCGCCAAGAGTCGCCAACCACACGTGTTCGCTGCCAATGAGGGCGGCGAGGACATCCTCGAGGTAGCGGATCCGAAACGGCTGCCCGACGATGTATGGGTGGAGGTTCAGGACGATCAGCCGTGCGCCGCTCGGCGCCTGCTCGAGTTCCCTCACGGTGGCGACGACCGAGTCTCGCCATGTTGCCATTGTTACGCCACGTTGTCGGTGGCTGAAGACGTCGTCGAGTTCGGTCGAAAACGGCACGTTCACGATGTCGCCATGAGGCGTGCTGAGCGTGTAGGGCTGCTCGTCGTTGCCCCAATCGCAGACGTAGTCGAGACCCGCCTCCGCAAGTAGATCAAGCGTGCTTCGGGATTGACTGTACTCCGGGCTGAGCCAGCCGGAAGGGCGCCTTCCGAGCACGCCAGACAACTCCGAGATCGCGGCGCCGATATACGACCGCTCGGCGTCGGGGTCCATGTCCTCCGTGATGATGTTCGAAAGCGCGTCCCCGTGCGCGATGACCTCCCAGCGTCGCGCGACGCATTCCTCGACGATGCGCGGGGCTCGCCGGGCGACCTGGGCGTCGATGGCGGCCGTCGCGCGGATGCCAATCCGATCACAGGCGTCCATGACCCGGAAGACGCCGACGCGGTTCCCGTACTCGTGGACCGACACCTGGTGTGGGTCGAAGATGTCGGGGTAGGGTCCGTTCAGGACCGTCGAGGGTGCGATCCGGTGTTGAGCATCGGGAGTCCACGCGACGTGTTCGAGGCTGACGACCACGGCCGCAGCGATCGCAGCGTTGCCTGGGACTACCCAGGCACCCCGGCCCGGCTCCGCTGACCACTGGATCCCCGACTCGTCGATCGGCGTCACTGGTTCGGCCCTTCCGCCAAGGGAAGGCGCTCCTCGAGCAGGCTCACGATGGCGTCATATTGGGTGGCGTAGTAGTGGTCTGCGATCTCGGTCCCGGTTGCGAGCCAGATCTCGTCATGGTTGAGGATGTAGTCGAGTAGACGGTCGAGCTCTCCGATCCGGTGCGGGCGGCCGATCAGGAACGGATGAAGTGCGATATGCATCGCCAATCCGGTGTCCGCGCTCTCACGGTGGAGACGGTCGAACTGATCTCGGCACACGGTAACGAAGTCGTCGATCTCAAACCGGCCGAGGCCGGACTCCATCATGATGGCGTCGTTCACTTCCCACGAGTACGGGAGTGCGATCAGCCGACCGCGCTCGACTCGGAGCGGGAACGGTTGGTCGTCGCAGTACCAATCGCATGAATACCGCACCCCGCACTCGGCGAGCAGGTTCATCGTGTTCGGGGTCATGCTTGCGAACGGCCCGAGGAACCCTCGCGGTCGTTGGCCTGTCGCCTTCTCGAACCCCGTCAGGCTGCGGTGCAGGTATTCCCGCTCGTCCGCCTCGGAGAGGCCGAAGAGGTACTCCGTGTTGTGTCGGCCGTGGCTGACGATCTCCCAGCCGTGCGCGACTACGGCGTCGCAGATCTCGGGGTACATCTCGAGTGCAGCGAGGTTAGCCGTCGCCGTGGGGCGGATCGGGTACCGCTCGAGGACGTCGAGCATCCGCCAGAAGCCGACACGGTTGCCGTAGTCGCGATAGCTCCAGTCGGCGACGTCCGGAGCGGGGACTCTCGGGGTGGCGTTCCGGTACGGGTTCGCGGGCGGGAAGAGTTGGTAGTGCTCGATGTTCGGCGACAGCCAGAACGCTAGTCGCTTTCCGTTCGGCCATTCGAGGCGTGGCCGATCGATGATGGGGAGGTATCGGACGTACTCGGGAGCGCCGTCAGTCATCGGGCTGGTCGGTGTAGCCGACCGACTTCAGGTAGGCGAGTACGTCGTCTAGTTTCATCACGTCGCCGAAGAGATTGTCGATGTCGAAGAGGTTCGCGGCGTGGGCGGGAGCGCACCGGTCGCCGACGCACTCTTCAGGAACGATCACGCGGAAGTCGTAGTTGAACGCGGATTCACAGGTTGACCGGATACATCCGCTCGTGCTCATCCCGACCACGATCGTCGTGTCGATGCGATGTCCGATGAGGTAGGAGGCGAGCGGCGTGTCGAAGAAGGCCGATTGCCGCCGCTTGAGGATCAGCGGTTCGTCGTCGCGTCGCTCGAGCCGCGGGTCGAGCGACGTGCCCGGCCTATCAAGGATCATCGCCGTCGCCGGCCACTTCGCCGTGATCGTGTGCGAGGCGTCGTGTTGGTTCTCGTGATACCCCATGCTCGTGAAGAACACCGGGACACCGGCGGTTCGCGCGACGTCGAGGATCTTCAGGATGGCCTCGAACATCGGCTCCTGGAATGACCCCAGCTCCTTGTCGTGTGGATCGAGCCAGACCTGGGCTACGTCGATGACAAGCAGCGCCGGCGACGAGCCGAAGCCCACCCGGCCGCCAAAGTTCCTTTCTCTGTACCACGTGTGCAACGCCTCGTTGCCGTAGGCGTATGGCCCGGGGTCCGGGTCACGAGTCTGGCTCATCAGGGCCTCCGTTCGCGGCGGGCTGCTCGTTGACGTCGGGGTGGCGCCGAGTTCGGGGGAACTCCGTGTCCAGAATCCCCTGGAGATGGCCGACGATCTCGGTGAAGCACCGTTCCCCGGTCGACCCGCGGGCCGACCTCGTCCGCGACAGCGCGCCGGAGCGGCTGGCGATCGACTGCGGCGGCGGAATGATGTCGTAGTCGGGGGTGAACGCGGCTCCGTCATCGACCGCGCGGGACATGTCCACGAGTTCCGGCGCCAGGTGCAGCATGAGGGACGTCTCGAGGAGCCCCGCGTGCTCCGGGCCCCAGCCGGGAAAGTCGCCTTCGTAGAGCAGGTCCATGCTCTCGTCCGAGAGGGCCACGAACGGTGTCTCCACGATGACCACCTTGACGTCCTCGCGCGCACTTGCCGCGAGGTAGGCCGCCTCGTAGGCGAAGTTCTGATTCTCCATGTGCCAGAGATAGAGCACGATGCTACGGAAACCGTGGCGGAGAATTTCCTCGATCATCTCGCGTACGACCGCCGTGAAGGTCGCGCCGGAGAGCGAGATCGTCCCGGGAAAGAAGGGGCCCCCGCCGGTCAAGGGCCGTGACCGGTAGCCGAGCGGCATTGCGGGGCCGACGATCACATCGTGGCTCTGGTCGGCCGCGAGCGCGAGTCGGCGCGCGATATACGCGTCAGTCACCACCGGAAGGTGCGGCCCGTGCTGCTCGATTGCGCCGAGCGGCAGGATGACGACGGCGCCTCTCTTGACAGCGGCTTCGAGCTCCGGCCACGAGTGGCGCTCGTAGCTCGCTCGGTCAAACTCAGAACTGGACATCGTGCCCCTCGTTCGTGTCGATTGCGCGGTCGACGATCGCGCGGGCGACGGCCACGTCCTGGATGGCGAGGCCGCAGGACTCGTAGACCGTGATCTCGTCCGCGGTCCTGCGGCCGGGGACATCGCCGGCCAAAAGCTGCCCCAGCTCGTCGTCAAAGTGGTCGCCGCGGACGAGTCCTTCCGCGATCGGGACCATGCATTCGCCACATTCCACACGAACCGCATCGCGCGAATCCACGATCACCCGTGCGGCCGCCATCGTCGTCGACTCGAGCTCGCGCGCATCCGGTGAATGCGCGCCGACGGCATTGACGTGCGTGCCCGGCTTGAGCCAGCCGTCCGCGACCACCGGGGCCGCGGAGGTCGTCGTGGTACACACGATGTCCGCGCGCCGGACCGCATCTTCGGGCGATGTGACCTCGATCGCCAGGTCGGGCGTTCGCGCGCGCCCTCGGTCCGCGAGCGCCTCGGCGGACGACTGGGATCGCGAAGCCACCAGTACACGGTCGATCGAAACGACGCGGGGCAGCACTTCGAGATGTGCCTCACCCTGGACGCCGCAGCCGATAATCGCCAGGGTCGTCGCATCCGCTCGGGCCAGTGCCTGGGTTGCGACCGCCGACGCTGCCGCGGTCCGGATGGCCGTCAATCTCGAGGCCGCGACGAGCGCCACCGGATTGCCGGTGGTCGGCTCGAGGAGGAGCACGGACGCGATTACAGACGGGAGCCCGCGACCCGGGTTGTCAGGGAAGAAGGTGACAACCTTGACGCCGAACGCGTCCGAGGTAGGAACAAGCGCGGGCATCAGGTTGTACTCCGCGCCGGCCTCCAGGCCGTGCGTCGCCCGTGTCGGCATGTGGGCGGTTCCGTGCGCAAGGTCGAGATGCGCCGCGCGGATGGCCTTGACCGCCAAGTCGACGTCCAGAATCCGTGTGACGTCGGACTCCGAGATTATGTGCATCCGTCTCCCCACCGGCTTATCCCTGCACCAGCTGCCAGTCGGCGTCTCGGGTGTCCGTGTTCACATCGATGATGGCGCCGCGTAGGACGCCGTCGGCGTAGTCCGAGCCCGGGTTGATGCACAGGGTGCGGCCGAGCCGAACCGCGCCGGGCGACTCGTGGACATGGCCGTGAAGTCCGAGAAGCGGCTGGTGCGACTCGAGCGCGAGGCGCACCGATCGCGAGCCCACGCTCCTGGTTTCCACGCCGGCCGGGCCCGTCACGGGCCGCAGCGAGTCGTCGAGGTGCGGTGCCTGGTCGAGCGTCGTGCCGAACGGCGGGCAGTGGATGTTGAAGATCGCGCGGTCGAATGAGTCGAGACTCCCTGTGAGCTCGGCCAGGTCGTCCGCGATCTCCTCCTCCGAGCGCTCGCGAGGCGTGTGCCAGGGTGTCGGAGTCGACCAGCCGTAGGACGCGAGCGAGAGCCCGCCGGGCAGCTCGGCGATCCCGCCTTCGGCGTACGTGATCCCATCCTGCCGCCGCAGGATTTCTGCCAGGTCCGGGAAGTCGTCATTCCCGAGCATGAAGTAGCCGGGGACGCCTGTGTCCGCCAGCCGCTCGGCCGCGAGCGCGGCCCATCGCGCCAGGGCGTCGGCGGTCACCCGCCGGAATAGCGAATCGAGCCTGTCGGGCTCAGCATCGACCTCCACCTGCTCGCCCGGGCTCAAGACGACGCTGTACCGCCCCATCGCGTGGATCGCATCGAGGGCCGCCGAGAGCTCGGATGCGGGCACGGTCACGACCCGTCCTCGACCGTCGTCGTACGCGTACCGGCCATCGTCGGTCTCCCGGATCACCACCACCAGCTTCCCGGTGATGTCGCCGCCCAGGATCACCGCGTTCGCCTCGTAGACCCGAGCAGCGTTGAGGAACTTCCGAAAGCAGACTTCAGAACCATGGACGTCCGTCGCGAACACGACGCGAATTCTCCTGCCCCGGCGTCGCCGCAGCATCAATCAGGCGGCAGCTCGCGGGATGCCAGACCGAGGTCGCGTCCACGGCTTCGATTGACGGCCGCGGAGACCGGATAGATGACCAGGCTGGCGATGCCGATGATGATGAGCGTGTGCACACCCGTGGTCGCGTTGGCTCCGAGCACGTCCTTCGTTGCGAGCGGGTAGATGAAGATCAGATACACGACCAGGGCGGCGAAGGCGACCACACTGAACACGGGTATCGACGCGACCTTTCTGGTCGTAATCGACTGCGACCGGTACATCGCCGGGCGCCGGTACGGGAAAACGATGCCCGCGAGCGAGAGGACGACCCATGTGATGGATTGCCCGAGGATCGCGGTGAAGAGCAGTGCCAGCAGCGACGACGACGAGTAGACCGCGACCGCGAGGAACACGAGCGCTGCGAGGGCCACGATCAGATTGCTGACGACCGGCGCGCCGGATCGGCTCACGTATGCCACCTGGGACGGAAGGATCCGGTCGAACGACCAGGCGAAGAGGGACCGGGAGGCGATGATGAAGCTTGCGGGGAAGAGCAGCATCACCGCGACGACGAACGAGATGCTCATGACGACGATGAGCGGGAGCGAGGTCGTCAGCATCGAGACGTAGAAGAAGAAGAACGCGGGCGACGAGAAGGGGTAGTGGGTGCTCCCGGCGTTCGAGAGTGTCGTCGACGATCCGAGGAAGTCGAGCCCGAACGTGCGCTGCGAGAGCCCCATGAGAACGGCCGCAATGATGGCGCCGATCGCCACCGCCAGCACCATCGAATACAGCCCGGTGTTCTTCTGGCGTGTCTTCATCTCGCCCCCGGCGTACGGAGTCGTGATCGCGTAGGCGAATGCCCCCGCAGCGAGGGGCAGCGCGAGGAGCGTGTTCTTGAAGTCAAACGATCCGCTGCCCGGGAACCCGCTTGCCCGCGCGCTGCGCAGGATGTCGTCGTAGTTGCCGCCGAACCGCGCCACCGACGCCGCGAAGTCGGAGCGGTCGTGTGTCAGCAGCAGGATGACGGCGATCGCGAGCCCGAGCATCGAAAGCGGGAACATTACGCGCCAGATCCGAAGCGCATGCCGGAGGCTCACGCTCATCATGAACGCCGTGGCAACGATCACGATGGCGCCGACGGCGAACGTCCAGTTCTCGCTCGTGACCTCGAGCGCCCAGCGCCGCATCGTGGGGCTGTGGCCGGCGACGCCGATGGTCGAGAACGCCGACGAGAGCGCGAACGGCGCGACGAGCGCCGCCGTGCACGCAAACGACACGACCAACCACGCGATGAAGTTGAAGTTCGCGGCGAACCCGACCCAGGGGTGGATCGTTCGGCTGATGAAGACGTAGTCGCCGCCTGAACGTGGCATGACGGCCATGAAGAGGCCGTAGAGCAGGAGCGGGAAGATGCACAGGAGCGCCGCGATGACCGTGGCCCAGAACGGACTGGCACCCGGGAAGCTCGAAGGAGCCGACGTCGCGATCAGCACCAGGAATGGAATGCTCATGAACGACATGTTCATGATGATCCCCGAGCCGAGCGAGATCTCCCGTACGAACCCCGTGGCCTGGCGGGCGTAGATTCCTGGCGCCGGGGCGGAGGCCGCGGCGGGCTGGCTGGCGCTGTCTTGACTCACGGAACCACCTCGGGATCCCAGGGGACGATGATGCCTTCCCCGTCAACGCTAGGCGCTTCACGCCGCTTCGGGCAAGACTGCAGCCTGTCGCCGAGTCGAGCGCGGTGGGTATCATCCTGTCAGCCGCGCAGGGGGTTTGGGCCGACTGGTGGAACACGATCTGCATCCTTTGACGGTCGCCGCCGCGCTCGATCTCGAGGTATTCCGTGCGGCTGACGCGATGGTTGTCTGCGCGGAGGAGTCCCTCCTGCGCCCGGTTCGATGGGCGCATCTTGGAGAGGTGTTCGACATCGCTCCCTTCCTCAGCGGGGGTGAGCTGCTCCTCCTCTCGTCGCACTTTCTCTCGACTGTCGAGCGCCACCGTGAGTACGTGGACGCGGTCGCAGGTGTCGGCGTCGCGGCCATCGTCGTGGAACTCGGCGAGGCGCTGCCGCGCGTGCCGGCTCCGTTCCTCGAGCAGGCACGTCGGCGGCTCCTTCCGGTCATCGTGCTCCGCAGGCCCACGAGGTTCATCGACATCACACAGCAGGTTCACAGCGAGATCCTCGACCGCCAGCACGGGTTGCTCGTGAAGGCCGACGCGGCAGCTCGCGAGCTGAACGCGCTGGTGTTGGAGGGTGCGGACCTCCACGGCGTCGTCGGACGAGTGTCCGAGATCGTCGGTTCGCCCGTGATCATCGAAGACGCCGCCCACCAGGTCGTGGAGTACGCGACGCACCGCCGCGACGTCGGATGGCTCCTCGACGAGTGGGGCAAACACAGCCGATCGCAGCACGACGATCCCGGCTCGGTGGGTGGGACTGCCCTCGACGGCGAATGCGTCTGGTTTCCGATCGTCGTCCGTGGTGCGGTGTGGGGCCGGCTGCACGTGTTCGAGGTGGGTGCCACACCGCACGGCGCCACGCGAATCGTTGTCGATCGCGCGGCCGCCGCGGTCGGCCTGACGCTGCTCGCCGAACGGGACTCTGCGAATCTGCGCCAGATCGCCAGGAACGAATTGCTCTCACGCCTGCGCGGCAACGACGTCGGCGCCGGGACGCTTTCGGAGGCGTCGGCGCTCGGAGTCGACCTGAACGAACATCGACTGGTCGCGATCGTCGCCTCGGTCGTCCCAACGTCCGAGTCTGCCGAGCCGGGCGACCGGCCGTCCCTGCAGCAGCTCCTGTCGGAACTCCGCGCGGCGCTGGTCGGGGCCGGCCACCCCAGCCTCCTGGGTCTGGACGGGCACCGGGTGATGGGCATCGTCGGTGTCGCGCCCGCAGTGGAGCCGGCGCCGACGGCCGTCGAACGGGCGGTCCGATCGTTGGAGACGGCTCCGTATCGTTCTCGAGGCCAGTCGATCTCCGTCGGTGTAAGCGCCGAATCCGGCGTGCAAGAGCTCGGCCAGGCGTTGGACTCAGCCAACCAGGCGATGTGCTCGAGCGGTCGGAATGCCGGTCTCGAGGTCGTCCACGAGGCCGATGCGGGCCTCCGGCGCATGCTCATCAAGATGGACGACGTAGCCCTCCTCGCCGCGTTCGTCGAGCGTGAGCTCGGCCCCCTCCTCGACGCGGACTCGAGGCCCAGGAGCCAGCTCGTCGACACGCTCCGGACATACATGGAGCACGGCTGCAACGCGTCCGCGACGGCTCGGGTGCTCCACGTCCAGAGACCGTCGCTCTACAAACGGCTTGCCCGGATCGAGCGGCTGCTCGAACGGCGCCTGGATAACCCGCACCAGCGGCTCTCCATGCACGTGGCCCTCGAGGCTCTGCAGGTGCTCTCGGACCCTCGGACGAACCCCGCTGGGCACCGGGCGTTCGTGCGTGCCCGGTAGCCTGACGGAGCCCACCGTGCCCGACTCGCTGCCTCGAACGATCATCGCCCATCCTAGCATGTTATAGATCTGCAATAGGTTGCAATCTTTCCGAGGCGGTGTTAGGCTCGCCCGCGATTCGTTGAGTGCGGCGGTCCCAATGCCGCCGCCTCGCCCCCATCGTGCGCCGCGTGCCCACCCGGGCCGCCGCCGCTTGCCCGCAAGGAGAGGATCGATCGTGCGCCAAGGCTCCCCTGATCCGTTTCGAGTTAATCGCCGGACGCTGTTGCGCGGCGCGGCCGGCGCCGCCGGTGCGTTCGGCATCCTCGGCCTCGCGGCGTGCGGAAGCTCGGGCTCGTCAGGATCGGGGGCAGCCGGGACGCCCAAGCGCGGTGGTGTGATCCAGTTCGCGGTCGGGAGCACGCTCGTCAATGAGAGCGTCGATCCGCAGCACACGTTCGATGCGAACGAGGACATCCTCACCGCGGCGCTGTACGAGAAGTTGTGCGAGATGGACACGAAGTGGACGGCGCAGCCGAAGCTCGCGACGTCATGGCATCCGAACACCGCGCTGACCGAGTGGACGTTCGTGATGCGCGACAACGTCCACTTCCACGATGGCCAGCCGTTCACCTCACGGGACGCCGCGTACACGCTTCGCCGGATCCTCGATCCCAAGCTCGGCTCGATCCTCCAGCCCAGCTGGAGCCGCATCCTCGATCCGGACGGGGTCACCACGCCGGACGCGCGACACCTCGTCCTCAAGCTGAAGCAGCCGTCGGGTATGCCGCCGATCCTGCTCTCCTACCGAGGCTGCGAGATCGTCCCGGAGGACAGCGCGTCGTACCTCGCGAAGCGCGCGAACGGTACAGGCCCCTTCAAGCTCCGCTCGTTCGTCGCTGGACAGTCGTGGGAAGTCGATCGCAACCCCCATTACTGGATGAAGGGGCTGCCGTACCTGGACGGGATTCGCGAGACAGCGGCGACGGAGGCGGCTGCAAAGGTGCAGGCCGTCCTGTCGGGGACCGCTGACGTCACTGACACGATCGACTACACGCTGGCGAAGACGGTGACTGGGAATCCCACAGCCTCGCTGATTCGCGACCGTGGCCGGATCGAGATGTTCATCGTTACCGATGTGCGGCACAAGCCGTTCGACGACAACCGCGTACGCACGGCGATGAAGCTCGCCATGGATCGCCATGCGATCGCGGAGACCGCGCTGCAAGGGTACGGCCTTCTGACGAGCGACACGGTGGTGCCCGACGGCGATCGCTTCTACCCGCCGAACCTCGGGATCCGCAAGCGGAACATCGAGCAGGCCAAGCAGCTCCTGAGCGAGGCCGGCTACCCGAACGGCATCGACGTCGAGCTGGACGCGGCGAACATCATCGGCGGCATGGTCGACATGGACACGGCCATCTCCCAAACGGTCGCCGAAGCCGGGATCAACCTGCGCATCAAACAGACCCCCGCCGAGTCGTACTACGTCCAGGTGTGGCGGCAGGTGCCGATCTTCAACGACTGGATCGTTCACCGCCATCCCGCGGTGCGCCTTCCGCTGACGTTCACCTCGAACGCGATCTGGCCCGAGTCGCACTATCCCCATACCCCGATCGACGGCATGCAGGAGGAGATCAACCTCAAGCCGGACGATCCCACGGTGTACGCCGCGCCCTTCACCTGGATCGCGAATAACGAGGGGTACTACAACCCGGCCCTCGCCGACGGGTTGACCGTCCGGAAGAACCGGGTGCACGACCTTCGCATCCGGACGGCGGGCGACTACGACTTCCAGTGGGCGTGGGTGGACTAGGAGTCGGATGCCGCGCATCGTCAAAGCAGTCCTCCGGCAGGTGTTCATCGCGCTTGCGACCCTGCTCGTCCTCTCGGTGGTCACCTTCCTCGCGGTGAACGCCGGAAGGAGCCCGGATGACCTTGCGACCCAGGCGCTTGGCCCGCATGCGTCGGCCGCCGAGCGCACTGCTTTCATCCACACGTACGACCTCCAGCAGCCGATCGCGGAGCGCTACGCGCGATGGCTCGGTGACTTCGCGCATGGCGACTGGGGGGTCTCCTACATCACCCAACGCCCGGTCCAGCCCGACGTGACCGTCCGGCTCGAGCGATCCTTGATCCTGGCCGCCGCATCGCTTGCGATCGCCCTCCCGCTCAGCCTCGTCCTCGGCCTCTTCATGGCCCGCTGGTGGGGAAGCGTGCGTGAGGAGATCGTCGGGCTGGTCGTGATCTTCGTGAACGCGCTGCCGGAGTTCGTGATCGGCACCGGGTTGATCATCCTGCTCGCGGTGCAGCTCAAGTGGCTTCCGCCGAACAGCGCCGTCCTCGCCTTCGGCGGCGTCGGCTCGAGCCCGACTCCCTACGTGCTTCCCGTCATCACGCTTGTGGCGGCCACCACTCCCTATCTCGCCCGCGTCACCCGGGCCGCAACCCGCGAAGCCCTGGCGGCGCCATACGCACGCGCGGCAGTCTTGCGGGGTCTCGGACGGCAGCGGATCCTCTGGGATCACGTCATGCGGAACGCCGCGGTGAGCATCGTAAACGCCGTGGCGATCAACATCGTCTACCTGGTCGGTGGGGTGATCGTCGTCGAGAACGTCTTCGCGTTCCCGGGCGTCGGCCAGGCGCTGATCCAGGCGATCGGGAACAACGACGCCATCACCGTCGAGGCCGTGTCGCTCGCGATGGGGGCGATCTTCATCGCCACGAGCCTCCTCGCCGACCTGGCAGTCATCTACTTCAACCCCCGACTCCGCCGCGCAGCCGCCTGATGTCCGTCGCCATCCCGCCAGACGCCGACATTCCCGACATTCTCGACGCACCCGGCAGCCGTACCGGCGGCTTCGTGCGCGCGGTCATGTCGACCACGGAGGGTCGCGTGGGCGTCGTGGTCACGGTGCTGATGCTCGCGCTCGTGCTGATCGGTCCCCTCGTCGCGCCCCATCCTCCCAACCAGCTCGACCCGGGCGCAGTGCTCGAAGGGCCGAGCGGAGGGCACGTCCTGGGGACCGATCAGCTCGGGCGCGACGTCTTCAGCCGGTTCCTCTGGGGCGGACGAACGGTGATCGTCGTGCCGTTCATCGCCGTCACGATCGCCTGCGCGGTCGGCGCGCTCCTCGGAATCTCCGCGGCGTACATCGGCGGCGCCTACGACATCCTGGTCTCGCGCCTATTCGACTTCGCCCTCACGATGCCGACGCTTCTGATCGCACTCGTGCTCATCTGGGCACTCGGGACGGACGCGGCTGTTCTCGTCGCCGTCGTTGCGCTCGTCTTCGTCCCGAGGCTGGGGCGGGTGTTTCGAGGCGCCGCGCAGGGCGTGGTCACGCAGGACTACCTTGCCGCCGCGCAAGCACGCGGAGAACGGCTCGGATACATCCTCCTGCGAGAGCTACTCCCGAACATGATCGCGATGGTGATCGCGAACTACGCCTTGTTCATGACCTACGCGATCATCTTCGTCGCCACGTTGAGCTTCCTCGGACTCGGCGCACAGCCCCCAAGCTCCGACTGGGGGCTCATGGTCTCGCAGTCCTTCGGCTTTGCAACCACGAACCCATGGGCAACGCTGGCGCCGTCGTTCGGTATCGCGGGCCTCTCGCTCGCGTTCATCCTCCTCGGCGACGCCGTAACCCGCCATCTCACCAACGACGTCGAGGCCTCGGCGGTCCCCCTGTGACACCGACGCAGCCGGAGGCAGTCCTCCGCGTGGCGGAGC
>JAICJM010000034.1 GCA_025928435.1 Thermoleophilia bacterium
ACCAGGTGGTAGAGGCCGCTCGACCGCAGCTGGTCGCGCGTGCCGGTCGGGATCGCGCCGGTGTCGCCCAGCGCGATCCCCGCGACGAGCCCGCGCGCCGGCGTCGCATCCGGGCCGACCTCGAGATGGGCGAGCGCCAGCCGGCGAAGCGCGTCGGTGACGCCCCAGATGCCTCCCCGGCGGCCGACCATCACCGTCTCGGTGGCGTGCAGCTCGAGGTGGACGCCCTGGGTGGCGTAGTAGTCGCGCACGACCGGGTCGAGCGGCTCGTAGCGTCCGGCGACCCGATAGCGGCCGCCCAGCTCGAGCGGCGTCCCGGGTGCGGAGAGCACGACCGTCTCCCCCGCCCCCGTCACCGCCGCGAGCCCGCGGCTACCCGTCGGCGCGCCGGTGACCACGACGACCGCGTCGCGCACGTGACCGGGCGCGAGGACATGCCGGTCGAGCGCGGCCACCCGGCCCGAGCCGAGGAGCAGCGCGACCGCGGCCACGGCGGCCGCGGCGGCGCGTAGCCGCCCCGAGTCGCCCGCCAGCACCGCGGCCGCCGCCAGCAGCGGCCGGCCGAGCGCCGCGGCGGCCAGCCCGACCGTCGCGGCCAGGACGAGCCGCGTGTGCGGCCTCACAGCGTGACGTGGCCGTGCAGGGCGGCCAGCCGAGCGGGGCCGATCCCGCTCACCTGGTCGAGCTCCTCCAGCGACCGAAACCCGCCGTGCGCCGTCCGGTAGTCGATGATCCGCTGCGCGAGCGCAGGGCCGATCCCGTCCAGCGTCTCGAGCTGCTCCAGGGAGGCCGAGTTGACCGAAACCGGGGCGGCGGGAGTCGCGGTGCTGCCGGGGTCCGGCGTGCCCGCCGCGGCCGGCTCGCCGCGCACCGGCACGCTCACCTGCTCCCCGTCGGTCAGGCGGGCCGCCAGGTTGACGGCCGCAAGGTTGGCGCGGCGGCGTGGCCCGGCCCGCCGTACCGCGTCGAGCACGCGCGCGCCGCCGGCGAGCCGGTAGACGCCCGGGCGCCGCACCGCCCCGGAGACGTCGACGACCACAACGGCCGGTCCCGTATCGGCGGGGACATCCGAGGCGGACGCCGCCGGCGGGGAGTCGGATGTATACGCCGGCGCCGCGGACGACCCCGCCTGGTACTTCCACCCCACCAGCAGGACGATCGCCGCGGCGGCGACGTAGAGCGCGATCTGGCGAGGCGACAGCACCGGCATGCCGGGCAGCATCTCGCGGCCGGGTGTCACACATCCAGACGCGGTCCGTGCCGGAAGCGTGACGAATACGGCGCGGACCTGCGAGGTCTTCGGCCCATGTTTTGGCAAGGTACGACGTGTGAGCGGGGCGACCGACTCCACGATCCGCCTGCAGGGGCTCACGAAGTCCTTCGCGTCGCCTGCCGGCCCCGTGCATGCCGTCCGCGGGATCGACGTCGAGATCCACGCGGGCGAGACGGTCGCGTTGCTCGGCCCGAACGGCGCCGGCAAGTCGACGACGATCGACATGCTCCTCGGCCTGCTCCCGCCGGACGGGGGCGCGGTGAGCGTCTTCGGCCACACCCCGGGCGACGCCATCTCCGAGGGCGCGATCGGGGCGATGCTCCAGACCGGCTCCCTCCTCCGCGACCTCTCCGTGCGCGAGCTGCTCGACATGATGGCCTCGCTCTATCCGTCCCCGCTCGGCGTGGACGAGGTGATCGAGCTGGCCCGGATCGGCGAGATCGCCGGCCGCCGCACCCAGCGGCTCTCGGGCGGCGAGACGCAGCGGGCCCGCTTTGCCGTCGCGCTCGTCTCGAACCCGGCGCTGCTCGTCCTGGACGAGCCGACGGTGGCGATGGACGTCGAGAGCCGGCACACGTCTGGGACTCGATGCGCGGGTTCGCGGCCCGCGGGAAGACGATCGTCTTCGCCACGCACTACCTCGAGGAGGCCGACGCGAACGCCGACCGGGCCGTGCTGATGGCGCACGGCAGCATCATGGCGGACGGGCCGACGACCGAGATCAAGGCGATGGTGGGCCTGCGGACGATCCGGGCCACCCTGCCCGACGCCGAGACCTCGGAGCTCGAGAGGCTGGCGGGCGTCACCGCCGCCGAGCGCCGTGGCCGGGCGATCGTGCTGCACTGCGCCGACTCCGACGCCGCGATCCGCGCGCTTCTGGCGGCCTATCCCGGAGTGCGCGACATCGAGATCACCGGCGCCGGCCTCGAGCAGGCGTTCCTGCAGCTCACGGGGGTCGAGACGGCGTGATCACCTTCGCCAGGTACGAGATCGTGCGCACGCTCCGCAACCGGCGCTTCTTCATCTTCTCGGTCGGCTTCCCGGTGGTGCTCTACTTCGCCATCGCCGGGCCGAACCGCAACGAGCACAACTTCGCGAACAGCGGGCTCCCGGCCGCCCTGTACTACATGGTCGGCCTGACCGCGTTCGGGACGATGAACACCGTCCTCTCGACCGGCACCCGAATCGCCGGCGAGCGCTCGGTCGGCTGGAACCGGCAGCTGCGCCTGACGCCGCTCTCGACCCGCAACTACTTCCGCACGAAGGTGGCGGTCGCCTGCCTGATGGCGTGCATCACGATCGCAGTGCTCTACGCCTCCGGGATCTCGCTCGGCGTCTCACTCGCGGCCGGGGAATGGGCGCGGATGACCGGCCTGATCCTCGTCGGCCTTGTGCCCTTCATCGCCCTCGGCGTGCTGATGGGCCACCTGCTCACGACCGACTCGATCGGCCCGGCGATGGGCGGCACGACGGCCCTGCTCTCGCTGCTGGGCGGGGTGTGGTTCCCCGTGAACAGCGGCACGTTCCACGACATCGCCGAGGCGCTGCCGTCGTTCTGGCTCGTCCAGGCGAGCCAGGTCTCGATCGGCGGCAGCGGGTGGCCGGCGCGCGGGTGGCTCATCATGGCCGCCTGGGCGGTCGTGCTCGCGTCGGCCGCCGGGTGGGCGTACCGGCGCGACACACAGCGGGTGTGAATAAACGGGGTCTGACCCCGTTTATTCAGCGGGTGACGAGGCTGACGAGCTTGCCCGGGACGACGATCTCCTTCACGACCGTCGTGCCGTCGAGGTGGCGGACGACGTTCGGGAGCGCCCGCGCCTCGGCCAGGACGCCGTCGCGGTCGAGGTCGACCGGCGCGCTGAACTGACCGCGCAGCTTGCCGTTCACCTGCACCGCGTAGGTGACGTGGTCGGAGACCAGCATCGCCGGGTCGGCGACGGGCCACGGCGCGTCCCAGAGCCGCTGGCCGCCCAGCCGCTCCCACAGCTCGCAGGCGATGTGCGGCGCGTACGGCTGCACCAGCGACACGGCGGTCGCGACCGCGAAGCGGCGCTGCTCCGGCGTCGCGTCGCCGGCCGACTGGAGCTCCTTCACGAGCTCGTGCACCGCGGACTGCGCCGTGTTGAACGCGAACCGCTCGCCGACGTCGCTCGTCACCCGGTCGATCGCCCAGTGGGCCTTGCGCACCAGCCCGGCGCCGGGGCCCTCGGCGGGCGCGGACGCCGGGATGCCCGGCGGGGCCTCCGCCGCCGACTCGAGCGCCAGCCGCCACAGCCGGGCCAGGAACCGGTGGCTGCCCTCCACCCCGCCGTCGAACCACTCCGCGTCCTGGTCGGGCGGGCCGAGGAAGAGCGAGTACATGCGCACCGTGTCCGCGCCGTAGCGCTCGACCATCTCGTCGGGCGAGATGACGTTGCCCTTCGACTTGGCCATCTTCGCGCCCAGGTAGTAGATCATCCCCTGGGTGAAGAGGTTCGCGAACGGCTCCGTGAAGCCCAGGTAGCCGAGGTCGTACAGCGCCTTCGTGAAGAAGCGCGCGTACATGAGGTGCAGGATGGCGTGCTCGACGCCCCCGATGTACTGGTCGACCGGCAGCCACGCGTCGACCGCCTCGCGGCTGAACGGCGCCGTGTCGTTGTGCGGGTCGGCGTAGCGCATGAAGTACCAGGACGAGTCGACGAAGGTGTCCATCGTGTCCGTCTCGCGCGACGCCGAGCCGCCGCATGACGGGCACTCGGTGCGCACCCAGTCCTCGGCGGCGGCCAGCGGCGAGCGGCCGCGCGGCGCGTAGTCGCGGACGTCGGGCAGCACCACGGGCAGCTGGTCGTCCGGGACGGACACGATCCCGCACTTCTCGCAATGGACGACGGGGATCGGGCAGCCCCAGTAGCGCTGGCGCGAGAGCAGCCAGTCGCGAAGCCGGTAGGCGACCGTGCCCTGCCCGCGGCCGTCCGCCTCGAGCCGGCCGACGATCGCGCGGGCGCCTTGGGGCGCGGGCATGCCGCTGAATTCGCCCGAGTTCACGAGCACCTCGTCGCTCGTGTGGGCCGAGTAGGCCGCGTCGGTCGACGGCTCCTCGCCGGCGGGCGCGACGACCGGCCGGATCTCGAGACCGTGGGCCTGCGCGAAGTCGAAGTCGCGCTCGTCGTGCGCGGGCACCGCCATGATGGCGCCCGTGCCGTACTCGGCCAGCACGTAGTCGGCCACCCAGACCGGGATCTGCTCGTCGTTCACCGGGTTCGTGACATAGCGGCCGGTGAAGACGCCGGTCTTCTCCTTGGCCTCGGCCCGCTCGACCGTCGAGCGCGCACCGGCGTGCCGGACGTAGTCGGCGACCGCGCCCTCGTGCTCGCTCCCGGCGGCCAGGTCCACCGCGCGCGGATGCTCCGGCGCGAGCACGAAGAACGTCGCGCCGTAGAGCGTGTCCGGGCGCGTGGTGAACACCTCGAGCGCGGTGCCGTCGTCGAGCGCGAACGACACCTCGGCGCCCTCCGAACGGCCGATCCAGTTGCGCTGCATCGTCACGACCCGCTCGGGCCACTTCACGTCGGCCAGGTCGTCCAGCAGCCGGTCGGCGTAGGCCGTGATCTTGAAGAACCACTGCTCCAGGGTGCGCGCCTCGACCTCGGCGCCGCAGCGCTCGCAGTGGCCGTCGATCACCTGCTCGTTCGCGAGCACGGTCTGGTCGTTCGGGCACCAGTTGACGTTGGCGCTCTTGCGAAAGGCGAGCCCGGCCTCGAACAGGCGCAGGAAGATCCACTGCGTCCAGCGGTAGTACTCCGGCTCGGCCGTCGAGAGCTCCCGGTTCCAGTCGATCGACCAGCCCATCCGCCGCATCTGGCGCCGGATCGCGGCGATGTTCTCGCGCGTGGACTCGGCCGGGTGTCGGCCCGACCGGATCGCCGCGTTCTCGGCCGGCAGGCCGAACGCGTCGTAGCCCATCGGGTGCATGACCCGGTGGCCGCACCGGCGCCGGTAGAGCGTGACGACGTCGCCCATCGTGTAGTTCTTGACGTGCCCCATGTGCAGATCGCCCGACGGGTACGGGAGCATCTCGAGCACGTAGGTCAGGTCGTCGGTCGGCTCGCCGGGAGCGGGGTTGGGCACCTCGAAGACGCCCTCGCGCCTCCAGGTCTCCTGCCATCGGGCCTCGACGGCGGCCGCGTCATACCTGTCCATGGGCGGCATTCTAGGGAAGGCCGGGCCGGGCCCGCCCGGCCATCACATGCCGGGCTTGACCACCATGTCGAACACCACGGCGAGCAGGAACACGAGCTCGATCCGGGAGACCAGGAAGATCCGCCGAATGCGGGCCTGCACCTCGGGGGAGTCGACGCCGAGACGCTCGGTGGCCTTGCCGATGCGCCCGGCCTCGGGCCCCAGGTAGCCAGCCCCAACCAGGATGGAGAGCGCGATGACGCCGAGGCCGAACTGCACCCAGCCCTGGCTGTAGCTCCAGGCCCCGATCGAGTCGTGGATCGTGAAGATGCCCGAGACGAGCAGGATCAGCGACGCCGGCAGGAAGATCCTCATCCCCACGAACTCGGTGTCGCTCGCGAACGACGCGATCTTGAACGGGTCGTTCGTTCGCATTGCAAGGAGGGCGTACACCTGCACCGTGGCGGCGCCGCCCACCCAGACGACGGCGGAGAGCACGTGCACGAACTTGAGCGCGTTGTAGTGGGTGAGCGCAAGCTCGATCATGGCGGCGGAGTTTTACCGCCTACGCCGGGCGCGGTCAAGCGGTTGACGGCCCCCTGGTCTACGATCATCTCCCGTGATCCTGCGCCAGTTCCTGTACGACCCCACGGCCTGCGCGAGCTACCTCTTCGGCTGTCTGACGTACAACCAGCTGGCCGTCGTCGACCCCCATGTCGAGCTCGTGGACAGGTACGTCGAGGCGGCCGAGGCGACCGGCGCGCCGATCGTCGCCGTGCTCGAGACGCACGTCCAGGCCGACCATGTTTCCGGCCTGCCGGGGCTCGTCGCCGCGACCGGCGCGAGGCCGTACCTGCCGGCCGGCGCCCAGGTCGACTTCGACCACCATGCCCTGGAGGACGGCGAGCGGCTCGAGCTCGGAAACACGATCGTGACGGCCATGGCGACGCCCGGCCACGCGCCTGCCCATCATGCGTTCCTCGTGGCAGACCTGCGCCGCGAGACGGACGAGCCGTGGATCGCGTTCACCGGTGACTCCCTGCTCGTGAACGACGCCGGCCGCCCGGACCTGCACGCGCGCGGCGGCGACCCGCGCGAGCTGGCCCTGCTCCAGCACGCGTCGATGCAGCGGCTCCTGGCCCTGCCCGACCACGTCGTCGTCTACCCGAGCCACTACGGCGGCTCCGTGTGCGGGCGCGGCCTGTCCGGGAACCCGATCTCGAGCATTGGCTTCGAGCGCCGGCACAACCGCGCCCTCGCCTACGCGGAGGCGGAGGCGTTCGCCGATCACCTGCTCGAGGACCTGCCGCCCGCGCCGCCCGAGCAGGCGCGCATCGTGGCCGCGAACCGGCGGGGCGAGCCCGCACCGGCCTGACCGGCCGCGACCAGCAATGGGCGGTCGGCGCGATCGGGGCGCGCTCGGCGAGGGCGCAAAAGCGGGGACAGTCCCCGCCGAGCGGGGACTGTCCCCGCCCGGGCCCCCCATTCCCTGCCTAGCGCATGTAGCGGCGCACGGCGAGGCGCGACTTGAGCGCGTGCTGCTCCGACCGGCCCTGGACGCGGGCGGCCGTCGCCTCGGGGTCGCGCGCGTCGGGGTCGCCCTCGTCGTAGGACGCGGCGATCTGGCCGACGGCCTCGCGGTCGTGATCGGCGATCGCGTCGATCTCGCAGGCGATCCGGGAACGGCCGAACGACATCGGCTCGATGCGCATCACGAGCGCCTCCATCGTGATCGGTCGGGCGCCGATCCAGACGGACAGCATGATCCGGTCGCCGACGGCCAGGTGGAGCTCGGTCACGAATGCGACCCCGCCCTCGGAGATGTCCGCCGTCCGCACACGGAAGCGCTCGCCGTCCGCCAGAATGTTCGACCGGAGCACGACGGCGTCCGCCTCGTCGGTGCGGCGGGCGCGCTTCGTGCGGCGGTGGCCGGGCTGGTGGACGATCTCGATCACGCGCAGGTGCAGGAGCGTCTGGTTCGAGGACTGGAAGTACGCCTTCTCGATGCGCAGCGACACGTCGAAGCCGCCGCCGCTCTGGTCGCGCAGCGGACAGACGATGACGAGCCCCGGCTGCATCAGCATCTGGGGCGCGTAGCCGATCACGAGGCCGCGGTCGAGGTCGGCGAGGACGACCTCGGCGACGCCGCCGGCGGAGAACACGCCGATGGACGTCGGCAGCGCCGGCAACAGGCCGAGGAACTCGTCGAGCAGGACGCCGTCGGGATCGGGATCGGGAAGGGGCTTGGAGGCGAACTCTGACATCTCCCCCTGAGTAATCGGCGCGGCGAGCGTGCGTCTTGAACGCCCGGCTGCCCCTGGCCGGTAGCATCGGGGCATGCCCGCCGATCTCATCCTGCGCGGCGCGACCGTGCACACGGTCGATGCCGCCCGGCGCACCGCGCAGGCCGTCGCGATCGAGGCCGGGCGGATCGCGGCGGTCGGCGACGCCGACCAGCTGGACGGCCTGCGCGGGCCGGCGACGCGGATCGTCGACCTCGACGGCGCAATGGTGCTGCCCGGGTTCGGGGACGCGCACTGCCATCTGGGGTCGAGCGGCCACGCCTCGACCCTCTGCAGCCTCGACGGCAGCAGCGACGCCGAGGAGCACCTGCGGCGGATCGCCGCCTACCGGGAGGCGAACCCGGACCGGGAGTGGGTCGTCGGCAGCGGCTGGTCGATGAGCGACTTCCCCGGCGGGACGCCATCGGCCGCGGCCCTCGACGCCGTCGTGCCCGACCGGCCGGCCGTGCTCACGAACCGCGACTACCACGGCGCCTGGGTCAACACCCGCGCGCTCGAGCTCGCCGGGATCACGGCGTCGACCCCGGATCCCGCCGGCGGGCGGATCGAGCGCGACGAGCACGGCGCGCCCATGGGGACGCTCCAGGAGCAGGCGATGCACCTCGCCCTCGACCTGGCGCCCGCGCCGACCCACGCCGACCGGGTCGCCGGGATCCGGGCCGCCACCGCCTGCTACCACCGCCTGGGGATCACGTCCTGCCAGGACGCCCTCGTCGATCCGGAATGGCAGGCGGCCTACGAGGAGCTCGCCCGGGCCGGGGAGCTCGGGCTGCGCGTGCGCGGGGCGCTCCAGTGGGACGTCGGCCGCGGCGAGGCGCAGGTCGCCGAGCTCGTCGAGCGCCGCCGGAGCGGCACCGTCGGCCGGCTCGCCTGCGGAAACGCGAAATTCTTCCACGACGGAGTCGTCGAGAACCGCACCGCGGCGATGCTCGATCCCTATCTCGACGCCGAGGGCCGTCCCACCGACGAGTACGGGATCGACATGTACGACCGCGCCGATCTGGAGCGGTTCGTGCGCATGTGCGACGCGGAGGGCTTCGGCGTCCACATCCACACGATCGGCGACCGGGCCGTCCGCGAGTCGCTGGACGCGCTCGAGGCGGCGCTGCGGGCGAACGGCCGCCGCGACGCGCGCCACCAGCTCGCGCACGTCCAGTTCGCCCATCCCGACGACCTGCCCCGGTTTCGCGCGCTCGGCGTGATCGCGAACGTGACGCCGCTGTGGGCCCGGCTCGAGGCGTATGTCGCCGAGCTGACGCTCCCGTTCGTCTCCGAGCGGGCGGGGTCGGGGATGTACCCGTTCGGGAGCATCGTCCGGGCGGGCGGTGCGCTCGCGTTCGGGAGCGACTGGTCGGTGTCGACTCCCGACCCACGCCAGCAGCTCGCCACCGCCGTCGCCCGCCGCGACCCCCTGGGATCGGCGGGGGAGCCGCTCCTGCCCGAGGAACGGGTCGACCTCGGCACGGCCATCGCCGCCCACACCATCGGGGCCGCGCACGCCTGCAGCCTTGACGACGTGACCGGGTCGATCGAGCCGGGCAAGCTGGCCGACCTGGTCGTGCTCGACCGTGACCTCTTCACCCTCTCCCCGGCGGACTACCTGGGCGTACGCGTGCTGGCGACGCTGCTCGAGGGCGAGGTCGTCCATGCCGAGCCCGGGTCGCCGCTGGACGGGGGGCCCTGATGCCGCCGAACGACCGCGCCCCGTCCTGGTCGCGCAGCGGCGCGGCCGCGGCCGTCATCGTGGCCGCGGCCGCCATCGCCTGGCTCGAGGTCGCCCGCGAGGCCGGCGGCATGGACTCCGCGCCCGGCACGATGGGCTACGGCCTGGCCGGGTTCCTGGCGTTCTGGACGGTGATGATGGCCGCGATGATGCTTCCCGGGATCGCGCCCGTCGGCGGCCTCTACGCGCGCGCGATCCGGATGCAGGCCGCGGGGCGGCAGACGCGCGCCGCCCGGGTGGCGGGGCTCGTGATCGGCTACCTGTTCACCTGGGCGGCGTTCGGGCTGGCCGCGTTCGCGATCGCGGAACTGACCGGCCGGCTGGCCTCGGACCACCCCGACGCGGCCCGCTGGGCCGGCGCCGCGGTGCTCGTCTCGGCCGGCGCCTACCAGTTCACGCCGGTCAAGAACCGCTGCCTGTCGCACTGCCGCTCGCCCCTCGGCGTCCTGCTCCACGTCGGGAGCTACCGCGGGCCGCTACGCGACGTCCGGGCCGGGCTCTACCACGGCGCCTACTGCATCGGCTGCTGCTGGGGCCTGATGGTGGCGCTGATCGCGCTCGGCGTCATGGACCTGCGCTGGATGGCAGCCCTGGCCGCCGTCGTGGTGCTGGAGCGGACGTGGCGATACGGGTGGGCCACGGCGTATGTCGTCGGCATCGGCCTGATCGTGCTGGGGCTGCTGGCCCCCTCCCACCCGGGCATCATCCCGGGCCTGCACGGCCCGTCGCAGATGCCCATGGGGATGTGAGCGCGGCTCAGCCGCGCACGATCACGTAGGTGCCGAGCGGCGCGATCCGGCGCAGGATGCGGATCGCGCCCGGGCCGACGTGGATGCAGCCGTTGCTGACGCGGCCCATCGGACCGGGATGGATCGCGATCTGGTCGCCGCCGATCCAGGTCGGCGCGAGGTGCGTCTGGTGGGCCGAGAGGCCGAGCGCGAACGGGAAGTAGGGGCTCCCGAACCCGAACTGGAGCCGGTCGGTCACGAAGAAGCGGCCGGTGGGCGTCGGCGTGAGCGGCGTCCCCTGGCCGATCGGGAACGCGCCCAGGGCCCGGTTCCCGCGGTGGATGGTCAGCCGCGAGCTCGCGAGATCGACGATCACGCGGATCCGCGACCAGCGCAGCGCCAGTGAGGCCACATCCGCGTGCACGACCCGGCCGTACGGCTTCAGCGGCACGAGCAGCTTCGCCTGCGATCCGCGGTGGCTCAGCACGGGGACCCACACCGGGCCGTCGAACTGCGTCTTCGCGTGGACGAGGCCAAACCGGGTGTGGAGTGGCCGGCGCAGGCGCGCCATCAAATATGCCCCGGCGCCGCGCGGGCGGGCGGGCGCGTGCCACACCTTGGCCGCCACCGGCGCCTGAACCGGCTGGACCGCGTCCACGGCGATGACGCCGGCCGCCGGGGCGGCGGAGCGCTTCGATGAGCCTCCTCCCGCACACCCGCTGCACAGCACCGCGGCGACGACGACCACGACCCAGACCCGAAACACCATCGCCGTAAGGATACGCGGGGGCGCAACCCCCCGGTGTGACTCGGGTATCTTGACGGCGTCCGGCGACGCGTCCCGAGCCGGCCCGCATCGGCGGGTCTCTCCGGGGCACCCCCGGGGGAACCGGTGTCACCACACATCGCATCGCATGCGCTTCGCTGCGCCTCCGTCGCAGGCCCGCGCACGCACGACAGGCACAGTCGGGGCGCGCCGCCGGACGCCTCCCGATGACATGGCCGCCGGGGACACGGACGGGCATCGCCCGGGCACTGGCGGCGGCGTTCCTCGACGGCGAGTGGAGCCCGGCGGGATGGCGGGGCGGGCGGCGACCGCCCTCGGCCGCCGGCCGCGCTGGCTGGGGACCGTGGTGCGCGAGTCCCACGCGGCGTACCGGATGCGTCCGGCCGACGCGCCCCGGGCGCTCGCCGCGACCGTCGACCGCGCCCTGCGAGACCTGGACGCGCGGGGCCGGCTGGGGCGGCCACCGCGGAGCTTCCCGGGCGCGGTCTTCGCCCCCGAGATGGGCCTGGCCCGCTGGCCGGTGCCGGCGGCGGCGACGACGGCCGACCTCGCCGCGCTCCTCGACCTCCGTCCCGGCGAGCTGGCATGGCTGGCCGACCGCCGCGGCATCGAGCGCCGCGCCCCTCCCCGGCTGCGGAACTACCGCTACAGCTGGCTGGCACGGCCGGCCGCCCCGCCCCGGCTGATCGAGTCGCCGAAGGCGCTGCTGAAGGAGACGCAGCGGCGGATCCTGCACGGCATCCTCGGCGCGATCCCGCCGCACGAGGCAGCCCAAGGGTTCCGCCGCGGCCATTCGGCGATCACGCACGCGCGGAGGCACACGGGGCGGCAGGTCGTGGTGCGGTTCGACCTCGAGGACTTCTTCGCGTCGGTCGCCGCCGGCCGGGTCTACGGGATCTTCCGGGCTGCGGGCTACCCGGAGTCCGTGGCCGAGTCCCTGACGGCGCTCGTCACGAACGCCGTCCCGCACGACGAGTGGGCGGCCGCCCCGCGCCCGGCCGATCCGGCGGCGCTCGGGGCGCACGCGCGCATGGGCCGGCTGCTGGCGGCGCCGCACCTGCCCCAAAGGGCGCCCACCTCCCCCGCCCTCGCCAACCTGTGCGCGTACCGGCTCGACTGCCGCCTGGCCGGGCTGGCGGACGCACTCGGCGCGGTCTATTCGCGCTACGCGGACGACCTCGCGTTCTCGGGCGAGAGGGCTGTCCTCGCGCGGGCCCCGTCGCTGCGCCGGGCGGTCGCGGCCATCGTCGCCGACGAGGGCTTCCGCCCCAACGACCGCAAGATGGCGCTCGCGACCCGGGCCGGGCGCCAGCGCGTGTGCGGCATCGTCGTGAACGCCCGGACGAACGCCCCGCGGGACGACTACGACCGGCTGCGGGCCGCGCTGCACGAGGCGGCCACGCGCGGCCCGGCGGCCGCGAACCGCGACGGCGTGCCCGACCTACGCGGACACCTGCTGGGCCGCATCGGCTGGGTCGAGGCGCTGAACCCGGCCCGCGGCGCCCGGCTGCGCCGGACGTTCGCCGCGATCGACTGGCGTGAATGACCGGTGCCGGGCACCGGGTATTCAGGTGCGCTCGGGCGCCGGCAACGTGCGGTCGGCGAGGAAGCGCCGAAGGGGTGAGTTGGCCATCGCCAGCCAGATCGAGGCGCCGATCAACCCGAGGCCGGAGAGGATCAGCGTGGGCGCCGACGGGGCGATGATTGTGATGCCGATCCAGCCGCAGAGACCGCCGCCGACGAGGTAACCGACGCGACCGAGCCACACGCCGACCGAAAGGCCGATGGCGGCGCAGATGATGAGCACCAGATGCGGCTCCCAGACGAGCGCGCCGACCGCCCACAGCGAGGCGACCATCGCGAACAGGTGCGGCCAGAAGGCATGACGGCGCCAGCCCTTGTAATCGAGCACGACGCCGGCCACGAACGTCGCGGCCGCGTACACCCCGACAACCTTCCCCAGCGTCCGCACGTCCTGTGAGCCGATCGCGTGCGCGGTGCCGTCCATCGCCAGAAAGTAGGCGAAGAGGAGCGTCGGGAACAGGAGAAACGACCGCCGGAACCAGGCAAACGCGGCGGCCCCTACGGCGATGGAGACGAGTTCCATCACCATCCAGCCCTGGCTCACCCACGGATAGAAGTCGCGATACGAGCTGTGGAGCCCGACGCCGAGGACGCGCTCGGCCGAGTACACGGCCAGCGGGGTGCCGAACACCGTGACGGCGAGGAGCACACCCCCGATGCTTGCGTAACCACGGCGGCGGACGAGGGCCGCGGCGCCGGCGAATCCCGCCTGGAAGACCAGTGTGAGCGCGAGTACGCCGCCCCAGCCGGCGGTGTTGTGGAGCCCGTCGGCCCACCACCCGAACGCGCCGATCACGAGCACGACCCCGGCGTAGAGTAGCGTCAGTACCAGCCGGGAGAGGGCGGGCTGATCGGCGTACCCGGCCTCGGTCACGGCCGGCGCCGGCGCCTCGGTCTGCGTCGGGTAGAGCTCGGCGAAGAGGGCCTCCGCGGGCGCAGGGTCGATCCCGGCCCGCGTGGCGGCGGCCAGGAACCGTTCCAGGTCGATCGCGCTCATCGACGCAGTTATCGGCCGCTCCCGGCTGAATAAAAGGGGTCTGACCCCGTTTATTCAGCCGGGCGTCTGGTACGTGAACGGGCTGAGCGCGAGCAGGAGCGTGCCCGCGGAGCCCGTGGCGAGGCCGGCGCGCAGCGCCGCGACCCTGTGGGCCGAGAAGAGCACGGCGGCCGAGGCGAGCGAGATCGCCCCGCCGGCCAGCACGAGGACGTGCGACATGTGGTGCCAGTGGCTCGTTCCGTCGCCGTAGATGCTCGCCTTCATCGTGGCCAGCGCCGCCGCGCCGGCCACGGCGAGCACCACGACGGCGGCCGCGACCGGGCCTACGGCGTTCCCGAGCCGCGCCGCCGGGAGACAGGCCAGGGCCGCCAGCACGACGGCCGCGGCGAACATCGCCGGGACGACGATGTCGGGCCCGGGGCCGGAATCGGACACGCCTACACCCCGATCGGGTGCCAGACCGTCTTGGCCTCGACCAGGGGCTCGATCTCCCACACGCTCTGCCCCGTCGGGGCGCCGCGCACCACGCGCTTCACGTTGTCGGCCGCGAGCCGCTCGAGGTCGGCGCCCGCGCCGCCGTCCGCGCCCGTCAGGTCGAGCGCGTTCACGTCCATGTGGGCCGCGAGCACGGGCGCGATCTCGGCCGGGTCGCCGGTCAGGATGTTGACGACGCCCCCGGGCATGTCGCTCGTCGCCACGGCCTCGGCCAGCTCGATCGCCGCCAGCGGGTGCTCGCGCGAGGCTGCGACGACCGCCGTGTTGCCCCCGGCGAGCGCCGGCATGAGCCGGGACACCAGCCCCTCGAGCGCGGGCTCCGGCGGCGCGACGATCGCGACGACGCCGGTCGGCTCGGGGATGGTGAAGTTGAAGTACGGCCCCGCGACCGGGTTCGCGCCGCCCAGCACCTGGGCCAGCTTGTCGGCCCAGCCCGCGTACCAGACGACGCGGTCGATCGAGCGCTCGACCTCGTCCTCGCCGGAGCAGGCCGCCGCCAGGTCGCCGGCCCGCGTCTCCATCATCTCGGCCATGCGGTAGAGCACCTGGCCGCGGTTGTAGGCGGTCGCGCCCGACCACTTCCCGACGGCGGAGCGGGCCGCCCGAACAGCGTCGCGGGCGTCCTTGCGCGACGCCCGGGCGACGTTCTGGCCCTCGACCTCGTACGTCCGGCCCGACTCGGAGCGCGGGAACGCGCCGCCGATGTAGAGCTTGTAGGTCTTGCGCACGGGCAGGCGGCTCATTCGTCGAACCTCAGGTACGCCTCGAGGCCGTGGCGGCCGCCCTCGCGGCCGAAGCCGGACTCCTTATAGCCGCCGAACGGCGAGGCGGGGTCGAAGCGGTTGAACGTGTTCGCCCACACGACACCGGCCCGCAGCCGGGACGCCATCCACAGGATGCGCGACCCCTTCTCCGTCCACACGCCGGCGGAGAGGCCGTACGGGGTGTTGTTCGCCTTCTCCACCGCCTCGCCCGGGGTGCGGAACGTGAGCACCGAGAGCACCGGGCCGAAGATCTCCTCCGTGGCGATCCGGCTCGACTGGGCGACGTTCGTGAAGACGGTCGGCGCGAACCAGTAGCCGCGCTCGGGCAGGACGCACGGCGGCTGGTAGATCTCGGCGCCGTCGGCCTCGCCACTTGCGACCAGCTCGCGGATCTTGTCGAGCTGGGCCCGCGAGTTGATCGCGCCCACGTCGGTGTTCTTGTCGAGCGGGTCGCCGACGCGCAGCGTCTGCAGCCGCCGTTTCAGCTTGCCGATCAGCGGCTCGGCGATCGACTCCTGCACGAGCAGCCGCGATCCCGCGCAGCAGACGTGGCCCTGGTTGAAGTAGATGCCGTTCACGATCCCCTCGACGGCCTGGTCGAGCGCGCAGTCGTCGAAGACGACGTTCGCGGCCTTGCCGCCCAGCTCGAGCGTCAGGGGGACACCGCGGCCGGCCAGCTCGCGCTGGATCGCCTTGCCGACGTCGGTCGAGCCGGTGAACGCGAGCTTGTCGATGCCCTGGTGGCGCACCAGCTCGGCGCCGGTCGAGCCGTCGCCGGTGACGATGTTGACCACACCGGCCGGCAGCTCGGCCTGGCGGCACACGTCCGCGAACATGAGCGCGGTGAGCGGGGTCGTCTCGGCCGGCTTCAGGACGACCGTGTTCCCGCACGCGAGCGCCGGCGCCACCTTCCATGCCAGCATCAGCAGGGGGAAGTTCCAGGGGATGATCTGGCCCGCGACACCCAGCGGCCGCGGCGTCCGGTTCGGGAAGGCGTACTCGAGCTTGTCCGCCCAGCCGGCGTAGTAGAAGAAGTGCGCCGCCGCCAGGGGCAGGTCGACGTCGCGCGACTCCTTGATCGGCTTGCCGCCGTCGAGCGACTCGGCCACGGCCAGCTCGCGGGCGCGCTCCTGCAGGATGCGCGCGATCCGGAACAGGTACTTGGCCCGCTCGGCCGGGCGCAGGCTCGACCAGCCGTCCTCGAAGGCGGCCCGGGCGGCGCCGACCGCGAGGTCGACGTCCTCCCCGCCCGCCTGCGCGACCTCGGCCAGCGGCGACTCGTCGGCCGGCGAGCTGGTCGTGAACCACTCGCCCGAGCGCGGATCGACCACGTCGCCGCCGATGTAGAGCCCGTACCGCTCGCGGAACTCGACGATGTCGCGGGCCTCGGGGGCGGGCGCGTACTCCCATTCGAGCGGAGCCGGCGACGCGGAGGGACGGTGCTCGATCTCGGACATCAGTCGACGGTGAAGTAGTCGGGGGACTGATAGACGCCGGTCTTCTGCTTGCGGATCTGCATCAGGACGTCGTTCACGAGCGAGGACGCGCCGAAGCGGAACCGCTCCGGCGTGAGCCAGTCGCGGCCGAGCGTCTCGTGCAGCACGCACAGGTGCTGGATCGCCAGCTTGGCGTGGCGGATGCCGCCGGCCGGCTTCATCCCGACCTTGCGGCCCGTCTCGGCCTCGACGTCGCGGATCGCCTCGAGCATGCACAGGGTCACGGGCAGCGTCGAGGCCGGGCTGATCTTCCCCGTCGAGGTCTTGATGAGGTCCGCCCCGGCTGCCATCGCGAGCAGCGACGCCCGGCGAACGTTGTCGTAGGTGCCGAGCTCGCCGGTCTCGAGGATCACCTTCAGGTGGGCGGGGGCGGCGGCCTCCTTCACCCGCACGATCTCGTCGTAGACCTTGGCGTAGCGGCCGGACAGGAACGCGCCGCGGTCGATGACCATGTCCACCTCGTCCGCGCCCATCTCGACGGCGGCGCGCACGTCGGCCAGCTTCACCTCGATCGGCGACTGGCCCGACGGGAACGCCGTGGCGACCGACGCGATACGCACCGTGCGGTCCGGCCCGAGCCGCTCGCGGGCGACGGGAACCAGGTTCGGGTAGACGCAGACGGCCGCGACCGACGGCACGCTCGCGTCGACCGGGTCGGGCCGCACCGCCTTCTGGCACAGCGCCGCGACCTTGCCGGGCGTATCCGCGCCCTCGAGGGTCGTCAGGTCGGTCATGCGGATGATCAGGTCGAGCGCGGCCAGCTTCGAGTCGCGCTTGATCGAGCGCTTGGCGAGATCGGCCGCCCGCGCCTCGAGCGCCACGGCGTCAACCGCGCCGATCCGCGGCAGGCGCGGCTCGAGGGGCAGCTCGAACCCGCGGGTGAGCGTGGCGGTCGCGTCCATGCCCTTCAGTGTAGTGAGGCGAGGACGGCGTCGGTCAGGGCGCGACCGGAGCGGGGCGGCGCAACACGCGGCCGGCGAGCGCGAGCACGATCGCGAGGATCAGGGGCACGACGATCAGACCCGCC
Organism: Thermoleophilia bacterium; assembly: GCA_025928435.1. Next base: position 17,336 of record JAICJM010000034.1, read on the forward strand.
TCGAGCCCGCCCCCACCCCCGTCAGGGCTCCAGCCGGAGACGCGCTCGATCCATTCGGGCCCACCGATCAGGCCCGCGCACCCAGCGGCCAGTGCGGCCGTGGCGAGCGCGGAACAGACGGCACCGGCCCGAGACCGGCGGCGGAGCGGCACGTCGCTGTTCACCGCGTCGGCTCGTCGGCTTCGGGGTCCTCCTGCATCTCGGGCGCCTCGCCGCCCGGCCGCAGCTCCTCGGCGTGCTCGCCCGGCGTACCGTGCACGTACGAGTTGTAGGCGGCCAGGGTGAAGTCGTATGTCGCCGGGTTGGTGAACCGCTTGGACGCACCGACGAGATTGAGCGAGTTCAGCGGATTGACCTCGAGCTCGGATTCGCTGCGTGCGTTGTTCGGGCTCGCACTGAAGCTGACCTGTGTGTTGCACCACACGGCGCCTACGCTCCCACCGCGATTCCGCACACGAGGAGCGCCCGCTTCCGGCCCTGCACGTGGTCGACCTGCCCGACCCGGCCCACCTGCTCACTCCTTCCGTCTGTGATGACGAAACTTGTGCTGCCCGGCACGAGCGACCATACGCCGCGACGGCCTGGGAGTCAACCGGGCCCTCCGGCGGACGCGGCCGCCGAACTCCTCGCTCAGCGCAGCGAGACGAGGGCGGCGTCGAAGGCGTCGGCGAGCGGCGTCCAAGCCGCGGCGAGCTCGTGGAGCGATCCGGCTCCCGGCGAGCGGCGCCTCGCTGCCGGGTGCGATAGACCGCGTTGCGGCCCTGGGCGATGACCCGCCCCGACCGGTCGACCGCGACCGCGCCCACCGGGATCGTCCCGGCGGCGTGGGCGGCCCACGCGAGCTCGAGGGCCGCCCGCCACGGCGCCGGTACGTCCGCCGCCCGGCGTGTCATGGGCGCACCGTATCCGCCCACTGATGGACGTCGCCCTCGTGCACGGCCGCGTATACGCGGTTGCGGACGGCGTTCGCCTCGGCCGCCGTGAGCGTCCGTGTGGGATGCCGCAGCACCAGCCGCAGGAGCACGTTCTTCTGCCCGGGCTTGAGACCGATCCGCGCCACCGCCTGCGGCGGCAGCTCCGGGCCCGGCGTCTCCCCCACGACACGCACCTCCTCGACGGCGTCCAGCTCGGCCGGGTCGAGCGCCCGGCGAACGCGGTCGCCGAGCTCCTCGGCGGCCACGCCGTCGGCGACCGCGATCGAGAGGTCGCGGGCGGTCGGCGGCATCGAGCTCACCTCGCGGTAGGGGTCGAGCGTCCGCATCTGGCCCGACACCCGCGGGTCGTCGCAGCGCAGGAGGCGGATGTCGCCGATCCCCTTGCGCAGCATGACGGCGCGGTCGAGCCCGATCCCGAGCGCCAGGCCGGTCCAGCGGCCCCCGTTCAGGCCGCCGGCGGCGAGCACATGCGTCCCCGCCAGGCCGCACTCGAGCAGCTCGACCCACTCGTCACCCACGAGCACCTCGATCTCGCGGCCGGCGGTCGTGTACGGATGCGCCGTGCGCAGCATGCGCCATCTGGCGCCGGGCAGCACTGCGGCGACGACGAGCTCGACCATCTCGTCCAGGTCGCCCTCGGTCAGCGGCCGGTCGCGGCGGGTCCGCCACAGGTCGAGCTGGTGCGGCTCGCCGACATGGAGGCGGTCGACGACGTCGCGGCGGTAGACGAGCCCCGGGCAGGCGACGACCTGGTCGGGCTCGCCCGCGAGCGCGCGCAGGGCCGCAGGCACCATGGCGGTGGTGTGCGCCCGCAGCATGCGCGCGGCGTCGACATAGCGGGAGTAGCGGGCCTCCCGGGCGGGCGCGTCGGGCGGGTAGCCGAGGACGCCGTAGTTGTCCTCGACGGTGACGACGGGGCCGGCCCGGTACGTGCGCACAGGACAGCCCCATGCGGCCTCCAGGGCATCGGTGACCGCGCCCACGAGCAGCTGCATCGCGTGCGGGCCGCGGTCGGGGTCGGACAGGTCGCGCAGCGCAAGCGCGCGGTCGAGCTCAGCGGGTGTGATGGTGGTCGGCATCGCCGGTTCCTCCTCGTCGTTCCAGGGCGGGACATGACGCCCCGGCCGCGGGACGGCTGGGAGGAGAGAGGCGAAGCGAGCCGAGCCTGTCGCTACGGGCGAGCGCGCGCCACCACCCCAGCCTGCGGCCGGGGCGGGGTAAAGCAGCGTCTGCTCAGAACGACCATGTCCTCATCCTAGCGCCGAGGTAGGCGGTGAAGGCAATCGCGCTGATGAAGAAGCTCGTCGGCCACGGCTGCTGCAGGCTCAGCAGGATCCCGCCCTCGGTGGCGACGAGCGCGATCACGATCGAGAGCAGGATCGCGGTCGCCGGGTTGGCCGTCAGCCGCTGCGCGGCCGCGGCCGGGGTGATCACGAGCGTCAGGACGAGCAGCACGCCGACGACCTGGATCGCCTCGGCCGTCGTCAACGCCAGGAGCAGGAACGTCAGCACCGAAAGCGCGCGCACCGGCACCCCGCGGGCCTCGGCCACCTCCGGGTCGATGCTCGAGAAGAGCAGCGGCCGGTAGGCCGCGGCGATGCCGGCGAGAACGATCGCCGCGACGGCGGTCAGCGCCGCCAGTTGGCGGTCGCTCACCCCGACGATGCTGCCGAAGAGCAGGTTCGTCGCCTCGGTCGCGTAGCCCTGGTACAGGCTCAGGAACAGCACTCCTATCCCGAGGCCGAACGCCAGCACGGCGCCGATTGCGCTGTCGCGCTCGCGCCCGCGCAGCGAGAGCAGGCCGAGCACGCCCCCGACGAGCAGCGAGCCCGCCATCATCCCGGCGACCGGGTCGATGCCCAGAACGAGCGCGCCGGCGGCGCCGGTGAACCCGAGCTCGGAGACGGCGTGCACCGCGAAGCTCGCCCCCCGAGCGACGACGAACGTCCCGATCGCGCCGCTCACCACGGCCACGACCGCGCCCGCCATCAGCGCCGTGTGGACGAAATGCTGACCGAGCAGCTCCGTGAACATCAGTGCGCCCCCGCGTGCGCGTGGTCGTGGTGGTGCACGCCCTCGTCGTCGGGCGTCCCGACCACGACGATGCGGCCGCGGACGTGCAGGACGTCGACCGGCGTGTCGTAGAGCCTGGACAGCGACTCGGTGGTGAGCACCTCGGACGGCGCCCCCATCGCCCACCGCCCCGGCGCCAGGTAGAGCACGCGGTCGGCGGCCCGCAGGATCGGGTTCACGTCGTGGGTGACGAACACGACGGGTGTGCCCGCCTCGCGCCGGCGACGGTCGAGGAGGTCGACCACGATCCGCTGCGACGCCAGGTCGAGCGAGAGCAGCGGCTCGTCGGCGAGCAGCAGGGCCGGGTCCGAGACGAGCGCCTGGGCGATCCGCAGCCGCTGCTGCTCGCCCCCCGAGAGCCGCCCGACCGGCACCTGGCAATAGCCGGTCGCGCCCACGTCGGCGAGCGCCTTGTCGACGCACTCGTCCGCGCCGCGCGAGCGGAGGCTCAGGCCCCACCGGTGGCCGTCCAGGCCGAGCCGGACGAGGTCGCACCCGCGCAGCGGTGCGTCCGGGTCGAACGCGTGCTGCTGCGGCACGTAGCCCACCTCGGCCCGGGCGAGCGCCGGCTCGCGGCCGGACACATGCACGGAGCCCGCCGCCGGATCGAGCAGCCCCAGCAGGATGCGCACGAGCGACGTCTTGCCGGTGCCGTTCGGGCCGAGCACGGCCAGGAACTCACCCTCGTGGAGGTCGAAGCCGAGGTCGTCCCACAGCAGGCGATCCCCGAACTGCAGCCGCAGGCCGCGGGCCTCGACGACCGGTCGGCGCTCGCCGCTCACCGGTTCAGCGCCCGCGCGAGGGCCCGCGCCTGGCGCAGCTGCCAGGCCTGGAACGTCTCGCCCGCGGGCAGCGTCTCGGTGGCGCCGACCACGGGGATGCCGGCCGCGAGGGCCGCCGAGCGGATGCGCGAGGTGATCGGCGAGACCGCCTGCGTGTTCACGAGCAGCGCGCGCACGCGGCGCCCGGTGAGGAGGCTGGTCATGTCCGCCACCGCGGACGCCGTCGGCTCGCTGCCGTCCTCGATCGCGCGCGAGAACGCCGGCGGTGTCAGGTTGCGCAGCCCGGCCGCGGCCAGCAGGTAGCCCGGGACCGGCTCGGTGTAGGCGACCGGCGCGCCGCCGTCGCGGGCGCGGATCGCGGCCACCTCTTGCCTGAGCGGCGCCAGCCGGCGCTCGAACCGGGCCAGGCCGGCCCGGTAGTCCGCCCGGTGGCGGGGATCCGCCCGCTCGAGCCCTGCCGCGATCGCTCCTGCGATCCGGCCGAGCCGGGGCACGTCGTACCACAGGTGCGGGTTCACGTCCGCGTCGTGCACCCCGAGGACGTCCGCGACGGTCACCACGACCCGGGCACCGCTGGGGGCTGCGTCCTCGAGCCGGTCCATGAAGGTGTCGTAGCCGGCGCCGTTCTGGATCACGAGCCCGGCTCGAGCCACCTCGAGCCCCGTTGCGGTATCGGCCGTGAAGAGGTGCGGGTCGGCCGCCGGGTCGCGCAGGATCGAGGTCACCGTGACGTGCCGGCCGCCGATCTGGGCCGCGATGTTGCCGTAGGCGTTCTCGGCGGCGACGACGGCGGCCTTCCCGCCGGACGGCCGGCCGGACGTGCCCGTCGCCGCCAGCGCGACACCGCCGGCCGCGAGCACGACGGCAAGCACGAGGTAACCGCCCAGGGTCTTCGACACACCGGCAGACTATCGGAAATGAAAACGGGTATCAATGCTGTTCTTGAGATCCTCCGCACCGCGGAGTACGCTGGGAGGCGAATGGAGACGGGACGCAACCGCCGCAACCGCGAGGCGCTGCTCGACGCCGGGAAGTCGATCGGCCACGCCTTCAGCGCCCGCGAGCTGCATGCCGCCGCCCGCCACGGCCAGCCCCGGATCGGGCTCACGACCGCCTACCGGGCGATCGAGCGCTGGCGCGACGCGGGCCTCGTCGAGGACGCCGGCACCCGTGGCGGCGAGGCCGTCTTCGTCATGTGCGGGGCCGACGGCCACCACCACCACATCGTGTGCGTCGACTGCGGCGCGGTGTCGACGCTCGAGGGATGCGCGCTCGTGTCGCTGCGCCAGGCCGCCGAGGCGGTCGGGTTCGAGCTCTCCGACCACGCGCTCCAGTCGCTCCCCGGCCGCTGCGCCCGCTGCGCCGCCGCGTGAGCGCGCTCCACGACGCCGCCGCCGCGGCGGCCAGCCCCGTCTTCGGCGTCCCGCTCTCGGTGCTCGACGTCGCGCCCGTGACGACGGACTCGAGCGCGCCGGCCGCGCTCGCCGAGGCGACCGAGCTCGCGGCCCTCGTCGACCGGCTCGGCTACCTGCGGCTGTGGTACGCCGAGCATCACAACATGCCCGGCATCGCCAGCTCGGCGCCCGAGGTGCTGATCGCGAACGCCGCCGCCCGCACCAGGCGAATCCGGGTCGGCTCGGGCGGGGTGATGCTGCCCAACCACTCGCCCCTGGTGGTGGCCGAGCGGTTCGGCACGCTGGAGGCGCTGCACCCGAACCGGATCGACCTCGGCATCGGCCGCGCGCCCGGCACCGACCACCGCACCATGATGGCGCTACGGCGGACGGCCGGCAACGACGACCTGATCGAGCTCCTGCGCGAGCTGTACGGCTTCTTCAACGGGTTCGCGCCCGGGGACGCGTACGAGGGCATCCGCGCCTTCCCCGGCTACGGCGGCAGCATGCCGGTGCTGTGGCTGCTCGGGTCGAGCGGCTACAGCGCCCAGGCGGCCGGGCTGATGGGCCTGCCGTTTGCCTTCGCGCACCACTTCAGCGCCCAGAGCACGCTGCCTGCGCTCGAGCTCTACCGGTCGCGGTTCGAGCCGTCGCCGGAGCTCGACCGGCCCTACGCGCAGGTGACCGTGTTCTGCGTCTGCGCCGACACGGACGAGCAGGCGAACCTGCTCGCGTCGGCGATGGCGCTCAGTTTCGCCCTGCGCAACACGGGCCGCCCGCCCGGCGCGCTGCCGTCGGTGCGGCAGGTGGAGAACCACGCGTGGACCGAGGCGGAGCGGGCGTTCGCCGAGAACTACCTGCGGCCGCAGGTGATCGGCAGCCCGGCGACCGTGCGGACGCGCCTGGAGACGCTGCTGGCCGAGACCGGCGCCGACGAGGTGATGGCAATCGCGAGCATCCCGGACGCGGCCGCCCGGACGCGGTCGTTCACCCTGCTCGCAGAGCTGGCGCAGCTGCCCTCGGGTGAATAAACGGGGTCTGACCCCGTTTATTCAGATCCAGGGTGTCGTCGCGCGCTTGCGGGCGTCGACGTCGACGCCGGGGCCGCGGCTGCGGCGCCAGCTGACGAGGAGTGCGCCCAGCGCCACCAGCAGCGGCAGGCCGAGCACGAGCAGCGGGATGAACAGCCAGTTCGCGCTCAGGTTCTGGTGGGTGGGCGACTGGCCCCCGGCCCCGACCCCGAAGTCCGGGGCGGCGGTGACCCTCGCCTGGTTCCCGGGCGGGGCGAACTCGGCCCGCGTCGTCATCGACGCCACCCGCCACTGTCCGGCGATCCGCTGCACCTCGGTCGAGAACACCTGCATGCCGGCGTTCGTGCCCGGCTTGGGGCGCACCATCAGCTCGAAGGTCACGTCATCGGGCTCGACGGTCACCGGGAGGATGCCGAATCCCCGCCCCACGGCCGGGTAGGGGAAGACGGGCAGATCGCCCTTGCGCCACTGGGCCCGGGTCGTGCCCTCGCGCATCGACGGCGCCGCAAGCGCCCAGGCTCGGCCGGGATGCTCGCGCGCAACCGCCGCGGGGACGAAGTCGCGCAGCAGCGCGCGGATCTGACGCAGCTCCGGCTGCGGGATGGTCGGCCCCTGCGCGGCGCGGGCAGGGACGGCCGCCACCAGCACGGCCGCTGCAGTTGCGGCCACGATCGTGAAACGCCTCACACGCGTAGGGTGCCACGACTCGCGCCGCAGCGCCATGTGCCGGCGTTCAGGCGACCGGCTCGACGGACGCCGGCTCGGCGATGGCGCCGGCCCGCGCGAGCCAGGGCGCCGCGCCCAGCTCGGCGAAGGTCGCCCGCGCGGCTGCCGCGAGCGGCGCCGCCTCCTCGGACCGGCCGGCTGCGACCAGTCGCTCGGCGTGCTCGAGCTCGGTGACCGCACGCCAGAACGCGATCCCCAGTCCGTCGAAGGTCGCCTGCGCGACGGCGAAGTGCATGCTCGCGATCTCGGTCGTCTCCGCCAGCCGTGCACGGGCGCGGTTGGCATGGGCGCCCATCGACGGCGGCCGCAGACCGGGCGGCATCCCCTCGAGCCGGCCGACGAGCTCCTCCGCCCTGACGCGGTCGCCGATGGCGAGCGCCGCCTCGATCGCCCACATGAACCCCATCTTCGCGTCCTGCCCGTCGATCCCGAGCGTCTCGCCGAGCTCGATCGTGCGGCACCCGAGCTCCACAGCCTCGGCGTGCCGGCCCTCCGCATGGAGGATGCAGGCCTGCGCCGCACACCACGCGGCCCGCTCCTGGACGTCGGCGGAATTCTCGACCCGGGCGTAGATCTCGAGCAGGCGCCGGGCGGCGGCGAGATCACCGCGGTGAACCTGGATCTCGAGGATCGAGCTGAGCGGGCTGAGCAGCGTGCCACCGGTCGACAGGTGCTCCTCCGGCAGCTCCTGGTACACCGCCATCGCCTCGTCCCAGCGCCCGAGCATGTAGAGCGCGTACGTCGACTCGCTCTGGGCGAACCACTCGTGCGGACGGCTGCCGACCACGCGTCCGAGCTCGAGCGCCCGCTCGAGATGGGCGAGCGCGTCCGGATAGCGGTCACGCCGGAACGCGAGATCGGACAGGTTGGACGCCGCCCTGCTCGCCTCCTCGCGCAGCTGGTGCGTCTGCGCCAGCTCGAGCGCGAGTCCGAAGAGCCCTCGCGCTTCCTCGGGATGCCGCCCCGACGCGCCGACCATCGCCTTGATCATCACCGCGTTCGCGAGCACCCGCGGCAGGCCCTGGGCCTCGGCGATGTCGAGCGCCTGCTCGACGAGCTCGACGCACCGATCGATGTCGCCGGTGAAGTACGAAGCGCCGGCCAGGCGGGCGGCCAGCTCGGCGAACGGCTCGTCGGGCGGCTCGTCGCGCAGGACGTCGTAGGCGCGCTGCATGCGGACGAGCGCCTCGTCGACACGGCCATGCGCCTGGTCGATGCGCGAACGGACGATGAGCACGCGCGCCGCCTGCCCGTGGTCGCCGGCATCCTCGAAGAGGGCATGCGCGCGGTCCGCGAGCTCGGCGGCCGCGTCCTGGGACGCGGCCCGCATCGCCATCTCGGCCGCCCGCGCGAGCAGGCGCGCCTGGTCGAGGCCCGTCTCCGAGAGATCGCCCGCACGGGTGTAGTAGCGCTGGGCCTCGGTCGGCGCTCCGAGCGACTCCGCCCGCTCGCCCGCGCGCACGAGCAGCTCGCGCCCCCGTCGCCGCACCGCGTCCGCTCCGTCGGCGTCCGGCGCGATGGTGAACGCGTCGATGTAGTGCGAGGCGAGCACCTCGACGATCTCGTCGTCGTCGGCCAGGGTGCGTTCGAGGTAGTCCGCCGCAGCCAGATGGCGCTCGCGGCGGTCGCGCAGCGACAGCATCTCGTAGGCGACGCGGCGCATCAGGTCCTGGAGGAAGCCGTACTGGCCGTGCTCGGGCGAGCGCGGATCGGCCTGGATCGAGAACACCTCCTTGCGAACGAGCGCCGCCAGCACGGCCTCGCAGGCGGCGGCGTCGATCCCGGAGAGCGCCTCGACGGCGTTGCGCGTGAAGGTCTTGCCGAGCACCGCGCCGTCCTGGACGACCCGGCGCTCGTCGTCGGAGAGGCCGTCGAGGCGGGCCGCGATCAGCGCGTGCAGGGTTTCCGGCACCTCCAGCGCGTCGACCGGCCCGGCCGGCCGGTACACGCTCCCCTCGCGCACGAGGTGGCCGCGGTCGAGCAGCATCCGCACCGTCTCCATCGCATACAGCGGGACGCCCTCGGCGCGGGCCAGGATCTGGCTGCGGAGCGCGTCGGGGAGGCCGGGAACGAGGCCCTCCAGCAGCTCGAGCATGGCCGATTCCGGCAGCGACTCGAGGTAGATCGACGTGAAGTTGCGCTTGCCGGCGCCCCAGGTCGTCCGGCGATCGAGCAGCTCCGGCCGGGCCGCGGTGACGACGAAGAGCGGACTCTGCCGCGACCAGTCGAGCAGGTACTCGATGAAGTCGAGCAGCGAGGCGTCCGCCCACTGCATGTCCTCGAACACGAGCACGGTCGGGTACGCGTCCGCCAGCCGCTCGAAGAACGTGCGCCAGGCCGCGAACAGGTCTTCGCGCGCGAACGCCGTACCCTCCTCGAGGCCGATCAGGTGGGCGACGCGGGGCTCGACGAACCCGCGCTCGTCCGCGTCGGAGATGTGCTCATGGATCACGCCGGAGAGCTTCCCGAGCGCGACGTCGGACGGCTCGTCCTCGCTGATCCTGCAGCGCATCCGCACCATGTCGGCCAGCGCCCAGTAGGTGACGCCCTCGCCGTAGGAGAGGCAGCGGCCGCGGTGCCAGTAGATGATCTGGGCCAGGCCGTCGAAGTACTTGTAGAACTCCCACCCGAGCCGTGACTTGCCGATGCCGGCGATCCCGGTCACCGAGACGAGGTGCGCGCGGCGCTCGTCCGCCGACGCGTGGAACAGCTCCTTGATCAGGCGCAGCTCGCGGTCGCGGCCGACGAAGGGCGCCTCGAGGCCCTCGGACTTGAGGGCGCCGCGGGCGCCGGAGACCACCCGCACCGCCCGCGAGAGCCGGTACAGGCCCGACTTGCCCTTCAGCTCGTGGGTGCCGGCGTCCTCGTAGACGACGGTCGGCTCGGTCGCGCGCCGGGTGGCGTCGCCGGCGAGCACCTGGCCCGGCTCGGCCACCGACTGGATCCGCGC
>JAICJM010000277.1 GCA_025928435.1 Thermoleophilia bacterium
AGAACATCCTGCTGAAGCTGATCCAGGCCGCCGACTTCGACGTGAAGAAGGCCGAGACCGGGATCATCTACATCGACGAGGTCGACAAGATCGCCCGCAAGGCGGACAACCCCTCGATCACGCGCGACGTGAGCGGCGAGGGCGTCCAGCAAGCGCTCCTGAAGATCCTCGAGGGCACCGTCGCGAGCGTCCCGCCGCAGGGCGGCCGCAAGCACCCGCACCAGGAGTTCCTGTCGATCGACACGACGAACATCCTGTTCATCTGCGGCGGCGCCTTCGCCGACCTCGACAAGATCATCGAGCGCCGCATCGGCCGTAACTCGGTCGGCTTCGGCGCCGAGCTGCGGTCGCGCAAGCATGGGCCGGCCAAGGACCTGTTCCCGCAGGTGATGCCGGAGGACCTGATCTCCTACGGGCTGATCCCCGAGTTCATCGGCCGCCTCCCGGTCGTCTCGGCGGTGCACGCGCTCGACCGCGAGGATCTGATCACGATCCTGCTCGAGCCCAAGAACGCGCTGGTCAAGCAGTACCAGCGCTTCTTCAACTACGACTCGATCGACCTCGTCTTCACCGACGACGCGCTGGCGGCGATCGCGGGGAGCGCGCTCGAGCGCGCGACCGGCGCCCGCGGCCTGCGCTCGATCATCGAGTCGGCGCTGCTGAACGTGATGTTCGACCTGCCGTCTCGCAAGGACGTGAACAAGTGCGTCGTGACCAAGGAGACGATCGAGAAGCACCTCGATCCGACGCTGGTCACGGAGGGCGGCCAGGAGCTCGACGTCACCGACGAGCTGCGCGAAGAGTCCGCCTGACCAAGCACGGACCGGGGACAGTCCCCAGAGCTACCGGTCGTGCACGGCGCTGTACGCGAGCGCGCCGCCGAAGCCGAGCAGGCCGAGGCCGGCGATGCCGTCGGCGATCCGGATCGCGCGCGGGCCGACCGCGCGGCGGACGATCGCGATCCCGCTCGCCAGCGCCGACATCCAGGCCGCGCTGCCGAGCGCGACGCCGACGACCAGCATGGCCGCGGCGCTCGCCGACGTCCCCGTCCGGGCGCTCGCGGCCGCGAAGATCGCCGCCCATGAGGCGATCGTGAGCGGGTTCGACGCCGTCCCCGCGAGCGACGTCACGAAGGCGCGGCGCGGGCCCGACACCTCGTAGTCGAGCTCGCCGCCCGTCCGGACCCGGAACGCGCTCCACAGCGTGCGCGCGCCCAGGACGATGAGCACCGCGCCGCCCGCGACCCCGAGGACGACCCGCAGCGGCCCGATCGTGAGCAGCGGCACAGCCCCCGCCGCGCCCAGGGTGGCGTAGGCCGCGTCGATCACGGCCACGCCGGCGCCGATCGCGAGCCCCACGGCCCACCCGCGGCGCAGGGTGGAGCGGATCAGGAAGAGCGACATCGGCCCGAGCTGGAGCGCGACGAAGAAGCCCAGTCCGAACCCCACGAGGACGGCGTGCACGCCGCCACGTTACCCGACGCCGAAGCGCGCCTGCAGAACGTCGCGGCGGTACTCGAAGATCCGGCGCAGGTCGCGGCGGGCGACGGCGCGGTCGCCGAGCCAGTCGGCCAGCGGCCCGCCCCGGATGCGGTAGTCGACCCGATCCGACATGACGACGCCGCCGGCGACGTCGCGGAAGCGGTGCTCGTGCTCCCACGTCTCGTACGGCCCGGACACCTGGCGATCGACGAAGCGGACGGGCGGCTCCCAGACGGCGATCTCCGTCCGCCAGCGCAGCGGGACGCCGTGCAGCCGCAGGCGGTACTCGATCAGCGTCCCGGCGCGCATCTCGATCGGACGCGGGGTGAGCACCGAGAACCGCAGCCACGGCGGCGTGATCTCCTCGAGGTTGTACGCGTCGGCGAAGAAGGGGAACACCTCAACCCTGCCGCGCGGCAGCCAGAGCCGCGTCTCGACGCGATGATCCCGCACTTCGACGAGCGGCCCGTCCACCGCCGCAGACTACGATCCGCCGCATGGATGCGCGCTACGACCCCGCCTCCGCCGAGGGGCCGATCTTCGCCCGCTGGGAGGAGACGGGCGTGTTCGCAGGCGGCCCCGCCGGCGGGAAGCCGTACGCGATCGCGCTCCCGCCCCCGAACGTCACCGGCGAGCTGCACATGGGCCACGCCCTGAACGGCTCGTTCCAGGACGCGCTGATCCGGCTGCGGCGGATGCAGGGCCGCGACGCGCTCTGGATCTGCGGCACCGACCACGCCTCGATCGCGGTCCACGCCGTGATCGAGAAGCAGCTGCGGGCGGAGGGCGTGACCAGGTTCGACCTGGGCCGCGAGGCCTTCCTGGAGCGGGTGTGGAAGTGGCGGGAGGCGACCGGCGCGACCATCATCCAGCAGTTCCGGCGGCTCGGCTGCACGCTCGACTACGACCACGAGCGCTTCACGATGGACGAGGGCTACGTCCGCGCCGTGCTCGCGATGTTCGTGCGGCTGCACGCCAAGGGCTGGATCTATCGCGACAACCGGCTGATCAACTGGTGCCCGACGTGTGCCTCCACGATCTCCGACCTCGAGGTGCGCTACGAGCACGCCGTCGACACCCTGTTCGAGGTGCGCTACCGGATCAAGGGCACCGACGACTTCCTCACCGTCGCGACGGTGCGCCCGGAGACGATCCTGGCCGACACCGCCGTCGCCGTGCACCCGGCCGACGACCGCTACCGCCACCTGGTCGGCCGCACCGCCGTCGTGCCGCTCGTCGACCGCGAGGTGCCGATCATCGCCGACGAGTACGTGAAGATGGACTTCGGCACCGGCGCGCTCAAGATCACGCCCGGGCACGACCCGAACGACTTCGAGATCGGCCGCCGCCACGGCCTGGCGGAGCTCTCGGCCATCGGCTACGACGGCCGCATGACCGAGCTGGCGGGCGAGTTCGCCGGGCTGCCGGTCGGCGAGGCCCGCGGCGCGATCCGCGACACCCTCTTCGCCCAGGGCCTGATCCGGCGCGAGGAGCCCTACGAGCACGAGGTCGGCCACTGCGACCGCACCGGCGACCGGATCGAGCCGCTGATCTCGCTGCAGTGGTTCATGCACATGGACGAGCTGGCCGCCGCAGCGAATGCCCAGGTGCGCTCGGGCCGGGTGCGCTTCCATCCCAGATCGCAGGAGAACACGTACTTCAACTGGATGGACGACATCCGCCCCTGGTGCATCTCGCGCCAGCTTTGGTGGGGGCACCAGATCCCGGTGTGGTACTGCCCGGACGGCCACCACACCGTCGCGGTGGAGGAGCCGTCCGCCTGCGCGGAGTGCGGCTCGCCGGCGCTCGAGCGCGATCCCGACATCCTCGACACCTGGTTCTCGTCGGCCCTATGGCCGTTCGCGACCATCGGCTGGCCCGGCGATGACCCGCGGCTCGACAGGTACTACCCCGGCCACGTGCTCACGACGGCCCGCGACATCATCAACCTGTGGGTGGCGCGGATGCTGATGATGGGCCTCGAGTTCATGGGCGAGATCCCGTTCGAGGACGTGGTCATCAACTCGACCATCCAGGCCCCGGACGGGCGGCGCATGTCGAAGTCGCTCGGCACCGGCGTCGACCCGCTGGAGCTCGTGGACACCTACGGCGCCGACGCGACGCGGTACGGGCTCATGAAGATGAGCTCGACGCAGGACGTGCGCTTCTCCCGCGGCGCGATCGCCGAGGGCGGGAAGTTCGCCAACAAGCTCTGGAACGCGGCCCGGTTCGTCATCACCCAGGCCGACCTGGACGTCGAGCCGGCGCCCGCCGGCGACGAGCCGGCCGACCGGTGGGTGCGCTCGCGCCTGGCCCGCGCGAGCGAAGAGGTGCTGCGGCTGCTCGACGCGTACGA
>JAICJM010000173.1 GCA_025928435.1 Thermoleophilia bacterium
CGTCTACACTACCCGGCGGGAGAATTCTCGCCATAGAAGGGGACGAAGGGCTGTGAACGAGACCGGGACCATGCGAGTGAAGAGCGGGCTCGCCGAGATGCTCAAGGGCGGCGTGATCATGGACGTCACGACCGCCGAACAGGCCCGTATCGCCGAGGACGCCGGCGCGTGCGCCGTCATGGCGCTCGAGCGCGTGCCCGCCGACATCCGCCGCGACGGCGGCGTCGCCCGCATGGCCGATCCGGCCAAGGTGCGCGAGATCCAGGACGCGGTGAAGATCCCCGTCATGGCCAAGGCCCGCATCGGCCACTTCGCCGAGGCGCAGGTGCTCGAGGCCCTCGAGGTCGACTACATCGACGAGTCCGAGGTGTTGACGCCGGCCGACGAGGCCAACCACATCAACAAGTGGAAGTTCACGATCCCCTTCGTGTGCGGCGCGACCAACCTCGGCGAGGCGCTCCGGCGCATCAGCGAGGGGGCGGCCATGATCCGCTCGAAGGGCGAGGCCGGCACCGGCAACGTCGTCGAGGCGGTGCGCCACATGCGCGCGATCTTCGGCGAGATCAAGCGGCTCCAGAACATGGACGCGGACGAGCTCTACTCCGTCGCCAAGGACCACCAGGCCCCCTACGAGCTGGTCGAGTACTGCGCCGCCCACGGGCGCCTGCCGGTCGTGACGTTCACCGCCGGCGGGATCGCGACCCCGGCCGACGCGGCTCTCATGATGCAGCTCGGCGCCGACGGCCTGTTCGTCGGCTCCGGCATCTTCAAGAGCTCCGATCCGGCCGCGATGGCCTCCGCCATCGTCCGGGCGACGACGCAGTACGCCGATCCGAGCATCGTGGCCGAGGTGTCGTTCGGGCTCGGCGACGCCATGCACGGCACCGAGATCTCGGAGCTCGGCGAGCAGGGCCTGCTGCAGACGCGTGGCTGGTAGGGTCGGCGTCCTCGCCCTCCAGGGGGCCTTCCGCGAGCACATCGCGGCGCTTCGCGACGTCGGCGTGGACGCCGTCGAGGTGCGCCTGCCGCGCGATTTCGAGGGCCTCGACGGCCTCGTCATCCCCGGCGGCGAGTCCTCGACGATGTCCAAGCTGATCGAGGCGTACGACCTCGAGGCGCCCATCCGCGAGCTCCACGCCCGTGGCGGCGCCTTCCTGGGCACCTGCGCGGGCATGATCGTGCTCGCCCACCACGCCGAGGACGGCCGTCCCGACCAGCGCTACCTGGACATGATCGACATCGACGTGCGCCGCAACGCCTACGGCCGCCAGCCGGCAAGCTTCGAGTCGCCCCTGCGGCTCGTCGGCGAGGACCTGCCGATCCCGGGCGTCTTCATCCGGGCGCCCCAGATCGAGCGGCTCGGCGACGGGGTCGAGGTCGTGGCCGAGCACGACGGCGAGCCGGTCGCGGCCCGCCAGGGCAACGTGCTCGTGACCGCGTTCCACCCCGAGCTCACGACCGACCGGCGGCTGCATGGGCGGTTCGCGGGGATGGCCGGCGGCAGGGAGGAGGCTGCGGCATGAGCGGACACTCGAAGTGGTCCACGATCAAGCACAAGAAGGGGGCCGAGGACAAGCGCCGCGGCCAGCTCTTCACGAAGCTCTCGCGCGCGATCATCGTCGCGGCCAAGGAGGGCGGGTCGGATCCCGAGGCGAACGCCACCCTGGCGGCGGCGATCACGAAGGCGCGCTCGTATTCCATGCCGAAGGACAACATCGAGCGCGCGATCGCCCGGGCGACGGGCGGCGGCGAGGGGTCGGACGCCTACGAGGCC
Source organism: Thermoleophilia bacterium (assembly GCA_025928435.1). Next base: position 1,775 of record JAICJM010000173.1, read on the forward strand.
GTGACCTATGAGGGCTACGGGCCCGAAGGGGTCGCGATCATCGTCGAAGCGCTCACGGACAACCGCAACCGCACGGCGGCGGACGTCCGCTCGATGTTCACCCGCTCGAACTCGAGCCTGGGGACGCCCGGGTCGGTCGCGTGGCAGTTCGAGCGCAAGGGCGTGATCCTCGTCCCGTCGGCCGAGGCCAGCGAGGACGACGTCGTGCTCGCGGCGGCCGACGCCGGCGCCGAGGACGTGACCCAGGACGAGTCGAGCTGGCAGGTGACGACCCCGCCGACCGACCTGGCCGCGGTGCGCGCCGCGCTGGAGGCCGCCGGCATCGCGATCACATCGGCCGAGCTGACGATGGTGCCGAAGACGACGGTGGAGCTCGACGAGAGCGGCGCCCGCCAGCTGCTGCGCCTGATCGACTCCCTGGAGGACCTGGACGACGTCCAGGAGGTGCACGCGAACTTCGACATCCCGGAGGCCGTGCTCGAAGCCGTGGCGGGGTAGGACCGCGGATGCCGATCGACGGCGACGGCGGGGTCGTCTTCGGGTCGAGCGACCCGACCGCAACCCTCACGCTGGCAGCGATCGACGCCGTCGGTGACTGCCAGGCCACCCTGCGCCACGGCACCCACCTCTCGGCGCGCCGCAAGGTGAACGACGTCAACGCGGGCTTCGTGCCGATGTACCTGTCGCGCTTCCTCGCCGGACTCGACGCCGACTGGCGCGGATGGCACGGCGCGCGGACATGGCACTCGATGAGCAATGAGCTCACGCTGCAATGCACGCACAACGGCATCGGCCGTGTGACGTGCCTCGTCACGCTGCGTGGGATGTACGGGGTGCACGACTGGGACGCGTCGGCGACGATTGCCCTCGACCCGGGTGCGCTCGCCGATCTGGCGCGCGAGGCGACCCAGTGGGAGTCCGCCTGGCGTGAATAAACGGGGTCAGACCCCTTTTATTCAGGGTGGGGACTGTCCCCGCCGCGCGGGGACTGTCCCCGCGTCCCGCCGTGCATAACCGGTGCCTGACACCCGGTATTCACGCGAACGCGCGTTCGGCTGACGTCCGCTGCGGGCGGTACAGTGGGCACATGATCCTGCTGGGCATCGATCCCGGCACCGCGGAGACGGGGTACGGCGTCATCGCGGTGCGGGGCAGCCGGTTGGACGCCGTGGACCACGGCCTCATCGCCACGTCCGCGCGCGAGCCGCTGGAGCAGCGCCTCGTGCGCATCTTCGCCGAGGTGTCGGACCTCATCGCGAAGCACGAGCCGGCGTCGGTCGCCCTGGAAGACCTCTTCGTCGGCGGCAACCCGCGCACGATCCTCTCGGTCGGCCACGCGCGCGGCGCCGTCCTGACCGCCTGCGGGCGCGCCGGCATCCCGGCCGCGGGGTATCCGCCCGCCGAGGTCAAGATGACGGTCTGCGGCTTCGGCCGCGCGGACAAGTCCCAGGTGCAGCGGATGGTGACCGCGTCGCTGGGGCTCGACCGCCCGCCGGCCTCGGAGCACGCCGCCGATGCCCTCGCGGTCGCCCTGTGCCACGCGCACGCATCGCGCACGAACGCCGCGCTGAAGGCGGCGGCAGGATGATCGCGTCGCTGCGCGGAACGGTGGTGTTGAGTGCGGTCGGCGTCACCGTCCTCGACGTCGGCGGCGTCGGCTACCGGCTCGCGACGACGACGACCGCGTCCCGCCGTGCCGCCGCGGCGGGCGACCGCGAGGTCACGCTGCTCACCCACCTGCACGTGCGCGAGGATACGCTCCAGCTGTTCGGGTTCGCGTCGGAGGCCGAGCGGTCGCTGTTCGAGATGCTCCTGGGCGTCTCCGGCGTCGGCCCCAAGGCCGCCCTGGCGATCGTCTCGGGCTACGACCCCGACCAGATCCGGCGCGCGGTGCAGTCCGGCGACCATGCCCTCTTCACGAGCATCCCGGGGATCGGCCGGCGCACGGCCGAGCGGGTTGTGATCGACCTGAAGGACAAGGTCGGCGGCCTCGTCATCCCCACACCCGGCACGGACGTTCAGGCACCCGCCGGGAATGGGCACACGGCCGCGCGCGACGCGCTCGTCGGCCTGGGCATGTCCGTCTCCGAGGCCGAGGCGGCCCTGCGGCCCATCGATGACACGCTGCCGGTCGAGGAGCGGGTGCGGCTCGCGCTCTCCGGCGCCGTCCCGGCCGGAGCGGGCGGATGAGCGCCGAGGCCGAGCCCCGGCTGCCCGACGCCTTGCTCGCGCCGGGCGAGGAGGAGTTCGACAGCTCGCTGCGGCCGCGCACCCTGTCCGAGTTCGTCGGCCAGGAGGGGATCAAGGAGCAGCTCGCCATCTTCCTCGCGGCCGCCCGCGCCCGCGGCGAGCCGTGCGAGCACGTCCTCCTGGCCGGCCCTCCCGGCCTGGGCAAGACCTCGCTGGCGAACATCATCGCCGAGGAGATGCGCTCGCAGATGCGCGTCATGTCCGGCCCGGCCCTCGACCGCAAGGCCGACATGGCCGCGATCCTGACCGCGCTCGAGAAGGACGACGTCCTCTTCATCGACGAGATCCACCGGCTGAACCGCGCGATCGAGGAGCTGCTCTACCCGGCGATGGAGGACGGCTGCATCGACATCATCATCGGCCAGGGGCCGGGCGCGCACTCGCTGCGCCTCGAGCTGAAGCCGTTCACGCTGGTCGGCGCCACCACGCGCACCGGTCTCCTGACGACGCCGCTGCGCGACCGCTTCGGGATCACCCACCGGCTCGACTACTACGGCGCGGCCGAGATCGGCCGCATCGTCGAGCGCTCGGCCCGGCTGCTGCGCGTCCGCATCGACGCGGGCGGCACCGAGGAGATCGCGCGCCGCTCGCGGGGCACGCCGCGGGTGGCGAACCGGATCCTGCGCCGCGTGCGCGACTACGCGCAGGTGCGCCACGAGGGCGAGATCACCCACCCGATCGCCGTCGAGGCGCTCGAGCTCTTCGAGGTCGACAGCGCCGGTCTGGAGCGGATCGACCGCGAGATCCTGCTCGCGATCGCCGACCGCTTCGCCGGCGGCCCGGTCGGCCTCTCCACGCTCGCGGTGGCGATCGGCGAGGAGACGGACACCCTGGAGGACGTCTACGAGCCGTACCTGCTCCAGCGCGGGCTGCTCCAGCGCACCCAGCGCGGGCGAGTGGTGACTCCAGCCGGGTATGCGCACCTCGGGCTCGCTGCGCCGGACCGCGATCCGCGCCTGTTCTAAGACCCACATGCTGTAATTGCGGCGATGCAGCGTCTCCGTGCGGCCCATGCGCGTGCACGCCCCTGGATTCCCCTGGTCGCCGCCGCCGCGCTCGCCCTGGCAGCGTCGGCCGCCATCGGCATCGCCGCGATCGAGCGGGCGTCGAAGGGCCCGGCCTTCCGGGTGTCGGCCGCCTGCCTGCGCCTCAACGCGACCGTCCGGCAGGAGCTGGGGGTCGTGACCGGGTTCGGCTTCACCGTCCAGGGCCCGGTCGTCCAGAACGCCGACGGGACGGGGAGCGCGCGGCTCGACTTCAGCGCAACGGGCTCGTGGCGCAGCGGCCACGTGCACATCCGGGCGGTCGAGCGGCGCCGGCGCTGGTACCTGTCCGGCCCGGCCGAGCTGTTCGTCTCCGGGGTGCAGGCGCCATTCAAGATCCGGCCCGACCATCTGAACATCGTTCCCGGCCCCGCACGGGACCGCTTCGTCATCCGGTGCGCACCGACGACCTCGACTATCACCTCCCACCCGGGCTGATCGCCCAGACGGCGGCGGAGCCGCGCGACAGCGCCCGGCTGCTGGTGTACGACCGCCCCGCCGGCGCCGTCCGCCATCGCCGCTTCCGCGACCTCCTGGACGAGCTGCGGCCCGACGACCTCGTCGTGCTGAACGACACCCGCGTCCTGCCCGTGCGCGTGCGCACCCGGCGCGCGAGCGGGGGAGCCGCCGAGGTGCTGCTGCTCGAACCGCAGCCCGACCGGACGTGGGAGGCGCTCGCCCGCCCGGCGCGCCGGCTGCGGGACGGCGAGACCGTCACAGCCGGGGAGCTCGCGATCACGATCGAGCGCCACCTCGATGAGGGACGAGTGATCGTCCGGCTCCGAACCTCGGGGACTGTCCCCGCCGAAGAGGGGACAGTCCCCATCGAGGCCGCGCTGGAGAAGGTCGGCGAGATGCCGCTCCCGCCGTACATCCACGAGCGGCCCGCCGACCCGCAGCGCTACCAGACGGTCTACGCCCGCCATCCCGGCTCGGCCGCCGCGCCCACCGCCGGCCTGCACTTCACGCCCGAGCTGCTCGCAGCGCTCCGCGCCCGGCACGAGGTGGTGGAGGTGACGCTCGGCGTCGGCCTCGACACCTTCCGGCCCGTGACAGAGGACGACCTCGACGACCACCCGATGCACAGCGAGGCCTACGCCGTGACCCCGGCGGCCGCCGGCGCAATTGACGCCGCGCGCGCCGCCAATCGACGCATCGTCGCCGTGGGCACGACCACCGTCCGCGTCCTCGAGACGGTGTGGCGCGGGGCGGAGCGCGGCCCGCTCGAGGGGCGCACGCGGCTCCTGATCGAGCCCGGACACCGCTTTCGGGCCGTCGGCGCGCTCGTCACGAACTTCCACCTGCCCCGATCGACGTTGCTCGCGCTCGTGATGGCGTTCGCCGGAACGGATGAGGTGCGGGGCCTCTACCACGCCGCCGTCGAGGAGAAGTACCGCTTCTACAGCTTCGGCGATGCGATGCTGCTCCTGTGAGCTCGCCGTTCCGCATCACGGCCACCGACGGCGGCGCCCGCGCCGGCGTGCTCGAGACCGCCCACGGGCCGGTCGAGACGCCGGTCTTCATGCCCGTCGGCACAAAGGCGAGCGTGAAGGCGATGCTGCCGTCCGAGCTGCGCGACCTGGGCGCCCGGATCGTGCTCGCGAACGCCTACCACCTGTACTTCCGCCCCGGCGCCGAGCTGATCGACGAGATGGGCGGGGTGGCCCGGTTCAGCGGCTGGGACGGGCCGGTGCTGACCGACTCGGGCGGCTTCCAGGTGTTCTCGCTCCTGCACACGGCGACCCGCATCGACGACGAGGGGGTGCGCTTCCGCTCGGTCTACGACGGCTCCCGGCACCACTTCACACCCGAGGTCGCCATGCGCGTCCAGCGCCTGCTGCGCTCGGACATCGCGATGGCGTTCGACGAGTGCCCGCCCGCCGGCGTCGACCGCGCCCGGGTGGAGGCCGCCGTGCGCCGCACCGGCCTCTGGGCCGCCCGCAGCCGCGCCCAGCCGCGAGCCGAGGGCCAGCTCGGGTTCGGCATCGTCCAGGGCGGCATCGACCTCGAGCTGCGCCGCCGCAGCGCGGAGGAGATCGTCGGCATCGGGTTCGACGGCTACGCCGTCGGTGGCCTCTCGGTGGGGGAGGAGCGCGAGCCGATGCTCGACACGCTCGAGGCGACGACCGAGCTCCTCCCGGCCGACCGCGCCCGCTACCTGATGGGCGTGGGCGACCCGGAGGGCCTGATCGAGGGCATCGCCCGGGGCGTGGACATGTTCGACTGCGTGCTCCCGACCCGACTCGGCCGCACGGGCTCCGCGCTCGTCCCCGCCGGGCGGATCAACCTGCGCAACGCCGCCTACGCGACCGACCAGGCGCCGCTCGTGGAGGGCTGCACGTGCCCCGCCTGCGCCCGCTTCTCGCGCGCCTACATCCGCCACCTGATCACGCAGTCGGAGATCTCGGGCCTGCGCCTGCTCACGATCCACAACCTGCACCATCTGCTCGACCTCGCCTCCCGCGCCCGGGCCGCGATCGCGGCCGGCCGGTTCGCCGATCTGCGCGCCGAGGTGGCAGAATCGGCCGACTCGAAGCACCATGAGGCGGTGGCCAAAGCATCTAGACTTCCGGACTCGTGAGCGAGAAACGCCGCAACCTGGGCATCCTGGCGGTGGTGATCGCGCTGATGGCGGCCGCGCTGACGACGGTCGCCGTGCGCGGGTTCACCCTGGGCCTCGACCTCCGCGGAGGGCTCGAGGTGGTGCTGAAGGCCCGTCCGATCCACGGGAACTCGATCTCCTCGACGGACCTTCAGAATGCGGCGAACGTGATGCGCAAGCGCATCGACCCGCGCGGCATCCTGCAGCCCGAGATCCGCACGTCGACGGCGGACAACACGATCGACATCTCGATCCCGGGCGTGAAGGACCCGAACGCCGTCGCGGACCTCCTGGTCGCGGGGCAGCTGCAGGCCTTCGACTTCTACTCGACGCTCACGCCGGTCTCGCGCGTCTCCACGTACCAGGCCCATCCGCGCTCGCTCTACGCGATGCTGACGGCGGCCAAGGGCGACCTCAAACCGGGCGCCGCCCCGGCCGGGTGGGCGCTCTTCAACGCGAAGACGCACAACCTCGTCTCCCGCGGCGGCATCCGCTCGCGGATCGAGCCGCAGAAGGCCCAGGTGCTGAACGACATCCACCTGCGCGCCCAGCCGAAGGGCACCGTCTGGCGGGCCGTCCCCGCCGGCGACGCAGCCGTGAGCTGCGAGGTCGCGAACGGCTGCCCCGACGTCACCAACGGCGCAGCGGCGGTCGTCTGGTACCTGTTCCACCTGCCGACGAGCGATCAGGACATCGTCACGGGCAGCGAGATCTCGAGCGCGCAGGCGACGACCGATCAGAACGGCGCGCCGATCGTCTCACTCCAGTACAAGAACGGCGGCGGCTCCGACTTCCACCACATCACCGCCCAGATCGCGAACGAGGGCGTCGCCGCCCAGCGGCCGCTGCCGAACGCGATCGTGGTCGACAACAAGCTGGTCGCCGCGCCGACGATCGACTACCGCCAGTTCCCGACCGGCATCGACGCCGACTCGCCGACCACCCCGGGCAGCGAGATCACCGGCCTCACGACCTCGGACGCGAGCCGGATCGCGCTCGAGATCCAGTCGGGCACGCTGCCGGTGAAGTTCTCGCCGTACTCGCAGCAGCTGGTCTCGGCGTCGCTCGGCAAGGACTCGCTCCGAAACGGCGTCATCGCCGGC
>JAICJM010000310.1 GCA_025928435.1 Thermoleophilia bacterium
CGTGATCTCGTTCGTCGACGAGGAGGGCGCCCGCTTCCGCACCGCCTGCTTCGCCAGCCGGGCCGTCGCGGGCGAACTCGACGTCGACGCCGTGCTCGGCGCGATGGGCGACGCCCCCCGGATCCACGGCGTCACCCGCGAGTCGCTGCTCGCGAGCCGGGACGAGCTGCGCAGGATCGGCTGCTTCCTCGAGGTGCACGTCGAGCAGGGCAAGGCGCTCGTCGACCGCGGCCAGGCGCTTGGCATCGCCGACGTGCTGGCGCCGCGGTCGCGCTACCGGGCCGTCTTCGAGGGCGAGTCGAACCATGCCGGGACGACGCCGATGACCGGCCGCCGCGACGCGCTGGTGGAAGCTGCCCGCTTCGTGCTGGCCGTCGACGAGGCCGCCCGCGCCCGCCCGGGCGCCGTCGCGACCGTCGGCCGGATCGAGGTCTCCCCCGGGTCGACGAACTCCATCCCCGGCCGGGTCGAGTGCACCCTCGACGCCCGCGCGCCCGACGCGGAGACCGTCGAGGAGCTCGTGGCCGACCTGCGCGGCCGCTTCCCCGGCGCCCGCATCGAGCAGGAGTCGCGGAACACCGGCGCGCGCTTCGACCCCGGCCTGCGCGCCGCCCTGTACCGGTCGGCCGAGTCGGCGGGTGTGTCCGCGGGCGACCTGCCGTCGTTCGCGGGCCACGACGCCGGGATCCTGGCGCCGCACGTCCCGGCCGCGATGATCTTCGTGCGCAACCCCACCGGCGCCAGCCACACCCCGGCCGAGTACGCCTCCGACGACGACTGCGTCGCCGCCGCGCAGGTGATGGCCGGGGCGCTCGCGGAGCTCGCGCGCTGACCGTCTCCGGGCGCCCGCCTGTGGACACCTCTGTGGGCAACCCCGGCGGCCGTGGGGACGCGGTGTGGAGCGATGCACGGGTTTCCCGCACGATGCGGCCTCGAGCTCCCCACATCCGTCGTGGACGCTTGACGAGGGCCTGTGGAAAGAGGCAGCCTCTCCCGGCCCAACACCCCCAGTCTCCGGCGTCAGTCCCCGCGGTTTCCGTCCTCCGGGCCTGGCGCCGGAGCATTGGTGGACATGACGCTTCTGCCCGAGCCCGATCCACTGCCCTCCACCCCACCGGCGCGCGTGCCCGTCGACGACCCGGCCGGCAGGCTGCTCGCAGCCCTGCTGGCGGTCGCCGACGCGGCGCCTGACGAGCCCGAGCTGATCGAGGCCGCGAGCTAGAGTTGGTCGGCGTCTCCGCCGGGGCGACCCTCGGCCGGCCCGGTGTGGTGCTCGTCCTCCCAGGGGTCGAGCCCGGGGCCGGCCAGGAACGCCTCGATCTCACGGATCCCGCGGCGCACGTCGCGCCTGCGGCGCAGCCGCTCGCGGGCGTCGGGCGCCACGGCGCGCCAGGTCCTCATCCCCACGTGCACGAGCACGAACATGAGGACGACGAGAGCTGCGACCGCGACCAACGCGACGATCAGCGGCTCCATGGACGCGGTCAATGACACGGTGCCGTCTCCATCAGTGCTGCCTGCCCCGCCGAGTCTAAGCCTCGGAGGCCCCAAGTGCAATGGTATTCCGCACGTTTCAGCCGTTTTGACACGGTGACGCCGGGCTCACCCGAAGGGCCAGCGGATCGACCAGCGTGTGCTCGTGGTCGCCGTCGTGGTCGCGGATCAGGATCCCGGGCGAGCTCACGACCCCGCGGCGCGTGTGGGGCGGGACGCGGAAGCCCTTGACCGCGTGAAGTTGCCGGAGGACCCTCGCGGGCGGCGGCCAGATCCTCCACGCCTGCGCCATCCCGTAGCGCCTGAGGCCGCCCCTCGCGACGTAGGCTCGCACGGTCGCGAGTCCCGGCGACGGCCGCAGGAGCCGCACGCTGTCCAGGACGGCGCCGCAGGAAACGCGGAACGCAAGGCGGGGCCCCGGACACATCATGTCCGGAGCCCCGCCGGTTCGCCATCAGCGGATGACCGTCATGCAGTACGTGCTGTTCTTCCCGAACGGCCCGCCGCAGTTCAGCTGCCGCTCGAACTGGTTCGCCTTCCCGAAGTCGTCCGCGGTCAGCCCCGGGTAGTTCACGCCGTAGGTGAACGAGCCGTCGTGGTTCTGGGTGAACCACGGGTAGAGGCACCACGGGCCGCCGTAGTGGGTGCAGGTCGACCCGGTCTCGCTCGGGTCGAGGATCTGCGCCTTGCCGCCGTAGTCGCTCACGACCGCCCAGTGCTTCGCCGGGCCGCGGTTGCCGAACTTGACCGACTCGATCCGGATCGGCGTCGTCTCGGCCCACGCCGGCCAGTTGTACGACTCGCAGCCGGAGTGGCCGGGCGCGCAGAACGCACCAGCCCTGCGGCTGAAGATCGAGCGGTGGCCGATCTCCCACACGAACGAGTTGGGTGCGTCATGGACGATGCCCCACCCGAGCGAGTTGCCGATCACCTGCTTGTCGAACGCGGGATTCATCGCGCCGGTGCGTGCGTTGCGGAGGACGAAGCCCCCGCGCTGGTGGGTCGTCACATCGGTGACCGTGATGTGGGCGCCGTTGCCGTGGAGTGTCCCGAAGTAGTGCAGGCGGATCGTGTCGCCGCCGTGCATGACCATCGGCCCCGGCTTGCCGTGCACCCGCAGCATTGCGTTGAATGCGGCCGGCTCGTTGTTGCCGACGATCGACCAGACCGGGCTGCA
>JAICJM010000096.1 GCA_025928435.1 Thermoleophilia bacterium
GAGACAAGCGCGAGACACGCGCGGGCAACGTTGCAGATCACCCGGATCCACAGGGGCGCCTGAAACTGCATTTCGACCTCCGAGGTGCAGGAAGCCCGGCTGAGAGACGGCCGGTTCTTTCAACCTAGGAGCGGTCCGGATATGCCATGTGGGCCGAACGACCTATCTTGGGTCGCCCGACAGATGCTCCCGGCGGTGGAGGTCGTGCTGCATCGCAAAGAGCGTCGCGGCGGCGCGCGTCGAGACGCCGAGCTTCCGGTAGATGTGCTGGATGTGGTGCCCTACCGTCCGCGGCGAGACGAAGAGCTGCCGGCCGATCTGCTTGTTCGTCTTCCCGGACGAGAGAAGCGCCAGGACCTCGACCTCGCGCGCCGTGAGTCCCGCGGGCCACTCCCGGCGACGCCGCGGCCGCGTCTCTTCGCCGGCGAGTACGAGCGCGACCGCCTCCCCGTCCAGCCGGCCCGAGGCCACCTGGTGCCGCAGCTCCGCGGCCGCCTGGTGGTCGTCAAGGGCCGGTCGGTGGGGCCGTGGCTCACTCAACGCCTGGCGGACATCGGCGGCTGCGAGCAACCGATCTTCCAGCGAGAGCTGCGCCGCCCCGACCCCGCGGTGATAGCCCGACCCGTCGAGGCGCTCGTGATGGGAGCCCGCGACGCGGGCGACTTCGAGGAGGTCCGGCACGCGGGCCAGCATCCGCTCACCGAGGTAGGCATGCAGGCGCACGATCTCCCACTCCCATCCCGTGAGCGCGCCGCGCTTCTCCCAGATGCTGTTCGCCACACCGGAGCGCCCCAGGTCGTGAACCAGCCCGGCGCGCCACAGCACGTGGACGCGAGCGGCCGCAAGCCCGGCGGCCGCACCCGCCGCCGATGCCCGCTCTGCCACACCGCGCGAGTGCCCCGTGAAGACCGGGGTCTTCAGATCGACGAAATCCGCCATCGCGGTCAGGGCTGCGTCGAGCTGTGATTCGGTCAGGTAGCGGCGCGCGACCGGCTCGGCGGCGATCACCGCATCCCAGGACTGCGTCTCATGGATTACATCGAAGAGCTCGCCGGCCTTTCGGAGAAACTCGCGAGCGACGTCGGGGTCGTACCGACCTCCCGAGCGGCGTTCGACCATCGCCTGTGCGGCGTCCAGTCCTCCCAACCGATGAAAGATCTCCGCGTCGCCGACCAGGGGGACGATCCGCGCCGAGAGCCGGAGCTCCCGGCCCGGCACGCCTGCAGGAACTCCCGCCCCGTCCCACCGTTCGTAGAGCTGGTCGAGGGCGTCGATCACATCGGGACGGAAGCCGAGCACGCCGGCCAGGCCGCGCGCGACCTCGCAGTGCGCCGCCGCCGAGCGCTCCTGGCCCGACGGGAGACGCGGCACCGCGGCGGCGAGCGTCCGCAGCCGCTGCAGCGGCGGCCGATCGGCACCTATCCGCCGAGCGGCGAAGTAGGCGAACTCGACCTTGCCCGTGTAGTCGAGCGCGGCGATCTCGCCGCGGGCCTTGAGCTCATCGCCGAAGAGATGGGAGGCCTCGTGGGAATCGCCGACGCAGCCGATGCGCCGAAGAAGCGCGACGTCGTAGATCTCCGCCAGCTCGTCCTGGCTCACGCCGAGCGCGCGGCCGAACTCGACTGCGAGAAGACACGTGCGAAGGGCATGCTCCATCGGCTGCCCGATTCCGAGGTCGCTGGCCAGGGAGAGCGCCGAAACCAGTTCCGCCAGGTGGGTGGACGTTCGCCGCTCGCCGGCGACCGCCCGGTCGGGCTCGGCCACGCGGCTCATCTGAGGTACACCGATCGGGGGGTGCTCGACGGCGCACGCACGCCGGCGGCCGCGAAGGCGACGAAGCGCGCGCTGGTGGAGGCGATGTCGCTGGGGTCGAACATCGCTCTGGCGGTGCCCTGTGCCGCGAGGAGGTACGTGATGATGGCGACGACGCAGCGGAGCCGCCAGCGGAGCTCCTCCTCGGGGACATCCGGAACGGCCAGCGAAAGCGCATCCAGAAACCGGGCCCCAACCTGGCTGAAAAGGTCGGTGATGATCCGGGAGACGACCTCCTCGGGCTCGGTATAGGAGCGCCCGAAAAAGCGCGCCATGATCGTTCCCCGTTCGCCAAGCTGGGCGATCAGCTCGAGGTCGGGCCGGATGAAGGCGGTCAGGACCGACTCGACGGACGGCGTCGGCTCGAGCGCGAGCACCTCGTCCAGCTGCCGCAGGCGCTCCTCGTTCACGGGGCGAACGATCCGCTCCAGGGTCGCGCGGAGCAGCGCCTCCTTTGACCCGAAGTGGTAGTGGATCGACGCCACGTTGACCTCGGCGGCGCGTGTAACCGAGCGAAGCGACGCGCCGTGAAACCCGTGCTCGGCGAACTCACGCTCCGCGGCATCGAGTATGCGCTCCTTCGCATCCACCGAATCGCATCATGGCCGAGCCATGGCCGGCTGTCAAGCGAGTGTTTCAAACAGTTGCAAGAAAATAGGTCAAAGAGCCGATGCGGTCGAGACGGCCGGCCGCTTTCCTGGATGGCAGCACACAACGACCACCAGGAGCTCTCAATGGAACAACTCGCCACGATGCTGCCCGACGCGCCATCGGCCAGCGGCGTCCACGCAGTCTCCGTCGAGGATCTGCGGAAGACCTATCCCGGCGGAGTCGAGGCGGTGCGCGGCATCACCTTCGATGTCGGCGCCGGCGAGGTGTTCGGCCTGCTCGGCCCGAACGGGGCCGGCAAGTCGACGACGATCGGGATGCTCACCACGACGATCCAGCCGACGGCGGGCGCGGCTCGCCTTGCCGGCATCGATGTGGCTCGCGACCCGATCCGTGCCCGTGCGCTCTCGAGCGTGGTCTTCCAGGATCCCGTCGTGGACAGGTCCCTGAGCGGGCACCGCAACCTCGAGGTTCACGGCCGGCTCTGGGGTGTCTCATCGTCCCGGGCACGCGAGCGGACGCGGGACTTGGCGGAAGGCCTGGGCATCTCGGACCTGCTGGCGCGGCCCGTCGCAACCTACAGCGGCGGCCAGCGCAGGCGCCTCGAGATCGCCCGGGCGCTTCTCAGCGACCCCGAGATCCTCTTCCTGGACGAGCCGACGGTGGGACTCGATCCGCGCATTCGCCACGAGCTGCTGGACGTGATCGGCGACCTTCGCCGCCAGAGCGAGATGACGATCGTGCTCACCACCCACTACCTGGACGAGGCGGAGCGGCTGTGTGATCGCATCGCGATCATGCACGAGGGTCGGATCGCAGCGCTTTCGAGCCCCGAGGCGCTCCTCGCCAGCCTCGGTCCGGAGCTCGCCGAACTGCGGATCGCCGGCGACCCGGACGATGCGCTCGAGACGCTCACGCGGGGAGGACTGGCCGGAGATGACTCGTTCGTCGTCGGCGCGAGCGTGATCGTGCCGCTGCACGACCTGGGGGGCTCCGAGCTGATGCGGGCGCTCGAGCGACTCGCGATCCGAACGGCGGCGACGGCGGTTCGCCCACCCACCCTTGACGACGTCTACCTGCGGCTGACTGGGGATCACCTCGGCGGCTGACCACTCTCGAAGGAGCACTCATGGCAACCATCGCCACTCACATCCCGGCTCGACCGGCGCGGCGTGGGATCAGCTCGCCCGCGGCGCTGACCACCCTGGCCCGGCGGCGCTTCGCCCTCACGGCCCGTACGCCGCGCGAGATCTTCGTGCCGCTCATCACGCCGATCCTGTTCGCGGTCGTCATCGCCCCGGCGCTCAAGAACGCGCTGCACGCCGGCGACACATATCAGTCGTACGTCGCCGTCGGCACGATCGGCCTGCTGATCCCCCTGAACATGATGTTCTCGGGGATCGGCGTTCTCATCGACCGCGACAGCGGCGCACGCCGAGAGTTGCTTGCGGCGCCGATCTCGCGGTCGCTGCTCGTGCTCGCCAATCTCGCGGTCGCGCTCCTCGTCACGGGCTTTCAGGTGGTGACGCTGATCGCCGCCGCGCTCGCTCGCGGGATCGCCTTCCACACCAGCGCGACCGGCGTCGCCTGGACGATTGCCGCCGCCGTGCTGTTCGGCGTCGGCATGTACGGCATCGCCGAGACGCTCGCCAACCGCATCCCACGCCAGGAGGAGTACATCGCCCGGCTTCCGGCCGTCGCGATCGTCCCGTGGTTCCTGGCCGGATCGCTCTTTCCGATCACGGCCCTTCCCCAGGGGCTGACCTACCTGGCGAAGGTGCTTCCGCTGACCCACGCCCTGGCACTGATGCGCTACGGGCTGCTCGACGACCCGTCCGCCCTCTCGAACATCTGGGGGATGAGCAACCCGGCCGAGATGGCTGCGCTCAGCCTCGGCGTCGTTGCCCTGTTCGGAACCGCCCTGACAGCCGCGTCGATCCGGGTCTTCCGTCGCATGGCAGTCGGCTGACCTCGAACTCCGAAGGAGACCACTCAAATGCTCACCGTTGCCCGGTGGTCCGTGAACCACCGTCGCCTCGTCATCGTTGCCTGGATCACCGCCCTCGTCACGCTCATGGGCGCAAGCCACATCGCCGGCAACAGGTTCGCCAACAACCTCACTCTCCCCGGCACCGACTCGACCAAAGGCGTAGATCTGCTCAAGTCGAGCTTCCCGAGCGCCTCCGGAGACCAGGACCAGATCGTCTTCCACACCACGGCCGGGTCGATCAACAGCCCCGGGTCGCGGGCGCGGATCGCCGGCACGATCAGAAGCATTCGGCATCTCCCCCATGTCGTCTCCGCCGTCAGCCCCTTCACCCAGCCGGGAGCCGTGGCTCACAACGACCGAACGGCGTTCGCCACGCTGACGTTCGACGAGCAGGCCGGCGACCTGCCCGAGGCGGCGATCACGCAGGTCATCACGAACGCCCAGGCCCAGGCCACGCCGAGCTTCGACATCCAGCTCGACGGCTTTGCGATCACCTACGCCGAGAAGCCCTCGCTGGGCGCGGCGACCGCCATCGGCCTCGCCGCCGCAATTGTGGTGCTGCTGCTCACGTTCGGCTCGCTGCTCGCGATGGGGCTTCCCATCGTCACCGCCCTGTTTGGGCTCGGCTCGGGCGTCGCCCTGGTCACGATCCTCGGCCACGTCGTCGACACGGCGTTCTTCGTCCCGCAGATCGCGGCGATGATCGGCCTCGGCGTCGGCATCGACTACGCCCTGTTCATCGTCACCCGCTACCGCGATGCCTACGTGGCCGGAAACGGCGACGGCCACGCTGCACTCGAAGCGGCGACGGCCACCGCTGGCCGGGCGGTCCTCTTCGCCGGCGCGACGGTTGTCGTGGCACTGCTCGGCATGCTCGCGCTCCAGGTCAGCTTTCTCTACAGCATCGGCATCGCCGGCTCGATCGCCGTCGTCCTGATGATGATCGGGTCGGCGACGCTCCTTCCAGCCCTGATCAGCCTCGGCCCCGACCGGCTGGCCCGGCGCCGCCGCTTCGGTCGGAGGACAACCGCAGGCCCGACACTCATCTCGCGCTGGGTCGCGGGTGTTCAGCGACGCCCGTGGACCGCGGCAATCGCAGCGACCGCGCTCATGCTCGCCCTCGCCGTCCCCGCAGCGTCGCTTCGGCTCGGCCTGTCCGACTCCGGCACCGATCCCACCCATACCACGACGCGCAAGGCCTACGACCAGCTCGCGTCGAGCTTCGGACCGGGCTTCAACGGGCCGCTCCAGATCGCGGCGACCTCCCCGGCCGGTCAGCCACGGACGCTGGCCGCCAGCATCAGGTCGGCGCTTCGCGGGACGGCGGGCATCGTCTCGGTGACCCCGGCCCACGTTTCGCCCAACGGCCACACCGTCGAGCTCCTGGCCTACCCACGATCCGCGCCGCAGAGCCAGGCGACGGCAGACCTCGTCGACCACCTGCGCTCCGACGTGCTCGGCCCGCTCGCGACACGGACCCACGCGGTGATCCATGTCTCCGGGCGCACCGCGACGGCAGTCGACTTCGGCAACACCATCTCGCGGAAGCTGCCGCTCTTCCTCGCCGTCGTCATCGCCATCTCAGCGCTGCTTCTCCTGGTGGTGTTCCGCTCGCTAGTCGTCCCGGTGCAGGCCGCGGTCATGAATCTGCTCTCCATCGGCGCATCGATGGGTGTGGTCACGGCGCTCTTCCAGAAGGGCTGGTTCGCAAGCCAGACCGGCCTGCAGGCGGGGCCGATCGACGCGTACATCCCCGTCGTCGTCTTCGCGATCGTGTTCGGGCTCTCGATGGACTACCAGGTGTTTCTGGTCAGCCGCATCCGCGAGTTCTGGGTCGACCACGGTGACGCAACGGGCTCGGTGACGAGCGGCCTGGTCGCCAGCGGACGCGTCGTCACGGCCGCCGCTGCGGTCATGATCGCCGTCTTTCTCTCCTTCGTCGGAGGCGACCAGCGGCCGCTGAAGATGCTCGGAGCGAGCCTCGCGACGGCGGTCTTCCTCGATGCCGTCGTCGTCCGCATGGTGCTCCTGCCTGCCGTCTTCGAGCTGCTCGGCCGCCACGCCTGGTCGATGCCGCGCTGGCTCGAGGGTCGCCTCCCCCGCCTGGTAATCGAGCCGGCTGTCGCACCCGAGCCGACCCCGGGGGCGGGCGACTGATGACCCTGCGCAACGACCTGGCGGTGCTCGACCTCTACTTCCTCGACGTCTCGCGCCGGCGACTTCTGACCAAGCCCCAGGAGCGGGCCCTGGCGATGCGCATCGAGGCCGGAGACCGGGAGGCCAGGGCGGAGATGATCGAGTCGAACCTCCGACTCGTCATCTCCGTCGCCAAGCGCTACCGCTGCGATGGACTGGAGCTATCCGACCTCTTCCAGGAGGGAAGTGTCGGACTGATCCGGGCGGTCGAGAAGTTCGACTGGCGGCGCGGTCTCAAGTTCTCGACGTACGCCGTCTGGTGGATTCACCAGTCGATCCAGCGGGCGATCGCGCAGCGCGGCCGTGCGATCGCCCTTCCCGTCCACGTCAGCCAGGAGCTGCGCAAGATCGACGCTGCCGAGCACCGCCTCGACGCGCGCGGCGACCAAACGGCCGACACGGCGGCGCTGGCGCAAGCGACCGGCATCCCTGAACCACGCGTGCGTGAGCTGCTCGGGTGGCGCAGGCCGGTGATCTCGTTCGATGCTCTGCCACACCCGGACGCCGAGGTGGCGGGGAGCTCGCCCGGCAGGGCGCATGAGGAACCCGCTGCGACCGCGTTCGGACGGAACGCGGACCGGCGCGCGGTTGGCGACGCGCTCGGGCGGCTCCCGGAGCGAAGCCGAATGATCGTCGCGCTGCGCTACGGGCTCCTCGACGGCCGGCAGCGCTCGTTTCAGGACGTCGCACACGCGGTCGGCCTGCGACCCAGCCGGGTGCGCGAGATCGAGGACCAGGCACTCGCCCTACTTCGTCGTGACCCGGGCCTGCGGGCGCTCGCCGCCTGAGGGGTCAGCTTCGAGGAGCAGGGGCCGGCCGGCCGGGGCGAGATGGAACGACGAAACCCGCCACAGGAGTCATTCCAACCTGGGCACCGGAGCGGTCTGGCCCGTCGAGCGAGAAGCGATCTAGCTGAGCCGCTCTCCGGAGCGGCCGATGTCGGCGCGCATCGCGGTCAGCCGGTGAGCGACTGGGCGCGTGCAACGCGTCGAGGACGTACGGTCGCCGTTTACTGGAGCCCATTCTCTGGGTTCACTCCGTCTGGAGCCGGTTCCAGTCGTGGACGCTGGTGAGTCTCCGCTCGGCGCCGTTTCGGGAGTCGACCAGCACCAGTTCGCACGCGCGTCCGCTCAGCAGCCTGATGGCGGTGGTGCGGTAGCGCTCTTGCATCGAATCGATTCGCGCGCCGAGGTGTCGGGCTTCCGTGCTGGTCAGCGCGTCGCCCGGTGGCGCCGGTGGCGGGGACGAGCCCGGGATGGGCCGCTTTTGATAGACGTTTCCCCGCACGGGCCGATGTGGCCGCGCCATCAGGGACGGTCGCTCGTGCCGGCGGGATCTACGCGCGCGTCGCCCGGGTGGTCACGCCCACCGGGCAGCGCAGGTATGTCATCGGCCGACTCGTCGCCAGGCGTCCGAATACCCATTGCTGCGTCCGGATCCTCGATGTGAGGACAGGAGTCTGCTTCCACGATAACCCTCGATCCATAGGGCCGTCTGAACGGCCGGTGGCAAGGTCGGCGGGGCAACGCAGAGCATATGCGCCGTACAACCGCCCGGTTCTGCCACCCGGGCGGCGGGCCTCCCCGCAGGACTGGCAGGGTAGCAGGACGCGGCCAGGCGCTCGACTGCTCGCGATCGATTGGTCTCATTTCAGACACGGCGCGGGGTCGAAGTGCGACATACACTTACAGAATGCAGGCGCGTATACACAACGTATGTCGCGGTATGGGTTCCTATAGCCTCGGCACCGAGTCCGCTCGCAAACTGGCTGAGAGAGAGCCTCACGCCACATGCCCGAGGTGTGGCGCGCAACTGTCCGTGTACCGGCTGCCGACCGAAGCGATGTGCGCGCCCTGCCTGGCGGCTCTGCGCGCCAACTGAACTGCCAGTCGCCTAACCGCGGCGCGATGATTCCCACGTGATGTCTTCGGCCGCCTGTGCCATGCTCTGCGGCTGTGCTTCCTCAGCATCGGTCTCGCGCTCCATGATGACGGCGCGGCCTTCCGAGCCGTCAGAGACCGCCACGATGCGGAAGCCGCGGCCGCCGCGCTGGTTCAGGGCGGCACGCAGCACATGCCACTCCTCTCCCGCGGACGCCGCTCCGGCCCCGCGCGTGACGGTGATGGGCACCACGTCGTACTCGAACGCCCGAAGCTCCCTCATCGGTCGCTGCGCGAAGGGCGATCGCGCGAGCCCGTGGGCAGGGTGGCCGCAATCATGCGGCGGCGACGGACGGCGCGGTTGTCGTATCGCTCGTCGATGGCGTGTTGGATGTCGTGGAGGTACTGGTCGCTGAGCGCGTCGCCGCCGGCGACCGGGTGGGTGGCGAGCAGCGGCTTCTCGGCGTGGAATGAGGAATCGTGGCTCATCGGTGTGCTCCTGGATGGAGGGTGGTGTCTCCTGGCGGCGAAACGATGGGGTGTGATCACCAGGCTGCCGCTGCTGCGCGCCGCGCGACCGTCGGCGATCGATAGTCGGCCAGCCGGACGATCATGCCTGCACGCATCGTGACCACCTCGTGAAAGTCGACGTGACGGCGAGGCCCGCCTTGAGGGGTTCCGGGGGTGGCGATGCGACAGCCCACGATGAACCGGCTGCCGGCCGCGGTCGGCGTACCGACAGAGGTCTCACTCTCGCCCGACGGAGGATCCGGCGAGAAGCCCCGCCGTGCGAGTTCTGCCCCCACTTCTTCCGGCCCGTTCCATGTGCGGCGGGTTTGCCACCACAGGTGGCCGTGCTCGGGGCCGCGCAGGTGCACCTGCGGGTCGAGCAGATCGGTGATCGGCGTGAGGTTCCCGTCGCTGAGCGCGGCGTAGGCGACCCGCAAGCTGGAGAGACCCTCGCTCGGCGGTGCCTCCGCGTTCGACGCGCCGCTACGCATGGGGGATGTCCTCGGTCGCGATCGCACCGTTGGAGCCGGCCGGGGTGGTCGTTTGGGCGCTGGCGTCGACCTCGCGGTGGAGGAACGCCGTCAGTTCGTTGATGGTGCTCATCAGCGGCGCGGGGAAGACGACGGTGGTGTTCTTGTCGACCCCGATCTCGACCAGCGACTGCAGGTTTCGCAGCTGCAGCGCAAGCGGATGGGCCATCATCACGTCCGAGGCATGTGCGAGCTCGCCCGCGGCCAGTGCCTCGCCCTCGGCGGCGATGATCTTGGCCCGCTTCTCGCGTTCGGCCTCGGCCTGGCGGGCCATCGCCCGCTTCATCGTTTCGGGCAGCTGGATGTCCTTCAGCTCCACCACCGTCACCTCCACGCCCCACTCCTCGGTCTGCACGTCCAGGATGGCGCGGATGTCCTGGTTGATCTTGTCGGTCTCGGAGAGCGTCTCATCAAGCGTGTGGCGGCCGACGACCGCCCGCAGCGTCGTCTGGGCGATCTGGCTGATCGCCTCGTTCACGTCCTCGATGGCGACCACCGAGCGGACGGCATCCTTGATCCGGAAATACGCCACCGCCGACACGTCAACCGACACGTTGTCCTTGGTGATGATCCCCTGCGACTGGATCGGCATCGTCACGATCCGAAGGGATACGCGACGGACCCGATCAACCAGCGGGGTGATCAAGATCAATCCCGGCCCACGAGCCCCGTCGTTGACTTTCCCGAGGCGAAACTGGACGCCCCGCTCATACTGCTTCAGGATCCGAACCGACATGGCCGCAGCGAAAAGCACCGCCACCACGACGATGATCACAAGCAGAGCGATCATGACGTTCCCTTCCCGTCGACCGTCGCGGCACGTGTAACTCCACGCCGTCGTCCGTCAGATCGACGCGCTCCGCTGGCCAGATGCGGGCGGCCAACAATCCCGAGCCGGTACGGACAGGAGCGAAGAACGCTCGCCTCGGTTGGACCGGCACAGACAGCGTAGCACCGCCTCGTCCCCGGCCTGAGCCCTTTGCGTTACATCGGCTGCGGAGCGCGGCCGTTCACCGGATGCCCTCCGCAGCCTGGTGCCGGTTAGTGGGCGACGAGCTCGCCGGCCACGTGGTGCGGCATGGTCATGTCGGGCAGGTTCTTGTGAACCCACTCCTGCGCGACCTTGCCCGACGCCTCGGCCTCGGCGCGCGAGTCGAATACGCTGATCGAGGTGACGGCGCCGTCCGAGCCCTCTGGCTCGAGCAGCTCGTATGACACAAACCCGGGCGCGTTCCTCAGGATCGGACGGAGTTCAGCGTTGGCCTTGCGGGTGGCCGTCTGACGGGTGCTCTCGTCGAGGCCTTCGTACTGGCGGATCAGGGCATACATGTCCTGCTCCCTTCCTTGGATAGGTCCAGGGCGTCGGTCGCAATTAGCCAGTCCGCTGCGGCTGCCCTGGGAGGCAATGATGATCGGACCGCGACCCGTCGCGCACCTCAAAAGGCGGGGGCCGCGAGATTCTGCGGCCGTACCGCGCCGGGGATGCGCTGGTATGAGTATTGCAGATCCTTGTAGCAATTGCGAATACCAACCGTATTTACACAACGATTCGGTCGGCGCTGCTGGACGCTCTCGTCACCGACCGGGCAGGAGATCGGTTGCCGCTTGCAGGAGATCTAGCGTGCTATGATTCGGGTTCAGGGTATGCCGGCCGCACGGCAGCGCCTCTCGATCGACGCTTCCCAGTTGCTCGCTGACCCTCCACCGACGACCGCTCGGTCGTCTCTCACACGGAGGCCGACATGCGACGATCCGTATCGGGTGCGGAGCTCTGATGGCTGCAACGCAGCTGAGCCCGCAGGAGCGCGCCGCAACGGACGTCGGCGAGTACAGGTACGGCTTCCACGACGAGGTTCGCGCCGTCTTCCGTACCAGGCGAGGATTGGACGAGGACGTGGTGCGCGCGATCTCGGCGCACAAGTCCGAGCCCGAGTGGATGACCGAATTCCGGGTCAAGGCCTACCGCCACTTCGTCGAGCGCGAGCTGCCGATGTGGGGCGCCGATCTGTCGGTGATCGACTTCGACAGCATCTACTACTACCTCAAGCCGGTGGAGGCGCAGGCGCGGAGCTGGGATGACCTGCCCGATGGGATGCGGGAGACGTGGGACAAGCTGGGGATCCCCGAGGCCGAAAAGAAGTACCTGGCCGGCGTCGGCGCCCAGTACGAGTCCGAGGTCGTCTATCACAGCCTGCAGAAGGATCTGGCCGACCAGGGCGTGATCTTCCTCGACATGGACACGGCGCTTCGGGAGCGGCCGGACCTCGTTCGGCGCTACTTCGGGACGATCATCCCGTACAACGACAACAAGTTCGCGGCGCTGAACTCGGCGGTGTGGTCGGGCGGGTCGTTCATCTACGTGCCGCCTGGCGTGAAGGTGGAACTGCCGCTCCAGGCGTATTTCCGCATCAACGCGGAGAACATGGGCCAGTTCGAGCGCACCCTGATCCTCGTGGACACGGGGGCATGGGTGCACTACGTCGAGGGCTGCACGGCCCCGATCTACACGACCGACTCGCTGCACTCCGCCGTGGTCGAGATCCACGTCGCCGAGGGCGCTCGGTGCCGTTACACGACCATCCAGAACTGGTCGACGAACGTCTACAACCTCGTCACCAAGCGGGCCGTCGCCGAGAAGAACGCGACCATGGAGTGGGTCGACGGCAACCTCGGCTCCCAGATCACCATGAAGTATCCCGCGGTGCTCCTCAACGGTGAGGGCGCCCACGGCGAGGTGCTCTCGATCGCCTTCGCCGGCGAGGGCCAGCATCAGGACGCGGGCGGCAAGATCACCCACATGGCGCCGAACACGTCGTCGGTGATCACGTCGAAGTCGATCTCCAAGGACGGCGGGCAAGCCTCCTACCGCGGCCTGATCCAGGTCAATCCCGGTGCCACGGGCTCGCGGTCGAGGGTCGTGTGCGACGCGCTCATCCTCGACGACGAGAGCCGCACCGACACCTACCCGTACATCGACATCAAGGAGAACGCCGTCGACATCGGCCACGAGGCGACGGTCTCCAAGATCGGCGACGAGCAGCTCTTCTACCTGATGAGCCGCGGCCTCTCCGAAGCCCAGGCTGCCGGGATGATCGTCTCCGGCTTCATCGAGCCGATCGTCAAGGAGCTGCCGCTCGAGTACGCGGTCGAGATGAACCGGCTGATCCAGCTGCAGATGGAAGGTTCCGTGGGGTAATGATGGTCGCCGGATGGGTGCGGGAGGTGGTCGACCAGATCGGGTCGGTCTCGCTTCCCCTCCTCCTGGTGGCGCTCACGCTCCACACCTGCGAGACGCTTCTGAACGCGCTGGCCTGGCGCAACATCCTGCGCCGTGCCTACCCGGACTCCGGCGCCTCGTACCGGCTCGTCCTGGGGGCATACGGCGGCGGGATCGGCCTCAACGCGATCCTGCCGGCACAGGCGGGCACGGTGGCGATGCTCGGCCTCTACCGCGCCCAGATCCAGGCGTCGACCGCGCTTGGTCTGGTCGGGGCCGGCGCCGCCCAGAACGCCTTCTTCCTGCTCACCGGTGCATCGATCTGTGTCGGCGTCGTCGTCGTTCGCCCGAGCCTGCTCGCCCCTCACCTCAGCTCGTTGGCGGGTCATGCGGGACTCGCAGTCGCCGCGGCGATCGTGATCGGGCTCGTGGTCTGGGTCGTTCGCCGGCGCGTGCACGATACCTGGGCCGACGCCCGCGAGGGAGCCGCCATCCTCGCGACCCCCCGCGCCTACGCGACCGACGTCCTCATGGTCGAGGTCGCCTCGTACATCGCGCGGATAGGGGTCACCGCAACCTTCATGCGCGCCTACGACGTGCCCGTGTCGCCCCAGAGCGTCGCCCTGATCCTGGCCGTCAACGCGATCGCCTCGACGTTTGCACTCACGCCCGGCGGCGTCGGCACCCAACAGGCGCTCGCCACCGCCGCGCTCCGCAACACCGCCTCCTCGAGCGTCGTTGCCGCCTACTCCCTCGGACAGCAACTCATCCTGGCGGTATGGGACATCGCGCTCGGCGTACTCCTCCTCTGGCTGGCAATCGGCTGGACCGCCACCCGCGCCGTTGTCCAACGGTGAGAGGCCCCCGCGCGTTCTGGCGGGGCCGCGTCCAGACCTTCGGCCACGTTCGTGACCAGCGATCGATGTCGTTCGGGAAGAGGTCGCGCCTCCACGACCCAATCGGGCAACGCAGAAGTCAACCGGCAGGTCGACGCTCCATCGCACGTGCCATGTGGGACGCCTCTCACCATCGAGGGCCGCGGTTCCTCGTATCATCGGGCAGATGCTCGACGCGACGGAGATGCGACCCGAGGCATGAGGAGCGGATGTCGCGCCCGCTGGGCCCATCGCAGTTTCCAGCCTACGAGTCGCCGACCCCGACCGCCGTGTTCTGGTGGGCGCGGTCGCCGTCGGCCCGGAGGCCGGCGAGTGGCTGGGCCAACTGACGCTCGCGATCCGCGCCGAGGTGTCGGTCGACGTCTTGCTCGAGACGATCCAACCCTTCCCGA
>JAICJM010000135.1 GCA_025928435.1 Thermoleophilia bacterium
AGCCCGCTACGAGTTGGGACGCGCCCGCCAGAGCGCCCGCGTCCGCCGACGCCTGCACCTGCTGCTTCTGCACGTCCCAGCCACCGATGTCGATCACGAGACCGGACACGCCGATCAACGAGACCACGAACAGCACCAGGACTGGCAGGGTCTGACCACGCTCACAATCCACGGAACGTCCGCGTCGCACGGGAACTCCAATCGCCAATTTTCCTGCCATCCGACCTGACCCCAGGGCGGCCCGATCCCTGCGATCACCGGCGGAAGATCACCCCCACGGGTGACAGCGAGATGCGCCTACTGCGCGGGCATATCTCCCTCTAATGTTCGGACCGGAAGGTTGAGACGCCCGCTACGGCTGACTCGCGTGCCCGCTTGTCCGTCGGAGCGGCGCGCCGCATCGAGAGCGAAGGCCGCGCGATTCACCTGCCTCCGCGGCCTTCGCTCCCGACCTCCCCCGGTGTAAGCTCGGTCCTGCGTGAACACCGAGTCCTGCGCCTTCCCGACCTGCGACGGCACGGCGGCCACGGACAGCGAAACCCATCTGGCGCTGTGCGCGGAACACCGCGCGGTGCTGCTCGACGATCCCGGCGAGTTCCGACGATTGTGGGGTGCGCTCGACCCACGACCGCAACCGCCGCCCGCTCCTCGCCATGTCCCGGGCAAGCCGCACGTTCCCATGCCGCCCGTCGATCACTCCTGACCGTGCGACCAGTCCGGACACCACGATCAGCGACCGTCTACGTCCGCCGCGAGTGCGCGCGGTGGGGCGACCGCGGCCCATACCACTGGACGGCCGAGTGTATTGAAGGCCGCGCGCTCGTCGAGCTCGACCGTACGCAGGCGGCGATGATGCCGAACCTGCGGCCGTGCAAGCTGTGCGCCGCGCGCGACCGGGATCGCAGGCGCGCTGCCCGGGCTCGGGTCGGCGAGGCATGAGCTGCTCGCGGGAGCGGCTGTGTGTCGCCGGGGCGCCGCACTGCACTTCCTGGAAGAGGGACGCCCCTCAGGCGCTTGCCGGTCGCCCCGGCCGCGCGAGTCTAGCCCCTAGGGGCAGCGGGTCGGCGGCGCGGGCACGACCCCGGTATCGCCGCCGACCCGCATCACCCTACCCGCAGCGGAACAGCCGTCGCAGGATCGGATCGTGCGGCTGAGCTTGTGTATATGTCGTCCACCTGCGGCACCGTCGATTGCGGAGTTCTCGTGCGTGATGCGTGCTTCACGCGGCTGAATGTCCATCGTGGGGCCGTCGGCCTTGCCGTTGGCAACAGGTCGTTTTCACGGTCGGACCCCATGGGGTACCTTCCGCTCTGTCTGCCCGGTCGGCGACTCTTCGCGGAGGTATGCCGGCCGGGCCGGCCTCGTCCCGTGAATTGCATGGACGCAATTCGGGCGCGTAGGGAGTCGCCCACCGAGGCGCAACCCCTCCGCTCGGCTACCCGCCCCGGCTCGTCGTCGGCGCGCCAAACGCCGTCGTTCAACGGCTCGCCGCTCGCCGTCTCGGCGGATTGAGCAGTGGAGCCACGCCGGGTTGACGAGGAGGCCGACGGTGTTCCGCAGCGGCTCAGACTGTCCCGCCCCGGTGTCGCACGTACTCGCCAGGTCGGTCAGCCGTGGCCAGCGTGCCGCCGCGCGGATCGATCCTCCGCGACGATGCGCAGCTCTGCGACGTAGCGCCCACCCTTCGCGTCGGCGAGCCAGCAGTCCTCGGGCCGAGGCAGCATCTCGGTAAAGGTGAGCGGCTCCACGCGTGGCTGGCGGCGGCTGCTTGCCGCGCCTGGCGGCAAAAGATGCGGCATAGCACCTGGCTCTCAACGTCGAGGTACATGGGCTTGCGTTTGAGTGGCGACTTTGTGAACAGGCGCCGAGGCATTCCCTGCTCGTAGGCGAAGCGCGCAACGTCTTCCGGCCGCTCCGGGACGTCGGCGGGTGCGATGCGCCACCCCTCCCGCTGCAACACTGTGCGTCCGATCGTCTTTCGCGGGACGTGCTCAGCTTCGGGAAGCAGGGTCAGCAGGCGCACGCCTGAGACGAAGATGGGCAGCCAGAACACGTCGATCAGTGGAATTCGCAGCTCGCCGTGACGATCGACCAGATCCATGCCCTCTACCAGCAGCTCCTCGGGCAGCCACGTGCGCCGGCCGGCTGGCGCGCGTGTATCGGGGAGCACCGCGATGTGGACCATGTCGTCGGTCATTGCCGGAAGACCACGAGATTCGACGCCCATGGTCGGCGCCCATGGTGGAAGCAGTACAGGTAGGCCCTTGCCGACTGCGGCCACGAAGTCGTTGAAAAATGCTGGGCGATTGGGGTGACGGTGCGCAAAAACGCCCTGGACGAGCGGGTTGCCGCCCAGGTGAATGTCGCCGATCACCACGAGGTAGTCGCCGCGGTCGACCGCTGCCTCGTCCGCCGCAGCGATCTGCAAGTCGACTGAGGAGAACACCCCGGGTCGCCACGCCGGCTGGTAATCCGCGAAGGCTGCGACCGCCCGCGCGCCGATGGTGGACAGGTCAGGATCCACAAGCACCTGACCCAGGCGGCGGTGCAGCTCCGCCACCTCGTCGTACAGCTGTGGCGGCGTTTCGAACAGCGTCCGCACCACCTGCCGCAGCACGGGCGCGAACGGCCCTCGGCCATCGCCCGGCAGCGCCGCCTCGATCACCTGCCGGCCGATCGCACAAACGCGCCCCGAGTACCAGCGGCCGGCCTCGAACAGCACCTGCAGCGGTGCTGCCAGACCGTCGACCAGCGTCGGACCAATCGTCACGTCGAGGTCGCGCAGGCAATCCAGATAGCACAGCGTCCGCGCGCCGTAAGCCATGCCGGGGTTGCGCGTCGGATCCCGTCCCGTCGGCTCCACGAAGACGGTGTCGAGGTGGGCCAACGCCGTCTCGAGCGACTCGGGTGATGCCTCTGCAACGCCGTCCCGTGCGGCTTCCAGCGCAGCCAGGGCGGCCAGCCCCCCGAGCCCGCACGGCGTCGTCGCCGTGTTGCTCAAGGGCGGCTCGCAGCTCGTGCTCCGTGCGCGGCCCCGCCGCGATCCGCAGGTCTGGATCCAGGGCCGCCCCCAGCGCCTGCACCGCCCACGCTTCGAAGTGGACGTCGCGACGGGGCAACCAGCGCGCCGCTGCGGACCGAAAGCGCGGGCCCGTCGTCGGTGAACTGCCCCCACGCGAGCGGTCCGAAGAAGCCGATGGTGTCGTTCTTCGCGCAGTACCGCTGCCAGTAACTGGCGACCACCTCCTCCCGCTGACGCGCGCGGCTCGGCTTGGTCGGCGACCGCGACGCCACCTTAACGACCGCGTTGGCATACGCCGCCCGGTTCTGCCACGTCACGGCCTCGCCGAACGCGGGCTCGGCCGCCACGGGCGGCCAGCCGATCGGACTCATCTCCAGGCCCGAACGCCTGCAACCCTTCGACCGGGAACCCGGCACTGCGCACAGCGAAGTCCCGCCACAACTCCCGATCGCCCGCGAGCGCCATGCGGTCCCCCATTGCAACGAATGAGACTACCGGATACCCGGCCGCAGGAACGGTGTCGTCACATATCGTTCTTCCAGCTCCCGGGCCTGTCGTCCCGCCGAGGTCCGGGCCTCCGGCCTCCGCTGGCGCTGGTCACCCCGGATGGTTCAGGGGGTCGCCGTCGCGGATGACCCTGTCCGCGCAGTCCTGCCCGAGGCACGCTGACGCGAGGGACGACCCGGAGGAACGATTCGGACGAATCGTGCGGGGGTGCCGCTACCTTCGCCCGTTAGAACGGCTTCGTTCGGCGATGCGCCCGGCACGATTCGACGTGCGGCGCCTCTGCGCATCACCGTCGACTAGCCGCAGCCCGCCGACCCGTACTCGACCTGATTCGAGCCCGGCGCCGGGCCCTTCTTCGTGGAGAGAGAGGCCGAGGCGGTGTAGTTGTCGCCGCTGACCTCGTCGAATATGAGGGTGACCGAGCCGGAAGCACCGTGAGTGACGATGGTCTCGTGAAGCGGATGCGTAGCGGCATCGGCGTCATAGACGTCCACGCCGACGCTCTTCGCCCCACCGAAGCCCGACCAGGCGTACGTGACCGATCCGCCGCGGGCACACGATGGTCCCAGGGTCAGGGTTAGGTTCGACCCCGCGCTCGGGCTGCCGGCAGCGGCAGCGGGCAGGGCCATAGCCAGCATGACGGCGGCGGGCGCCACCAAGTACAACGATCTCCGACGCATTGTTAACCCCCGGTTTCGCGGATCGTGTCTTGAGACATACGAAGGCGCCAGTCCGCGGGCGCGTCAAGCCCAGTGGGGGAATTTCACCCGTTCGTGCGTCGCTCGCACGGGGGACGCTGCGTACGGCGGGGACCAGGCGGCGCACAGCCGCTTTCGCCGACGACGTATTCACGGTGAGGGCGTGCGGCCCTTGTATCCGCAACCACGATCGCGACCGGCGTCGCCTCTGTGGACATGAGAAACCCGACACGCATCAGCGCGGATACGGCGAAGCCACCGTTCCGCGTCCTTGGAAGCGCGGTCAGTCGGGTCATCCGCCTGCGTGGGTGCGGACACGTCGACGCCCTGTGGAACGACCTCGACGAGTCTCCAGACACGACGGCCGGCTGGAGACACTGACACCCAGCCGAGCTGGCGCTCATCAACAACATCCGCCAGGAGCACGACGCCGGCAGCACGACAGGACGTCATAGGCGCCCGGGTCGCGTCTGCGAGGTGTTGGGGCCGGCAGTGGGGAGGATCTGAGCCGCCACGCGAGTCAAGCCAGCCCCGAACGGTTCGACTGGCTGGCGCGGGTGATCACCGAGCGACCAGCGCGGCCAGCTACGCGACCTGTGGTGGCCCAGCGGGATCCCACCGCCACGCCCATACGAACGCCTCGGTCGCATAGGGACGCGCCCGGGCGATGAGGAACGTCACATCGTCGTCCTTCTTCAACCGCGCGAACTCCTTGGGCGGGATGTTGTCGCAAGCCGCCTGCACATCTGAGGCGGCTGCTTCGAGCGAGTCACGCGGTGGCCAGCACACGTAGTGCTCGGTGTCCCGGTTAGTCGCCACCACCCAGTACGCCGCGTCGCCAGAATGTGCTGCCCGCCACTTTCCCATGGCAATGGCGATGGTAGCACCGGAGAAGCGCGTTTTTGTACCTGTGCATGGATGTGTCCAGAAGAAGAAGAAGCGGGCGAGGAGAATCGAACTCCCGTCTTGAGCTTGGAAGGCTCTTGCTCTGCCATTGAGCTACGCCCGCGCGGGGTCACATGGTATCGCCGGGCGACGCGGTCGCCTTGGCCCGCGTCGTCCGCTTGCGGCGCGTCCGTGGCGCCGCGACCACGTCGGCGAACTTGACCCGGTCGGTGATGCACACCTCGGCCGACCCCGAGATCGTCTCGCGCAGCAGGCCGCTCGCCTGGAGTGCCTCGCGGTTGGTCGGGTCGTCGTTCGCGCGCATGCGGTGCTCATCCGACTCCCACAGCTGCATCAGCACGATGCCCTCGTCGGTCGGAGCGGTCACCTGCGCGATCAGCCCGTCCGGCATCCCGAACGCCTCGGACAGCTTGTCCGACGCCTCGAGCAGCCGGTCCGTGTTCCCACGCATGTGCACGAGGGCGAGCACGCTCATCGCCCCACCGATCCTACGTGGTCGACGACGTGGACGTCGTGGTCGTGTCGGAGGTGACCGTCTCGGTCACCGTCTCGATGCTCGTCACCGTCGAGCCCGGGGCGACGACCGTGGTCGGGATCTGCACGGTTGCGGTGACCG
Organism: Thermoleophilia bacterium; assembly: GCA_025928435.1. The sequence continues at coordinate 5,750 of JAICJM010000135.1, forward strand.
TGTTCGTCTTCCCCGGGAGCCGGCGGACCTTGACGATCGTGTGCTTGATGATCTTGGTCTTCACCAGCGCCGGCAGTCTCACGGTTGTCTCCGGCACCCGCACGATGCTGCCCTTGACGCGGACGTTCGTCGCCGGAACGCTCACGACGGTCTTGCTGTTGATCGTCGTCACGGTCCCCATCACGTGGATCGTGCGGGTGGCAGCGGACGCGGCGCCGGATCCGCCGACGACGCTCCCGAGCCAGACACCGCCGGCGAAGAGCGCGAGGATCACCGGGAGCCCGATCAGCAGCCGGTGTGGATACGCGCGCGGCCGCCCGGCGGCGACCGTCGCCAGCACGGGCACGCCTGGTCCAGGCCGCGATGTGGCAGGCTCGGGCGCCAGCGGCACCGTCGCCATGGCAGCGGCGACGGGCGCCGCTTTGCCGGCCTCGGCGGTGGTTGCCAGCGCAGTCCCGGCGGCCGGCCTGGCCGCAACGGCCGTCTCGTCCTCGCCACGCTTGCCGGGGAACGCCAGCCAGAGCAAGAACCGCAGGATGACGAAGAGCAGCACGCCGTTCGCCACCAGGATGGCGATGGCCAGCAAGACCTTTTCAAAGACCCCCACAGCAACCTATCCGTCGTTGTGACCTCCGGAACCGTACCCCAAACCCGGGCGGAGATGAAAGGGACGGTCATCCCGGTCTCGCATCCTGGCGGGCCTTCAGGCCCGCCACCCGCTGTACCGGCGCGGCGCCACGGCGATCACGGGGCCCTCCGGCGGGCGGTGGGCGTACTGCGGGTAGGCGGCCGCGAGTGCCGCCAGCGCCCGCTTGCGCTCCCGCGGCGAGGAGACGACGGACGCATCGCCGTCGACCCGCACCCACCACAGGCGCGACCAGTCGTCCTCGTAGCGGTCGGCGAGAAGGGCCACACGGGGCTCGGCGGCGATGTGGCGCAGGCGGGCCAGGGCGGCGGTCGACTTCGGCTTGTGGTCGACCGCGGTGTAGATCGTCTCGCGGGCGAGCGCGAAGCAGACCGGGACGAGGTGGGGGGAGCCGTCCGGCCGCACGGTGGCCAGGCGGGCGACCGCCGCCGAGTCGAAGAGCGCCCGGGCCTCAGCCGGGTCGAGCTGCACCGGCGGTGCGCGCGTACGCGGCCGCGAGGCCGGGCGCGAGGTAGTCGGGCAGGTTGGCCTCACCCGTAAGCGTTTCGAGGTAGGCGCGATCGTCGTCGGCGGTGAGCCCGTCGAGCGTGAGCGGCCCGAGGATGCTCGAGAGCGGCGGCTGGGCCGCGAGCGCCCGCTCGCCCGGGATCGCCGCCACCCCACCCGCCGGAGAGGTGCGCAGCGCCCGGTCGGTGTGCTCGATCTCGTCCAGGACGAGCGTCGGGCCCTCCGGCGGCCGCTCGGGAGCGACCACGCCGGGCACGGCCGCCACGACGGACGGCTCGAGCTCCCGCGCCAGCTCCGGCAGGTTCGCGAGCGCGTCGGACAGCGTGGACCGCGCCTGCGCCAGGCCGACGAGGGCGACGTCGGGGTCGGCGCCGGCGAGGTCGAAGTTCAGCATCCGCACGCGCCCGCCGATGCGGACGGTCTCGGGGCTGCTCGTGAACGGCTCGACCAGGTGCGGCTGGCCGCACGCGGCCGTCCCGCCGATCATGACGAGCACGAGATCGCGCTCGGTGGCGGCGATGAGGCCGGAGTAGGGGTCGGCGGCCGTCCCCGCGACGGCGATCAGGTCGGCGCGCTTGCCCGCCTCGATCGATCCGAGGCCGGCGTCCCACCCGAGCATCCGGGCGGCCGTCGAGGTCACCATCGCCACGAGCTCGCGGTCGCTGAAGAGCGGGCCGCCGTCGGCGTGCGCGCTGACGAGCCGGGCGACCTTGAGCTCGCCGAGCAGGTTCTTGCTGCCCGACGGCGACCAGTCGGAGCCGAGCCCGATCATCACGCCGGCGGCCTTCATCGCCGCGACGTCGGCGGTCGCGCCGTAGAGCAGCAGGTTCGAGAGCGGCGACCACACCATCGCCGCCCCGTGCGCTGCGAAAACGGCGATGTCGGCAGACGTGAGCGCGACGCTGTGGATCCCGAGCAGGTGGTCGGAGATCGCCCAGCTCCCGTCCGGAAGCTGCAGCGCCTGGAAGTGGCGCCGGGCCGTGTCGTCGACGCCCTCGGCCAGGTGCAGCAGCAGGCGGTTGTCGCGGGCGAGCTCGGCGGCGAAGGCGGTCGCGTCCGCCGCCGCGACGTCGGAGATCCGGCTGTCGGCGGCCGGGAGCGCCGGGTCGTCGGGCTCCTCGACCGTGCGCACGACCCCGCGGTAGAAGCGCTCGATGCCGGCGTTCGAGTAGAGGGCGATCCCCTGGCTCGTCGTGACGCCGGCGACGAGGCACTTCGCCTCGACGAACCGCGCGATCGCCGGGACGAGGCTCGGCGTCTTGCCGAGCACCTGCATCGGGCCGCTGATCAGGCGGCGGTAGTCGGCGGTGCCCGACCACTGGCCCCGGTTCGTGTAGGCGCGCGGCACCTGCCAGAGCTGGAGGCAGTTGTAGCTCAGGTGGTTGTGGAGCTCGATCAGGCCGGGATAGATCGTGCCCGCCGTGCGCAGCACGTCGACCGCCTCGAACCCGGCGGGCGGCGGCTCGCCGGCGGGGAGCACGGCGGCGATGTCGGTGCCGGAGACGTAGACGACCCCATCGGGGATCACGGTGGCCGCGGCGTCCATCGCGACGACGCGGCCCCGGACGGCGGTGCGGCCTGCCGCGGGCGCGCTCACCTGCGCAAGCCTACCGGGGGCTCAGGCCGGCGTGCGGGAGCGCCTTCGCCCCGCCCGCCCGCCTCCCGGCGGCCGCCGCTGCCAGCGCCAACCGGGCGGCGGCCCGCCGCCCGGCGGGCGGGTCTCCGGCGCGTCGGGCGGGTCGGAGCGGGCCAGGTCGCGCAGGAGCAGTGCGAGGAGCGCGATCCCCGGGAGGTGCAGGCTCGCGACGATCGCGTAGATCCAGATCCCGCTCAGCCTCCGTCACCCCCGCCGTCGCCGGGATCATGGCCGTCACCGTTGCCCGGGCCGGGCCCGTCTCCACGGCCATTCCCGTGGGGAGCCTTGTGCTTCGGCTTGTGCCCGTGGTGTGGAGGCGTGGCGGCGAGGCCAGGCCCCTGCACGGTCTTCGTCACCGTGACAGGGTCGTGCACCGTCCTCGTGACCGTCTCGGTCACCGTGCGCGCGGCCGCCGCCTGCGGATGGCCGCCGACCGTCCTCGTCACGGTCTGCACCGACATCACGTGCGCCGTCTGGTTGGTGCCGGCCCTCACGCCGGCGACCAGCCCGATCATCAGACATACGAGCGCGCCCGAAGCGGCGATCGCGAACCGAGCGGGACTCACACCCATCGTGCCTCCAACCCTTGCCCTGCGCCGATGCCTGACACTTTACCCCAGACGTCCTCCGGCGAGAAGCGCGCCGTTCGGGGGATTGACCCATGGCATCGACGCATGTTCAATTCGAGTTCCCCGGAACTTCACCACCCCCATGCAGTCCGGGCCGATGGAGGCGAGATGAGGCACGTAGACCATGGCCATGCGCAGGCCTGCGCATGAAGACGCCGATCCTGCTCACGGGCATGCACCGCTCCGGCGGGAGCTGGGTCGCGAAGATGATCGAGGGCGGAGGCGGCGTCGTCCACGTGAACGAACCGTTCAACCGCCGCCACCCGCCAGGGCTCACGCCCGGCATCCTGCACGTGCCGCCCCCGCGCGCCTACCAGCATGTCGGCGAGCACAACGAGGCCGAGCATCTGGACGGGTTCCGCAACATGTGCGACCTGCGGTATGACCTGATCGCCGAGCTGCGCACGAACCGCGGCCTCTACGACCTGGCGAAGGCCGCCAAGTACCTGACGGCGTTCACGTACGGCCGCGCGCGCGGCATGCGCACGCTGATCGACGACCCCTACATGGTGTTCGCCGCCGAGTGGCTGGCCGAACGGCTCGACTGCCGCGTCGTCATGCTCGTCCGCCACCCGGCCGGCATCGTGTCGAGCCTGAAGCGGATCGGCGCCGGGTGGGCCGACAACCTGCCCGACATCGCCGGGCAGCCGGAGCTCGTCGGCCGCTACCTGCGCGAGCACGCCGCCGACCTCGAGCGGGCTGCCGCGGAGCCCCTGGATCCGCTGGGCCACGGCGCGCTGCTGTGGCTCCTGATCCACTCGGCGATCGCCCAGCAGGTCGACCGCCATCCCGAGTTCGTCCTCGTGCGCTACGAGGACCTCGCGATGAACCCCGAGGCCGGCTTCCGCGACCTCTACGAGCGCCTCGATCTGCCGTACACCGCCCGGGCCGAGAAGACGGTGCGCGCGGGCAGCATGGCGGGCCCGGCGGCGCGGAACAACCCGTGGGGCCGCGTCGGCCTGGGGCGCACGGCGTTCCAGCCGATGGACAGCAGGGCGAACGCGTGGGCCTGGCGGGATCGGCTCGCGCCCGACGAGGCCGCCGGGATCATCGCGGCCACCCGTCCCGTCGCGGAGCGGTTCTACCGCCCCGACGAGCTGGCCGTCGCGCGCGACACCGCGGCGTAGCGGACCCGGATCTCCGCCGGGTGTCACAGCCCGGCCCTCCGTCTCGTCATGAGGGTGATGACCCCACACGACGAGACGGAGGATCTGAGATGCGTGTGTTCGTAGCAGGGCGACCGGCGTGATCGGGCGGCAGCTCGTGCCGCAACTGGTGGAGGCCGGCCACCACGTGATCGGCAGCACCCGGTCGAGTGCGAAGGCGAGCCGGCTCGGAGAGGCGGGCGCGACCGCGGCCGTGATGGATCCGCTCGACCGCGGCCAGGTGATGACGGCCGTGATGCGGGCGGAGCCCGACGCGGTGATCCACGAGCTGACGG
>JAICJM010000296.1 GCA_025928435.1 Thermoleophilia bacterium
CCATGAACTCCTTGGGATCGCGGGCGTCGCCCTGCCAGTCGGCCAGCTGGGCGACCCACGCGTCGGCCTGATCCTTGCCGGCCGCGGACGGCTGCTTGTAGAGCCAGTGGGCGGCGATGCCGTACTCGGCGGTCTGGTGCATCTCGTGCGTCCGCACCTGGATCTCGAGCGGCTTTCCCTGTGTCCCGATCACCGTCGTGTGCAGCGACTGGTACATGTTGAACTTGGGCATGGCCACGTAGTCCTTGAACCGCCCCGGCACCGGCTTCCACAGCGAGTGGATCACGCCGATCGCGCCGTAGCAGTCCTTGACCGAGTCGACCAGCACGCGGACCGCGGTCAGGTCGTAGATCTCGTTGAACTCCTTGCCGCCCTGCGCCATCTTGGTGTAGATCGAGTACAGGTGCTTGGCCCGGCCGGCGATGTCGGCCGTGATGCCGGCCTCCTCGAGCTCGTGCAGCAGAATCGTGCCCGCCTCGCCCGCGAACTTCTCCCGGTCGGCCCGGGTCTGGTTCACCATCGAGCCGATCTCGGCGTAGCGGCGCGGGTGCAGGCAGGCGAACGCGAGGTCCTCCAGCTCCCACTTCATGGAGTGGATGCCCAGCCGGTGCGCGAGCGGCGCGTAGATCTCGAGCGTCTCGCGGGCGGTCTGCACCTGCTTCTGCTTGCCCAGCGCCGAGATGGTGCGCATGTTGTGCAGGCGGTCGGCCAGCTTGATGAGCACCACCCGCAGGTCGTGGGCCATCGCCACGATCATCTTGCGGTAGTTCTCGACCTGGGCCTGCTCGCGGCTGGCGAAGCTGATCCGGGTCAGCTTGGTGACGCCGTCGACCAGCAGGGCGACATCCTCGCCGAAGCGTGTGCGCACGTCGTCGAGCTCGGCCTCGGTGTCCTCGACGGTGTCGTGCAGCAGCGCGGCGGTGATGGTGGCCGAGTCGAGCTTGAGCTCGGCGCAGATCTCGGCGACGGCGCACGGGTGCACGATGAACGGCTCGCCGCTCTTGCGCATCTGGCCGGCGTGGTGGTCGCAGGCATAGTCGAACGCGGCGCGGATTCCATCCGCGTCGAGGTTCGGGTTGTACGCCGCGATCCGGCCGAGCAGCTCCTGCAGAAGAGGGTCGTGCCGTTCGGCCTCGGCGCTTCGGGGCACCGTAGCCATGCTCGTATGGTAGTTGAGGGACTCCGGGACGCCCTCACCCCGCCTGCGACTGGAGGAAGCGCAGCGAGTCCTCCACCCGCTCGACGGCGGCCCGGTATGTGGGCGAGGCGTTCAGGTCGAAGCGCGCGGTGCCGTCGTGCGCGCTCGGGTCGAGGCCGACCTCGGAGAGGACGGTGCGGCAGCGCGCGACGGTCTCCGCCGCGAGCGGAATGCGCCCCTCGCCCTTGCGCATCGCCTGCCAGACGGCGATCAGGGCGGGCCGCAGCGGCTCGCGCGCCTCGAGCACCCGGCGGGCGAACTCGACCTCGGCGGCGCCCCAGACGAGGTGCACAGGCATGCGCGACCCGAGCTCGGCCAGCAACTCGCCGCCGTCCCGGTCGCAGGGCGGGTCGAGCGCCACGGCGGCCCCGAAGCAGCGCTCGGGATCGTTCACGAGGGCGGCGTCGGCGTACTCGGCGAGCACGATCGAGCCCGTTCCCAGCCGGGCCGGCGCGAGCGGCCCGCCCAGCATCCGCCGGCGCCGCTCCGCGTCGGCGACCAGGACGAGCACCCGTTCGCCGGCCGCCACGAGGCGGGCGATCGTCGCGATCTGGACCCCGCGCCCGCGCATGTCCTCGACCGCCGCCCGGCCGGGGGCGCAGTCGGCGGCGACCGCCGTGACAGGGACGGGATCCGGCGGCGCGCCGTCGGGCGCGGCGCCGACCGCCCGGACGAGCATCTGCACCGATGCGGCGCCGTTCCACTCGTTGCGGGAAAGCCGGTAGGCGACGTCATGGCGGCCGCCGGCCCGCAGCCCGTCGGCGGCGGTGCCGTGCCCGAACCACACCGCCCGGCACCGGAACCCGCCCAGCTCGACGGCCATGCGCAGGTGGCGGCCGTCGCCCATCCGCTCGACGCCGTGCACCGAGGCGGCCGGGGCGAGCAGCGTGACGCCGGGGTTGCCGAGCCCGAACGGCTCGAGCCGCGCCAGCTCGTCGGCGAGCTCGAGCGAGGCGTCTGCGGGGGCGAGCACGGCGTCGATGCGCTGGCGCGGCTGCAGGTCGGCGTCGGCCAGCGCCCCGGCGGCGTGGGCGGCGAGGGCGTCGGCGAACGCCTCGACGTCGCCGGCCGCGAGCGTGACGCCGGCCGCGACCCGGTGCCCGCCGTAGCGGAGCAGGTGCTCGCGGCAGGCGGTGAGGCCGGCGTGGAGGTCGTAGGCGGGGATGCTGCGACCCGAGCCCTTCGCCTCCTCCCAGCGCTCGGCGATGAGGACGACCGGGCGGCCGTAGCGCTCGACGAGCCGCGAGGCGACGATCCCGACCACGCCCTCGTGCCACTCGGGCGAGGACAGCACGTACGCCTTGCGCGCGCGCCATTCGGCGCCGCGGGCCTCGAGCTGCTCGACGGCGTCGCGGAGCATCGTGTCCTCGACCATCTGCCGCTCGCGGTTCAGGCCCTCGAGCCGGGTCGCGAGCGCCCGCGCCCGGTCCTCGTCGGTCGTCAGCAGCAGCTCGAGCGCCTCGCCGGGGTGACACAGGCGCCCGGCCGCGTTGATGCGGGGCGCGAGCCGGAAGCCGACATCGGAGGCGCCGACGCGGGCGCGATCCACCCGGGCGGTCGCCATCAGCGCCCGCAGGCCGGGGCGGGTCGTGCGCGCCAGGCGGCGCAGCCCGGCCCGGACAAGGCCGCGGTTCTCGTCGACCAGTGGCACGACGTCGGCGATCGTCGCCAGCGCGACCAGGTCGAGGTACCCCTCCAGGGCGGCCGGGTCGCGGCCCGCCTGCGCGAAGAGCGCCTGGGCCAGCTTGAAGACGACGCCTGTGCCGGAGAGCTCCGGGAACGGGTAGTCGGACGGGCGCGTGCACACGCGCGGGCAGTCCGGCAGGACGTCGCCCGGGCGGTGGTGGTCGGTCACGATCACGTCCATCCCCAACCCCGCCGCGCGCGCGACCTGGTCGGCGGCCGTGATCCCGCAGTCGACCGTGACGAGGAGGCGCACGCCGTCGGCCGCCAGCCGCTCGACCGTCTCAGCGGCCAGGCCGTACCCCTCCTCGAAGCGGCTCGGCACGTGCCAGTCGACGTTCGCGCCCAGCTCGCGCAGCGCCGTCACCGCCAGCGCCGTCGCGCAGATCCCGTCGGCGTCGTAGTCGCCGTGCACGCACACCCGCTCGCCGGCC
>JAICJM010000009.1 GCA_025928435.1 Thermoleophilia bacterium
AGGTAGCGCTCGAGCTGGAGCGGCTCCTTCTTGAAGCCGGTGCCGCCGCAGCAGTGCAGCATCTTGTCGACCACGTGGGCCACGTTCTTGGCCGCGTTGAACTTGATCTGCCACAGCCAGTGCAGGTAGTCGCCGCGGGCCAGCTCGCCGATCGCCGGGTTCGTCTGCGAGCCGTCGGTGACCTTGTCGAGGGCCTGGGCGACCGAGTAGACGAACATGCGCGACGCGTTCGTGTCCATGATCGCCTCGCCGACCGCGTCCTGGATCGTCGGGTAGTCGCACACGCGCAGGCCCACGTCCTTGTGGGTCTTGCGGGTGGTGTGGCGGACGGTGATGTCGATCGCGCCGAGCGAGATGCCGTTCCACGTGCCCGAGGAGCCGACCAGGAAGTTCGGGTCGACCGACTCGTCGTTCGAGTTGGCGCCGTCGCCGATCGGTCCGACCAGCTGGTTCTCCGGCACGAACTTCCAGTCGAGCAGGAGCGAGCCGGACTGGTTGCCGCGCAGGCCCATCGCGTCCCACTCCTCCGGCTTGGCCTGGATGTCGGCCGCGTCGACCACGAACACCGACAGGTTGGAGTAGTCGCCGTTGTAGTCCGGCGAGGTGGTCTGGAGGACGTAGAAGTCGGCGAAGCCGGCGGACGTCGTCCAGGACGCCTTCTTCAGCACCTCGTAGCCGCCGTCGGCGCGGCGGGCGCCGGAGGCGATCGGGTACCAGAAGTGCGAGCCGGTCTCGGGGTCGGAGTACGACAGCGTGCCGAGCAGGCCCTCGCGCACCTTCTTCAGGTACTTCTCGATGGTGTGGTCGGTCGCGCGCAGCTTCAGCGCCTCGACCGCGCCGATGTGCATGACGTAGCACATGGCGCAGGAGGCGTCGCCGTAGCGGGCGATCGTCTCGGTCGTCGCGGCGTACATGACGTGGTTCTGACCCAGCCCGCCCCACTCCTTCGGCAGCATGAGGCCGAGGAAGCCGTCCGGGGCCAGGGCCTCGAGGCTCTTGCGGGGGAACGTCAGCGTGCGGTCGTTCTCGGCCGCGAGCGGCCTGATCGTCTCGGTGCAGATCTCACGGAGGCGCTCCAGCAGCTCGAGCTGCTCCGAGGTGAAGAACCATTCCGGGTTGAACATCGGGTCGAGCCCGTCCATGGCCGACTGAGGTGCGACCGTTGCCATACTCGAAGCTCCTTCGTCGTTGCTCTGGCGGCCATTATCCTAGTCGCGAGGCGGCTTCGGGGTCTATGGCGGGTCGTCCACCTCCCGGGGTGGGCGCGGTTCGACGCCTCACACAGCGCGGCGCCGGCCCCGGGCGCCCTCCGGCCTGGAGAACTGCCGCATCCGGGCGGGTCGCAGGCGCTGCGCCGCGGTCTCACGTCCGACGGCATGCCGCCTCTCACGGTGTGGACATGCCTACGCATGTAGAATTTTCGCTATGTCGGTTCCGAACACCGCCGCGCGCTCGGCCGAGACGCGGCACCTGTTCCGGATCATCAACACCGTCTCCTCGACGCTCGACCTCGACCGGGTGCTGCGGGCGATCGTCGACCTCGTCTCGGACGCGATCGACTGCCACGCCTGCTTCATCTACCTCGTGGCGCCGGACGGCTCGGTCGTGCTGCGGTCCGTGTCCGACCCGTACGGCGCCCTCGTCGACCGGCTGCGGTTCGAGCGCGGCGAGGGTCTGGCCGGCTGGGTCGCCGAGCACAACCAGCCCGTGTTCCTGGCCGAAGGCGCCCTCACCGACCCGCGCGTGAAGGTCGTGCCCGAGGCCGACGAGGAGCAGTACCAGTCGATCGTCGCCGTACCGCTGCGCAGCAAGGCCGGCGAGGTGGTGGGCGTGATCTCGCTCCACTCCGAGGCCCCGCGCGAGTTCACCGAGGCCGACTCCGACTTCCTCGTCCACGCGGCCAGCCTGGTCGCCGGCGCGATCGAGAACGCGCGCCTCTACGAGCACACCCGCCGCCGGCTCGCCCTGGTCGAGGGCATGGCCGACCTGTCCCGGGCCGTCTCGGCCGCCTCGGCGGTCGACCAGCTCCTGCCCGCCGTGGTGCGAAGGGCCCAGCGCCTGCTCGGCGCCGCCGCCTGCGAGGTGTACGTGTCCGCCGGCGACGGGTCGCTCGAGCTGGGCGCGTCCTCGCCGTCGAGCGCCCCCCGCGACCGGCTCCCGACCGCGGCCGACCTCGGCGTCGTGCTCGCGCGCGGCCGGGCCGACGACGGCGACAGCCGCCGGCTGGCGGAGCTCCTGTGGTCGGATGTCACCGCCGCCGCGCTCGTGGCGCCGATGGTCGCCGCCGACGAGCTGCTGGGGTTCCTGGCGCTGCGCTTCCCGGGCGACCGGCCGGCCGACTCCGAGGCCCGCGAGGTGGCGGCGTCGATCGCCGGCCAGGCGGCCATCGCGCTCAAGAACCTGCACCTGATCGAGCGCCTGACCGAGCACAACGCGATCAAGGACTTCCTCGAGGATCTCTCGCGCGGGCTGCCCGCGCCGGCCGGCCTGGCCGACCGCGGCCGCGCGCTCGGCTGCGACCTGAGCCGGCCCCACCTGGTGCTCCAGGCGGCGCCGCGCGCGGGCGGCGGCACGCAGTCATGGGAAGAGGTCGCGCGGGCGCTCGAATCGGGCGCCGCGCGGGCCTTCCCCGGCTCGCTGTTCGACCGCCGCGACGGCGCGGTGCGCGGGCTGGTGCGGCTCGGCAGCGGGGACGAGACGGCGGCCGTCGCCCGCCTGCGCGAGATGCACGCCGGCCTGAACCTCAATCACCCGCTCGCCATCGGGCTGTCGCACCGGTGCGAGGGGCCCGACAGCTTCGCCACCGGCTTCGAGGAGGCGCAGCAGGCGGTGACCGCCGCGGCCGTGATCAGCCCCGAGCCCGGCGTGGTCAGCTTCGACGACCTCGGCGCCTACAAGTACCTGCTGCGCGTGTCGCAGGACGGCCGCACGCGCGACCACCGCGGCGACGCGCTGAAGAAGCTCGAGACGTACGACCGCCGCCATCGCTCGCAGCTGCTGGCGACGCTCGAGGAGTATCTGAAGCGACGCGGCAACATCGCCGCTGCCGCCCAGACGCTCTTCGTGCACCCGAACACCCTCCGACAGCGCCTGCGCCGCATCCAGGACCTGACCGGCCTCGACGTCCAGAACGAGGACTGGCTGATGGTCGAGATCGAGCTGAAGCTGCTCCGCCTGGAGCGCGCCCTGGGGCGGGCTGGCTAGCGCGGCGACCGCGGGTGAATGGGAACTGTCCCCACTGTGGGGACAGTCCCCGGGTACCGTCCTAGAACCGGCGGCGGCCGCGGCCGTTGCGGCGGCTGGAGTAGACCAGTCGCGGCGGTGAAACGGCCATCCCGGCCGAGCGGAACTCGTCCGCGATCTCGAGCCGCGTCGCGACCCGGCTCACGTCGGCCTGCTGGTCGCGGGTGACGAGCGTGACCGCACGGCCGGCGGCGCCGGCGCGCGCGGTACGCCCGACCCGGTGCGTGTAGTCGTCCGCGCCGGTCGGCGCGTCGTAGTTCACGACCAGGCCGATGCCGTCGAGGTCGATCCCGCGGGCCGCGACGTCCGTCGCGACCAGGACGCGCACCTCGCCGCTCGCGAACCGCGACATCGCCCGGTTGCGCTCCGCCTGGCTGCGGTCGCCGTGGATGGCCTCGCAGCGAACGCCGGTGCCCTCGAGCCGCCGCGCCAGCCAGGCGCAGTTCGTCTTGGTCTCGCAGAACACGAGCGTCAGCCCCTCGGCGTGCTCCAGCAGGTCGGTCAGCTGGGCGTACTTCTCGGCCTCGGTCACGGAGATGAACGAGTGGTCGACCTCGCCCCGCTCGATGGTGACATGCTCGCTCGCGTCGATGCGGGCGGCGTCCCGGGTGAAGCGGCGGGCGGCGACGCCCGCGGCGCCCTCGACCGTGGCCGAGAAGAAGAGCGTCTGGCGGTCGCGGTGGAGCTTGGGTACGATCCGCTCGACCTGGGGCAGGAAGCCCATGTCCACCATTCGGTCGGCCTCGTCCAGCACGAGCCGGCGGACGCCGCGCAGGTCGACCATGCGCCGGCTGGAAAGGTCGATCAGGCGGCCCGGGGTCGCGATCACGATCTGGCTCTTCGACGCGGCCTTGGCCTGCGCGGGAAGGCCGGCGCCGCCGTAGCAGACGGCGACGCGGACGCCACGGGCCGCGGCCAGCGGCTCGAGGTCGGCGCCGATCTGCTGCGCGAGCTCGCGGGTGGGGCAGAGGACGAGCGCCTCGGGGGCGGTCGCCTCGGGGTCGGCGAGCATGATCAAGGGCAGGCCGAAGGCCAGCGTCTTGCCGCTGCCGGTCGGGCTCTTGGCGATCACGTCCACGCCTTCGAGCCCTGCGGGAATGCACAGCCGCTGGACGGCGAAGGGCTCCGTGATCCCGCCCTTGGCGAGCGCGGCGCACACCTCCTCGCTCACGCCCAGAGCCTGGAAACTGTCGGTCATCGAATACTCCTCGTCGACGGGCTGCCCCCGCCGTCTCACGTGCCGGAAGGGCTCGGAGCTACTCGATCACCTTCGTCGTCGCGGCCCGTGCCGCGCCATCAAGCACAGTCGTTGTTTCCTGAAGCATAGTTGTGCTCCTGCAAACACGGTGGAAATCCGCGTCGGTTCGTGGGAGTGTTTGCGCCCCGGGATCGAGCAAAGGAGCACAGATGGCGACCACCATGGCCAGGCCCGCGGCCGAAGCGGTCAAGAAGCGCGCCGAGGAAGAGGGGATCGAGTTCTTCTTCGCCCAGTTCGTGGACATGAACGCCAAGCCGTCCGCGAAGCTCGTGCCGATGTCGAACTTCGAGCGTCTCGTGAGCGAGGGGGCCGGCTTCGCCGGGTTCGCCGCCGGCCCGATCGGGCAGACGCCGGCGTCGCCGGACATGATGGCGATCCCCGATCTGAACAGCTACACGCGCGTGCCGTTCAAGAGCAACCTGGCCCGCTTCGCCTGCGACATCTACGTCGAGGGCGAGGAGTGGCCGTACTGCCCGCGCACGATCCTGCGCCGTCAGCTCGCCCGGGCCAAGGAGCTGGGCTACACGTTCAAGATCGGCATGGAGCTCGAGTTCTTCCTGCTCCGCGAGACGGCCGACGGCGGCATCGAGCTCGCCGATCCGCTCGACCGGCTCGACCAGCCCTGCTACGACATGAAGGGGCTGACCCGGCACTACGAGTTCCTGAGCCGGCTCTCGGGCTACGTGAACGAGCTCGGCTGGGGCAGCTACGCGAACGACCACGAGGACGCGAACGGCCAGTTCGAGTCCAACTTCGAGTTCGCCGACGCGCTCACCACCTGCGACCGGGCCATCTTCTTCCGCTACATGGTGCACGCCATGGCGCAGGCGGAGGGGATGCTGGCGACGTTCATGCCGAAGCCATTCGGCCACCTGACCGGCAACGGCGGCCACTTCCACATGTCGCTGTGGGACGAGAGCGGCGAGCGCGACCTCTTCGCCGACGACAGCGACACGAACGGCCTCGGCCTGAGCAAGCTGGCCTACCAGTTCACCGCCGGCCTGAAGAAGCACGCCAAGGCCTACATCGCGGTCACCGCGCCCACCGTCAACAGCTACAAGCGGCTGACGACGACGGCCGGCACGCCGACGTCCGGGGCGACCTGGTCGCCGATCTTCATCACCCACGGCGCCAACAACCGCACCCAGATGCTGCGTCTCCCCGGCGGCCACGTCGAGGACCGCACGGTGGACGGCTCGTGCAATCCGTACCTGGCGGCGGCCGTGATCCTGGCCGCGGGCCTGGACGGCATCGAGCACGGGCTCGACCCGGGCAAGCACAACGACGAGAACCTCTACACGCTCTCGTCCGAGGAGCTCGCCAAGCGCGGGATCGAGCTGCTCCCGGCGAACCTCCTCGACGCGACCCGGCACCTGGCCGACGACGCGGTCCTGCGCGATGCGCTCGGCAACACGGGCACCGAGGACTACCTCGACTACTACGTCAAGACGAAGCAGACGGAGTGGGCGGCGTACCACGAGCAGGTCACGCCGTGGGAGGTCAAGAACTACCTGACGCTCTTCTAGGGCAGAATGGGGACAGTCCCCGCCCGTGGGTGGGGACTGTCCCCGATGTTCGGGTTGACATAGGGCTTGGCGGAATTGGTTGCCGCCTGGCACTCCCCGTCTGCCCGCTCTCCGTCTAGGATCTGCGGCGGCTGTCGGAGGTTTGCGCCCATGTGCGGGCTGTGTGGATTTCTCTATAAGGATGCGGATCGGGTGCAGCCCGTCTAGATGTCGTTTCTCCTGGAGTGCCCCAATTGCGGTCGCCGGCCTGTGGACGAGTACGCCTACGGGGGCGAGGTGACCGTGCGGCCGAAGTCGGCCGATGACGCCCGCGCGCTGTTCTCGTACCTCTACTTCCGCAAGAACGACGCGGGCGCGCAGCGGGAATGGTGGTTCCACTCCTCCGGCTGCCGGGAGTGGTTCCAGGCCGAGCGCGACACGCGGTCGAACGAGGTCATGCAGGTGGCGCCCCCGGGAGGATTGACATGAACCGTCTGGCAGAGCGCCGCGGTGAGCTGATCGACCGCGGCCGCACCGTCACGTTCTCGTGGCGGGGGCGGACGGTCGAGGGCCTGGCCGGCGACACCGTCGCCTCCGCCCTGTACGCCGACGGCATCCGCGTGTTCTCGCGCTCGTTCAAGTACCACCGGCCGCGCGGGCTGCTCTGCTGCAGCGGCCAGTGCCCGAACTGCCTCGTCCAGGTCGACGGCGATCCGGCGGTGCGGGCCTGCATGACCCCCATCGAGGAGGGCATGCAGGTCGAGCACATCAACGCCTGGCCGTCGCTCGAGCGCGACGCCCTGCACACGCTCGCGTCCGCGACGCCCGCGTTCGGCATGCAGGTCGGCTTCTACTACAAGACGTTCATGCGCCCGCGGTGGGCGTGGAAGTACTACGAGAAGTTCCTGCGCTCGGCGGCCGGGCTCGGCAAGCTCGACCCGGAGCATCGCCGCGACCGCCGCTACGAGAAGGTGCACCGCCACGTCGACGTGCTCGTGATCGGCGGCGGCGAGTCGGGGCTCGAGGTGGCCATCGCCGCCGCCGGCGACGGCCGTCACACGGCGCTCGTCGAGGAGGGCCTCGCCCTCGGCGGCCGGCTCGCCTTCTCCGGTGTTGACGCGGCCAGCCGCGCGGCCGACCTCGCCGCGGCGGCGCGCGAGGCGGGGGTCGAGATCCTGCAGCCGGCCTGGGCCGGAGGCGTCTACGAGGGCAACCTCGTGCCCGTCTACCAGGGCGACACGATGTACCGCTTCAGGGCGGGCGAGATCGTGCTCGCGGCCGGCATGATCGAGCAGCCGCTCGTCTTCGCCGGCAACGACCTGCCCGGCGTGATGCTCGGCTCGGGCGTGCGCCGGCTCGTGAACCAGTTCCGGATCGCCCCGGGCGACGAGGCGGTCGTCCTCACGGTCGACGACCTCGGCATCGAGGCCGCCTGCGACCTGGCCGAGGCCGGCGTCGCCGTCTCCGCCGTCGTCGACACGCGAGAGGGCGAGACGGACGAGCGGCTCGGCGTGTGCGGGATCGAGCACCTGCGCGGCTTCCGGCCGGTCGAGGCCCGCGGCCGCGGCCACGTGAGCGGCGTCGTCGTCGCCCGCGGCGGCGAGCGACGGTCGCTGTCCGGCGACCTGGTCGTGATGAGCGGCGGCACGGTGGCCCAGTTCGGGACGCTCGTACAGGCCGGGGGATCGGTGCACTACGACGCCGCCCGCCGCGTCTACGTCCCGGATCACGTGCCCGCGGGCGTGCGCGTCGCCGGCGAGCCGGCCGGGACGGCCGCCGAGGTGCCCGCCTGCGCCGACGGCGGCCGCGGCAAGCAGTTCGTCTGCTACTGCGAGGACGTGACGACGAAGGACGTGAACCTGTCGGTGAAGGAGGGGTTCGCCTCGCTCGAGCTCTCCAAGCGCTACACGACGGTGACCATGGGGCCCTGCCAGGGCAAGATGTGCCACCGCAACTCGGGCCTCGTGATGGCGCGGGAGCTCGGCGTCGACCCCGACGAGCAGCGCGTCGGCATCACGACCGCGCGGCCGCCGCACAACCCCACGAGCTTCTCGCTCCTGGCCGGGCGCGGCTACGAGCCGGTCAAGCGCACATCGGTGCACCACTGGCACGCCGACCGCGGCGGCAAGATGCTCTGGGCCGGCGACTGGAAGCGGCCCTACGACTACGGCCAGCCCGAGGACGAGACGGCCGCTGTGCACGAGTCGCTCGGCCTGATCGACGTGTCCACGCTGGGCAAGCTGATCGTCCGCGGCCCCGACGCTGCGGCGTTCCTCGAGCGGGTCTACCCGAACCGCTACGGCGACATGAAGCTCGCCCGCGTCCGCTACGGCATCGTGTGCGGCGACGACGGCTCGATCCTCGACGACGGCACGGTCGCACGCCTCTCCGAGACCGAGTTCTACGTGACCACCACCTCGTCCGGCGCGGGCGGGATGGAGCAGTGGTTCACGTGGTGGAACGCGGTGTGGGGGATGGACTGCCAGATCGTGAACGTCACCTCGGCGATCGCCGCGTTCAACCTGGCCGGGCCGAACGCCCGCACCGCGCTCGCCGGCCTCACCGACTTCGACCTCGGAAACGACGCCTTCCCCTACCTGGGCGCCGGCCACGCCGAGGTCGCCGGCGTCCCCTGTCTGCTCCTGCGCATCGGCTTCGTCGGCGAGCTGGGCTACGAGATCCACTGCCCGGCGGCGGCGGGCGAGCACCTGTGGGAGGCGCTCATGGCCGCGGGCGAGGGGTTCTCGGTGAAGCCGTTCGGGCTCGAGCCGCAGCGCGTCCTGCGCCTGGAGAAGATGCACGTGATCGTCGGCCAGGACACGAACGCCGAGTCGCAGCCGCTCGAGGCCGGCATGCCCTGGATCGTGAAGCTCGACAAGGAGAACGACTGGATCGGGCGCTACTCGATCGAGTGGTACCGGAACCGCGGCAACCGGGCCTCGCTGGTCGGCTTCGAGGGCAGCAACGGCGCCGTGCCCAGAGAGGGCGCACAGGTGGTCGTGAACGGCGAGCCCGTCGGCCGGGTCACGTCGTCGCGCTTCTCGCGCCGGCTGGGCAAGGCGATCGGGATCGCCTGGGTGCCCGCCGACCTCTCGGCCGAGGGCACCGCGATCACGCTGTCCGACCCGTCCGGCGCGACGATCCCGGCCAGCGTGACGCTGCGGGCCTTCTACGACCCCGACCAGGAGCGGCTGCGATCATGAGCGCGATCCGCGATCCCTACGCGTTCCTCTCGCCGGCGGCGGCCGCGTCCGGCGTCGGCCTGCGCACGCCGATCGAGCGCTCGCACCTCGCGTCCGGCGCGGCCCTCGAGGACGTCGACGGCTGGCGGGTGGCCGCCTACCCGCCGAACGGCGAGGCGGCCGCGACGCTGACCGACCTCTCGCACCTCGGCAAGCTCGACCTGCGGGGCTCGGCGGAGGAGCTCGAGACGCTCACCGGCGGCCTCGGCCCGGGCGCCGCCCGGGAGGACGACGGCGTGTGGACGTTGCGGCTCACGCCCACGCACGGCTACGTCCTGTGCCCGTTCCCGCGCGTGAATGCGCTGCGCGACCGCATCGGCGCGGCAGCGCTCGACGTCACCTGCGCCTACGCCGGTGTCGCGCTCGGCGGCGAGCGGCGCCTGGACGTCTTCAACCGCTCGTCCGGGCTCGACGTGCGCGAGTCGCGCTTCGGCGCCGACCGCTGCATGGCCGGCTCGGTGATGCGGGTGCCGACGCTCGTCCTGAACCGGGGCGGCGACCTGGCGATGTTCGTCGCCTGGGAGTACGGCGAGTACTTCTGGGACGCAATCCTCGACGCCGGCGAGACGATCGGCATCGCCCGCACGAGCGTCGTCACGGTCGAGGCGCCGCAGGAACAGGAGCAGACGGCGTGATCGGGCTCCTGCGCAAGCACCGGTTCTTCCGCTCGCACTCGCTGCGGGCGAGCTACGACGCGATCGTGATCGGCGGCGGCGCCCACGGCATGGCGACCGCCTACTACCTGGCCAAGGACCACGGCATGAAGAACGTGGCCGTGGTCGAGCAGAGCTACATCGGCGCGGGCGCTTCGGGCCGCAACACGACCATCATCCGCTCGAACTACCTGACGCCGGAGGGCACGCGCTTCTACGAGGCCAGCGTCCAGCTCTACAAGACGCTCTCGCAGGACCTGAACTTCAACATGCTGTTCTCGCAGCACGGCCACCTGACGCTGGCGCACTCCGACCGGTCGGTGAACACGATGATGGAGCGGGCCGAGGTGAACCGACTGCTCGGCGTCGACTCGCGGGTGATCTACCCGGACGAGATCAAGGCGCTCGAGCCCATGCTCGACGTTTCCGACCACCCGACCTTCCCGATCCTGGCCGCCCTGTACCACCCGCCGGGCGGGATCATCCGCCACGACGCGGTGGTGTGGGGCTACGCCAAGGAGGCCGACCGGCTCGGCGTCGAGATCCACCCCTACACCCAGGTCACCGGCATCACGCGCCAGAACGGCCGGGTGACGGGCATCGAGACCAACCGGGGCTCGATCTCCGCCGGCACCGTGATCTCGTGCACGTCCGGGTGGTCGACGCTCGTCGGCCGCCTGGCGGGCATCGACGTGCCGATCACGACCCACATCCTCCAGGCCTGCGTGACCGAGCCGGTGAAGCCGCTCCTGCGCAAGATCATCGTCTCGGGGACGCTGCACATCTACATCTCCCAGTCCGACCGCGGCGAGTTCGTGATGGGCTCCGAGATCGAGCCCTACTCCGGCTACTCGAACAGGGGCACGTTCCGGTTCATCGAGGACCTGGCGATGCACATGGTCGAGCTCCTGCCCATGCTCGGCCGCGCCCGCATCCTGCGCCAGTGGACCGGCCTGTGCGACGTATCGCCGGACTACGCCCCGATCATGGGCCTGACCGAGGCGGACGGCTTCCTGATCGACGCGGGCTGGGGCACCTACGGCTTCAAGGCCTCGCCGATCGTCGGCAAGACGATGGCCGAGTTGGCCGCGACCGGCAAGACGCCCGAGCTGATCGCCCCCTTCCGCCTGTCGCGCTTCTACGAGAACGAGCTCGTGTCCGAGCGCGGCGCGGCTGCCGTTTCTCACTGATGATGATGGTTGATCGATGACTCCTGCGATGTCCTGGGCGGCGAGAACCGAGCAGCGGAAGGACGCACCGAGCGTCGCGTGCTCTGCACGCGAGCGAGGGAGGACGCGGCGATGCGATGGTTCGCAGGCGCAGCCCTTCCCGCTTTCGACCAACATTGAGTGGCGCGCGGTCAGGCGCGCCGGAGTTGCCGATCAACCATCTAGCTAGGAGACCGCGTTGAAGTCAAGCCTCGAGATCGCCCAGGAAGCCACCCTCCGTCCGATCATGGACATCGCCCGCGAGATCGGCCTCGAGGAGGACGAGGTCGACCTGTACGGGAAGTACAAGGCCAAGGTGAACCTGGGCGCGCTCGACCGGCTGTCCGGCACGCCTGACGCCAAGATCGTGTGCGTCTCGGCGATCACGCCGACGAAGGCGGGCGAGGGCAAGACGACGACATCGGTGTCGCTCACGCAGGGCCTCGGGCGGATCGGGAAGCGGCCGGTGCTGTGCCTGCGCGAGCCGTCGCTCGGGCCGATCTTCGGCATCAAGGGCGGGGCCGCGGGCGGCGGCCTCACGCAGGTCGTGCCGATGGAGGACCTGAACCTGCACTTCACCGGCGACTTCCATGCCATCGCCGCCGCGAACAACATGCTCGCCGCCTTCATCGACCGGCACATGTTCTACGGCAACGAGCGCGGCATCGATCCGCACCGGGTGACGTGGCGGCGGGCCGTGGACATGAACGACCGCCACCTGCGCAACATCGTCAGCGGCCTCGGCGGCCCGACCCACGGCCTCCCCCGAGAGACCGGGTTCGACATCGTCGCCGCCTCCGAGATCATGGCCATCATGGGCATGGCCACCTCGCTGCAGGATCTGCGCAAGCGCATCGGCCGCATCACGGTCGGCTACGACGGCGCGGGCAAGCCGGTGTACGCCGAGGAGATGGGCTGCGCCGGCGCCATGACGGTGCTCCTGAAGGACGCGCTCAAGCCGAACCTGATCCAGACGCTCGAGGGTCAGCCGTGCTTCATGCACATCGGCCCGTTCGGCAACATCGCGCACGGGAACAGCTCGATCGTCGCCGACCTCGTCGGGCGCAAGCTGGGCGACTACGTCGTCACCGAGTCGGGCTTCGGCAGCGACCTCGGCATGCAGAAGTTCATGGACATCGTCTGCCGGGCCGGCGGGTTCCTGCCGAGCGCGGTCGTGATCGTCGCGACGGCGAAGGCGCTCAAGCACCACGCCGGGCTCGAGGACGACCCGCGCAACTCCGAGTCCGAGAACCTGAAGGCGATCGAGACCGGCTCGGCCAACCTGGCCCGCCATATCCAGAACGTCAAGCACTTCGGCCTGCCCTGCGTCGTGGCGGCCAACCGCTTCCCCGGCGACACGGACGCCGAGGTGGCCCTGGTGCAGAAGCTCGGGATGGAGCACGGCGCCCACGCTGCCGTGCTCAACGAGGGCTTCACCAAGGGCGGCGACGGGGCCGCCGAGATGGCCGAGGCGGTGGCCGACGCGTGCGAGCAGCCGAACACGTTCGCGTTCACGTTCGAGGACTCCGACCCGATCGACGTGAAGATCGAGAAGGTCGCCACCCGCGTCTACCAGGCGGACGGCGTCGACTTCCTGCCCGCCGCCCGGCAGAAGGTCGAGCAGTATACGCGCGACGGGCTCGACGACCTGTCGATCTGCATGGCCAAGTCGCACCTCTCGCTCTCGGCCGACCCGGTGCTCGTCAACGCCCCGACGGGCTTCCGGATCCCGGTGCGCGACATCCGCCCCTACACGGGCGCCGGCTTCCTGACGCCGCTGTGCGGCGACATCATGCAGATGCCGGGCCTCGGCAAGACCCCTGCCGGCTTCAACGTCGACATCGACGACGAGGGGAAGACGGTTGGGCTCTTCTAGCGGCATGCCCGAACGTCCCGGGGAGCAGGAGGGGGCCCGCGGGGGAACCCTGGTTCCCCCGCGTCTGAACGTCGACATCGACGAGGACGGGAAGACGGTTGGGCTCTTCTAGCGACCCTGACGTCGGGCCGGAGTCGTACCTGACCGTCACGCTGGCCGGGTTCCTCGACCGGCTGACGGCCAGGACGCCCGCGCCGGGGGGTGGGTCGGTTGCGGCGGTCACGTGCGCGATGGCGGCCGGGCTGGTCGAGATGGCCTCCGCCTTCGACACGAGCGGGCTGCTGGACGGCGTGGGCGTGCGGGCGCGCGAGCTGCGCGCCCGGGCCGCGGCGCTGGCCGACGCCGACGGCGCCGCCTACGCCCAGGTGCTGGCCGCGCTGCGCATGCCGGCGGGGCCCGAGCGCACGGCCGAGCTGGACGTGGCGGTGGGCGGCGCGATCGACTGCCCCATGCAGGTGCTCGAGATCGCGGCCGAGGTGGCGACCCTCGCCGCCGACGTGGCCGCGCGCGGGAACCGCAACCTCGAGGGCGACGCGATCACGGGCGCGCTCCTGGCCGAGGCGTCCGCCCGCTCGGCGGCCACCCTCGCCCAGCTGAACGTGAGCATGCTCTCGCGCCACGCGATGGCCGACGCGCACCTGGAACGGCTGCGCCCCGGCCTCGCCTGCGCCACCCGCGCGCGCGAGCGGGCCGTCGAGGCCTACGTGCACGCCGAGCGCACCTGACCCGGGGCCAGGCCCCACGCGACCCCAGGTGGGGGATCGACCTGCGCGATCCGCACGTCCAACATGGGAGAAGTGCCTGCGTCGATCCGCCGCCTCGCCGGACGTCCGCTCGTCGTGTGGACCGTTGTGTGCGGAGCCGTCCTCATCTGGGCCGGCGTGCTCGCTCAGACCACGAGCTGACCGGGGCCAGACCCCACGCAAGGAGGGTCACGGATGTGTCACGCGTCCCGTTCGGGGTCTGACCCCGATTTTCGGGAGGGTTATTCCCGCGCGCGGGCGGGGTACGGGTCCGGCATGGCTGCAGATGTTCAACCGCCTCCCGGCGCGCTCGAGCAGCAGGAGGGCCCGGGCGGGCAGCATGGGCGCCGCAAGCGCCAGCTCGGCGGGCTCGCCGCCGGGTTCGTGATCGGCTGGCTGATCGGCTTCCTCGTCGAGTACGCCATCGGCTCGAAGCTCGTCACCGGCAGCGCCTCCGACCCGTTCTCGATCGCCTTCGGACTGCCGGCGGCGCTCGGGATCATGTTCGCGCTCTTCGGCCTGATGCTGGGGACGACGCGCGAGGTCAACGTCATGGACGCGCCGGTGCGCGACCCACGCTACCAGCGGCTGGGCAAGGCGGCGACGAGCGAGCGCGGGCAGCTGCAGGGCTCGAGCGTCAAGCCGCGCACGCCGGACGACGTCGCCGACCGCTGAGCGGCGGCTATGTCGTGGCCGGCGCGCCGTAGCCGATGATCGGCGAGCTCGAGACCTGGACGCGGGGCTTTGGTGTGTGCGACCGACGCGGCGGCCCGCCAGGACGTGAGGACGCCACGAGGCCAACGACGGCGGGTATCCCGATGAGGGCCGTGACGACGAGCGCGGTTCCGAGCCACGTGGGCATCCGCCGACTGTACGTGGTCGGGGCGGTGCGCGTGATACCGAGTCGCAACCAAAGGAGTCGAGCCCTATCGTATGGAAAACCAAATGTGTTTTCCGTACCATTAAGGGATGGAGGTGGGCTTGAATACCGACGAGGCGCGCGCGGTGAGGGTGTTCACGGGCAAGAAGGTCATGCGGCTCACCGGCTTGTCGCCGCGACAACTGCAGTACTGGGACGAGCAGGGGTTTCTATCGCCGAGCATTAAGCGCAGGTCTGGACGCGGACACAGGCGGCTCTACAGTTTTCGAGACCTAGTGGCTCTCCGAGTGGCTGCGGATCTTCGGACAAACGGCGTGCCGCTCCAGCAGATCCGGAAGGTTGCCGCTCACTTGGAGACGCTCGACTACCAGAACCCCCTAGCTGAAGTGCGATTCTGGTCAGTCGCCGGAGTCTTGTTCTTCGAGGAATCAGAAACAGTGCGGTGGTCTCGCCGACCCGATCAGACTGTGGCCCTGTATCCGGTTCCGGTGGGTGCGATCGTGGCCGAACTGGACGCGCGGATCGGGGACATGGACAAGCGAGAGGTCGGACGGATCGAGCGACGTCGAGGGAAGCTCGGTTCGAAACCTGTGATCGCCGGTACTCGAATCCCGACCGCGTCCATCTGGCGGCTGGCGCAGGATGGCGCGGATGAGGACGGAATCCGCGAGCTCTATCCAGATCTGACCTCCGAGGACATTCAGGCTGCCCTCGCTGAGGAGCAGCGATCGCGACCCCAGGCCCTTTAGCGCCAAGAGACCTCGGGTTCTTCATCGATCAGAACATGGTCGAACCCGTCGCGCGCCTGCTGATCGGCCGAGGCCATCCGGTCATCCGCGCCCGGGACGTCGGCCTCGACGATGACGACGACATAGTCATCGCCGACTTCGCTCTCGAGGGAGGCGATCTCGTGGTCGTCACGTTCGACCACGACTTCCGCCGAGCGGTCGTCCGCAGAGGATGCCGGTGCCTTCATATTCGAGGCCGTGAGGCAACGGCGCGACAACGACTCGCGGCTGCGTATAGGGAGGCGTTCGCCCGCTTCTCCGCCGGCGAGCGAGACGTCCGACTGCTGGCCAACGGGGATCTCGGATAGTCCGGGGGACAGTGCATCTGGTGGAGTGCGCGGACGCTCAGAGCTGCTGAATGCTGTGTCTGGGATTCGGTTGCTCGGTATCGGCTCAGTAACGGCGCCTCCCCCGGGGTGACAGCGGCCGGTGCCCGGGCGATGATTGGTCCCATGAACCGGGTGCTGCTCATCGAGGACGACCCCACGATCCGCGAGATGACGCGGATGGCGCTCGAGCGCGACGGCTTCGCCGTCGAGACCGCGAGCGACGGCCAGGCCGGGATCGACGCGTTCGACCGCGGCACGCCCGACGTCGTGCTGCTCGACGTGATGCTCCCGGGCATGGACGGCGTCACCGTCTGCCGCCGCATCCGCGCCCGCAGCGTCGTGCCGATCGTGATGCTGTCGGCCCGCACCGACCCCATCGACGTCGTCCTCGGCCTCGAGGCGGGCGCCGACGACTACGTCACCAAGCCGTTCGAGCCGCCGATCCTGGCCGCCCGCCTGCGCGCCGTCCTGCGGCGTGCGAGCCGGCTCGCCGAGGGCGACCGGCTGCGCTTCGGCGACCTCGAGATCGACCCACGGGGCATGGTGGTGACGCGTGACGGACTCGTGCTCTCGCTGACGCCGACCGAGTACCGGCTCCTGCTCGAGCTGGCCGAGAACGTCGGCATCGTGCTGACGCGCGAGCAGCTGCTCGAGAACGTCTGGGGCTACGTGTGGTCGGGCGACACCCGGCTCGTGGACATGCACGTCCGCCGGCTGCGGGGCAAGATCGGCGCCGACGCGATCGAGACGGTGCGCGGAGCGGGGTACAAGCTGGTGCGACCGGGATGAGCCTGCGCCTGCGGCTGGCGCTGTCGTTCGCGTTCCTGGCGGGGCTTGTGGCGGCCGCGATCGGCCTCGTGGTGTACGAGCTCACCCAGCAGGACCTGCTCGACCGAGCCCGGGCGAAGGCGGTCTCGTCCGCCCGCGACGCGGCCCGGTTCTACGACCAGTTCGACGTGCTCTCCCCCGGTTCGCTGGTGGGCCGCGGCCACGGCGTGCCCGCGGCGCTGCGCCAGGCTGTCGCCGACCGGCACATGGCCACGTTCAAGGGGCCGGTGCACGGGCGGCCGTACATCTGGGCCGGCGTCCCCTCGGCGCGCGCCCCCGGCGGCGTCTACGTGCGGGTCTCGTTCACCGCCGATCAGGCCACGATCGCAGACCTGCGCCGGACCCTGATCGAGGTCGGCCTGGCGGGGGCCGGCGGCGGGGCGCTCCTCGGCGCGGCGCTGGCATGGCGGCTCTCGCGCCGGCTGCGGGTGGCGGCGGCCGCGGCGGAACGGGTGACGGCTGGATCGCTCTCGGCCCGGGTGAACGCGCGCGGCTCCGACGAGGTGGCGGCGCTCGGCGCCGCGATGGACCGGATGGCGGACTCGCTCCAGGAGCGGATCGAGCACGAGCAGCGCTTCGTCGCAAACGTCGCCCACGACCTGCGGACGCCGGTGACGGGGCTCGTCGCGGCCGCGAGCCTGCTCGAGCCCGACCAGGTCGGGGCCGTGGTGCGCGAGCGCGTCTCGCGGCTGCACACCCTGGTCGAGGACCTGCTCGAGATCTCCCGGCTCGAGAACGGGGCCGTCACCGCCGACCTGCGCTGGGTCGAGCTCGACGCCTTCGTCCGGAGCCTGGTCGCCCGCCGCCCCGACGTCGCCGTCGAGGCCCCGGATCCGGTGCGGGCCTTCACCGACCCCCGCCGGCTCGAGCGGATCATCGACAACCTGCTCGACAACAGCGCCCGCCACGGCGCCCCGCCGGTCACCGTCGCGGTGCGCGGCCGGGCGATCGTGGTCTCGGACTCCGGGCCGGGCTTCGCGTCCGACATGCTCGCGCGGGCGACGGAGCGGTTCGCGACCGGCGACACGGCCCGCGGCCACGGCATCGGGCTCGGGCTCGCGATCGCCGCCGCCCAGGCGCGCGTGCTGGGCGGCTCGCTGCGGGTCGCGAACCGCCCCGGCGGCGGCGCCCAGGTGACGGTGGAGCTGAGCGACCGCGCCCCGACCGCGGAGCCGCCGCGGTGAGGCGGTGGGTCGCGCTCGCCGCCGCGGCGGCGGCATGCACGGCGTGCGGCTCGGGCGCCGGCCTGCACATCGAGGACGGAGGCCGGACCGTGAACCCGGGCCGGGTCGCGCCCGACACCACCCAGTCGCAGGCCCACCGGCCGCCGCCCGCCGAGCCCGGCGTGCACCTGGGCGGCCCGGCGGCGCTGTCCTACGACGCGGGCATCCTGTGGTGCGCCGTCTACGCCGGCCCCGGCCTGGTCGGCTCGCTGGTGAAGGTCGACACTGCCACCGGCCGCCGGACGGGCAGCCCCGTTCCGCTGCCGCCGTCGGGACGGCCGTACCTGCTCGCCGTCGGCCCCGACGGCGTGTGGCTCGCGGCCGGGAGGCGCCTGTGGCGGATCGACCCGGACACGGCCGAGGCGGCGATCGCGCCGGCGTTGCCCGGGGTGGCGACGACGCTCCAGGACTCCGGCGGGTCGGTGTGGACGACGGTGACCGTGGACGGGAGCGGCCGGCTCGTGCGGATCGATCCCGTCACCGCCGACATCGCCGCGCAGGCGCCCGTCGGGCCGGCGCCGAGCGCGCTCACCGTCGCCGCCGGGTCGGCGTGGGTGACCGACAGCGTCGACCAGTCGATCCTCCGGTTCTCGTTCGCCAGGGGCGCGGTGCGCCGCTCGGGGGAGGTGTCGCTGCCGCGCTCGCCGGTGCGCGCCCCCACCCAGATCACCGTCTACAACGGGTTCGTGTGGGTGTACGAGCGCGGGCGCGTGCTGCGAATGAACCCCTCGAACGACCACGTCCTGGGGACGACGACGGTCGCCCCCGTCGCGGACGGGACGATCGCAGCGGGCAGCGGCGGCATCTGGATCATCACGCGCACCCGCGAGCGCAAGCGGGCGGCCGTGCGCCTGCTCGACGCGTCCACCGGCCTCGCCGCCGGCCCCCGGATCCCCGTCGGCGGCCGCCCCGCCGCCATCGTCACTGACGGGCACGCAGCCTGGGTGTTCGACTCCGCCGCGAACCGGCTCGTGCGCGTGTCCCCGACGTAGGCGTACGATCTCGCCCATGGTCACTGAGGGTGCCGCCGCGTTCCTGCGTCGGTATGCGCCGTTCGACGGCGTCCCCGAGGCGGAGCTTGCCCAGGCCGAGGATGCGATCGGCGAGCGCGCGTACGCGCCCGGCGAGCTCGTCCTGGTCGAGGACGGGACGCCCGCCCGCCACCTCTACGTCGTCCGGTCGGGCTCCGTCGAGCTCGTGCACGAGGAGGAGGTGATCGACGTCCTCGAGCCGGGCGAGGCGTTCGGGCACCCGTCCCTGCTCTCCGGCATGGCGCCGGCGTTCGACGTGCGCGCCCGCGAGCAGACGGTATGCCTGCTGATCGACGAGGGCGTCGCCCGGCGCCTGCTCGGCAGCCCAACCGGCGTGGAGTTCGTCGCCAGCTCCCTGCGCGAGCGGCTCGTGCGCACTGGCCACGTCGCCCACGCCCAGGCGGAGCAGCGCACCGCCCACCTGGGCGCGCTCGTGCACCGGCCGGCGGTCGAGTGCACGGCCACCGCGGAGGCGGGCGAGGCGGCGCGGCTGATGGCCGAGGCGGACGTGTCGTGCGTGCTCGTGCGCCTCGACGACGGCCGCTTCGGGATCGTCACCGACTCCGACCTCCGGGCCAAGCTGCTCGCCCGCGGGCGCCCGCCCTCGACCCCGGTGGCGGATCTGATGACCGCGCCCGCCCTCACCTTCCCGCCCGAGCGGATGGCGGTGGACGCCATGCTCGACATGCTCGACCTCGGGATCCACCATGCGCCCGTCGTCGCCGCCGACGGGACGCCCGTCGGGGTCGTCACCGCGACCGACCTGATGTACCTCGAGGGCCGCACGCCCTTCGCTCTGCGCCGCTCGATCGCCCACGCGGCGAGCGTCGACGAGGTGGTCGCGGCCGCCTCCCACCTGCCGCAGATGATCGTGGCGCTCATCCGCGCCGGCGTCGCCGCCACCGACCTCGGCCGCGTGCTCGCCCTCCAGAGCGACACCGCGACCGTGCGCCTGCTCGACATCGCCTTCGCGCGGCGCGGCGCCGCCCCGTCGGCGTGGGCGTGGATGGCGCTCGGATCGACGGCCCGCCGCGAGGCCACCCTGGCCTCCGACCAGGACAACGCGCTCGCCTACGCCGACGAGGAGGGCGACCAGCACTTCGCCGCCGTCGCCGCCGACGTGAACGAGGGCCTGGCCCGGTGCGGGTTCGGCGCGGACAACGCCGAGGTGCTGGCCCGCAACCGGCAGTGGCGCATGTCGGAGGCGGACTGGCGGCGCGTGTTTCGCGACTGCCTCGAGCAGCCGGACCGGTCCCATCTCGTCCGCGCGGCGGTCGCCTTCGACTTCCGGCACGTCTGCGGCGGCCTCCAGATCGTGCGGCCGCTGGTCGAGATCGAGCGCCAGGCGCCCGCGCACCAGGACTTCCTGCGCCGGCTCGCCCGCACGGCGACCGACTGGGAGCCGCCGCTCGGGTTCCGGGGCAAGCTCCAGCTCGGGGACGACGGCCGCATCGACCTGAAGCGCGGCGGCGCCGTCCCGATCGCCAACCTGGCGCGCTTCCACGCGCTGCGCTCCGGCATCACCGTGTCCGGCACCGTCGACCGGCTGCGGGGGGCGGCGCAGGCCGGCGCGATCGAGCCCGACCGCGCTGCGGCGCTCCAGGAGGGGTTCGAGCTCGTCACCCGCCTGCGGCTCGAGCACCAGGCGTCCGAGGTCGAGTCCGGCCTCGAGCCGACGAACAGGTTGGCGCCGTCCGACCTGGCGCCGCTCGCCCGCGGCCAGCTGCGCAGTGCGCTCCGGGAAGTGGCGGACGCGCAGCGTGCTCTCGCCCGGTTCGTGCCGCTCGGCATGTAGCAAGGGCCACTTTTCGCGGCGGCCCTTTACTCCGACCGAGTGACATGCTTCACTAGGCGCGGATATTCGTTCCGAAGGAGGTCTCATGGCGGTCGATAGCGGCGCTCCTGACTATGAGGGCGGTGGCCTGAGTCGGGAGACGAACTGGTGGGGGGCGTTCGTGATCGGCCTCGCGGGGACGATCCTCGTGACGGGAATCGCCCCGGTGATGGTGACGTCGCTCGGCGCGGCGGCGATTCCCGTGATGGTCCTGATCACGATCACCGGGTACATCCTGTGCCTGCTGCTGGCCGAGCTCTCGGCGATGATGCCGGAGCGGACCGGCGGCTCCCCCACGTATGCGTACGTGGCCTACAAGGACAAATGGCCGCGGTTCGCCAAGCACGTGAACGGCTTCACCTCGTGGGCGTACTGGCTGGGCTGGTTCCCGGTCGCCCCGCTGAACATGATCCTCGCGTCCTTCTACATCAGCGAGAAGTTCAGCCTGTCGACGAACGGGTTCACGCCGATCCATACCCCGATCTCGTACTGGACCCTGATCATCTCGATCATCGGCATCCTGCTCGTGTTCATCCCGGCGTGGTACGGGATCCGGCTGGGGGCGATGTTCGCCACCGTGCTCGGCCTGCTGTCCATGATCCCGCTGACGCTGCTGGCGATCCTGCCGCTGTTCAAGCCGTCGTCGCGGGACTTCGGCAACCTGTCCGGGTTCCATCAGGTCGACGGCTCGGGCTTCTTCACGAACGCCCTCGGCCACAACTGGCTCGTGATCTACGTCGCCTTCTCGTTCCTGCTCACCTGGAACGTGATCGCGATGGAGGCGGCCGCCTGCTACATCGGCGAGTGCCGCGACCCGGAGCGCGACGCCAAGATCGCGATGAACCTGGAGGGCCTGTACGGGCTCTTCATCTACACGATGATCCCGATCAGCTTCGTCATCGTGTTCGGCGCGGGGCTGGCCGACCCGACCCTGGCCGACCCGAGGACGATCTTCTCGACCTTCGCCTCACACGTGTTCGGAACCGGCGCGAGCTGGCTCGACTGGCTGATCTCGATCATGCTGGTGGTGGCGTTGTCGCTCTCTGTGCTGAACGCGATCATGGGATCGGCGCGGGCGCTGCACCAGATGTCGATCGACGGCGAGTTCCCGCGCATCTTCTCGAGCGTCAACAAGCACGGTGTGCCCGGCTTCTCGATGAGCTTCAACGTCGTGTGCTCGATCCTGCTCGTGTTCACCGGCGGCGCGGTCGAGATCTACTCGCTCTCGAACGTCGGCTACCTGGCGTCGTTCATCCCGGTGCTGGTCGGCTACTACCTGCTGCGCAAGTACCGGCCCGACATGCGCCGGCCCGTGCGGCTGCCGGAGTTCTTCAAGTACATCGCGCTCGCGATGGCCATCGCCTACTTCATCATCTGGAGCTACGGCGGCCTTGTGTACACGTCGATCCCGAACGCGCTTCTGAACGGGAGCGACACGCGCATCTACTTCTTCATCGGCTGGGTGATCCTGCTGTCCTACCTGCCCCTGTACTGGTACCGGGTCAAGGTGGAGGATCCCAAGCACGCGAAGGACGCGCCGCCTGAGGCTCCGCAGATGGCCGCAGGCGACTGATCGCAGGTTCTCGGGTGGGAGCGGTGTTCCGCAGGGCATCGCCCCCACCCGATCCTGCCACCCTGCACATCGAGCGGCTCGTCGTCGCGTCGGAGGGCCGCCCGATCGCCTGGCCCGTGCTCCAGCGCGCGTTCGAGCTCGCACGCCCGGCGGGGGCGAAGGTGCTCGTGATCTCGATCGCGCGCGTGTGGGGGACGTCGCTCGGCTTTCCCAATCCCGGCCTCAACCCGAGCCGGCAGGAGTGGAACGCACAGCGCCTGCAGGTGCGCGAGGCGCGCGAGGCGATCGAGAAGGCCGGCTTCGACGCCTCGGGGCACGTGATCGGCACCCGCCGGGCCGCCAAGCGGATCCTGGACGAGTCGCGCCGCTTCGGGGCCGACGCGATCGTCATGGGCGCCGACCGCCACCGCGGCATCGCCTCCGACTTCATCTGGTCGCAGGAGCCCCACCGGGTCGCCCGCCGGGCGCGCGTGCCGGTCTACCTCGTCCAGCTCGAAGCCAAGTGACCCCCGCCGCACCGGCACGATAGACTCGCCGCGAGATGCGAGTGCTCCTGGTGGGATCCGGCGGTCGCGAGCACGCCCTGGCATGGGCGCTGGCCCGGTCCCCGCTCCTCGAGCGGCTCGATGCGGCCCCCGGCAACCCGGGCATCGCCACGCTCGCGCGCTGTCATCCGGTGCCCGTCTCCGACCTCGAGGGCATGACCCGGCTGGCGCAGGAGCTCGCCGTCGACCTGGTGGTCGTCGGGCCCGAGGCGCCGCTCGTCTCCGGCCTCGCGAACCGGCTGTCCGAGGCCGGCATCGGCGTGTTCGGGCCGTCCGCGGCGGCCGCCCGGATCGAGGGCTCGAAGACCTTCGCGAAGAGCGTGATGGAGGCGGCGGGCGTGCCGACGGCGCGGTTCACCGTCTGCGACACGGTCGCGGCCGCCCACGCAGCGATCGCCGAGAACGACGGCGCCGTCGTCGTGAAGGCGGACGGCCTCGCCGCCGGCAAGGGCGTCGTCGTCTGCTCGTCGACGGCCGAGGCCCACGCCGCGGTCGCGGCCGCGCTCGTCGACGGGCGCTTCGGCGCGTCGGGGCGGCGGGTGCTGATCGAGGAGCGGCTCGAGGGCGAGGAGCTCTCCCTGCTTGCCCTGTGCGACGGCGAGAACGTCGTCCCGCTGGCGCCCGCGCGCGACTACAAGCGCGTCGGCGACGGAGACGCCGGCCCGAACACCGGCGGCATGGGCTCCATCTCGCCCGTCCCCGGAGTCGATTCCGATATGGTCGCCGACATCGTCGCGCGGGTGCACAGGCCGGTCGTCAACGAGCTCGCTCGGCGCGGGTCGCCGTACCGCGGCTGTCTCTACGCCGGCCTGATCCTGACCGCGGACGGGCCCAAGGTGATCGAGTTCAACGCCCGCTTCGGCGACCCGGAGACGCAGGTGATCCTGCCCCGCACGGGCGGCGACCTTCTGGGCCTGCTGGGGCGCGCGGCCGCGGGGACGCTGGCTGGCTGCGACGTCGAGCCGGCGGAGCCGGCGTGCGTCAGCGTGGTCGTTGCCGCCCGGGGGTATCCGGACGCCCCCGAGGTCGGCGATCCGATCGCAGGGATCGACGACGCCGAGGAGATCGAGGGCGTCACCGTGTTCCACGCCGGCACCGAGGCGCGCGGCGACGGCGTCCGGACCGGCGGCGGCCGCGTCCTCAACGTGACCGCGGTCGGGCCCGACTTCCATACCGCCCGCCGGCGCGCCTATCTCGGCGTCGACGCGATCCGGATCGCGGGGGCGCACCATCGCAGCGACATCGGCCTCGCCGCCCAGAACGCGGAGCATGTGCATGCCTGAGCCCCCCTCTCCCGCGCCCGAGGTCAAGCACCTGTGGGCCGAGCTCGAGTCGAACGGCCCCCAGGTCGGGATCCTCATGGGCTCGGAATCCGACCGCGAGGTGATGGAGGCCGCTGCGAAGGAGCTCGACGAGCGCGGCATCTCCTTCGAGATGCAGGCGCTGTCCGCCCATCGCGACCCCCGCGGCGTGGCCGAGTACTCGTCGACCGCCGCGCTGCGCGGCGTGCGCGTCATCATCGCCGGCGCCGGCAAGGCGGCCGCCCTGCCGGGCGTCGTCGCCGCCTACACCGAGCTGCCGGTCATCGGCGTCCCCATCAGGACGTCGGACCTGGGCGGGATGGACTCGCTGCTCTCCATCGTCCAGATGCCCCCGGGCGTGCCCGTCGCCTGCATGGCGATCAACGGCGCCCGCAACGCCGCCATCTTCGCCGCCAAGATCCTGGCCCAGGGCGCGCCTCCGCCGCCGTCGGACTTCTGATCCGGGGACAGTCCCCGCCGCAGCGGGGACTGTCCCCGGTTCGGCCTAGCTCGACAGGACGAACATGCCGCGCCCGGCCCAGGTCTGTCCGTCGCCCTTCGCCGGGCCGCTGATCAGCGTCTGGGTGCCCGGGACGGGCTTGCCGCCCACGAAGTTGATGGACCACAGGTTCTGCTGGCCGAGCGAGTTGACGACGTAGTAGATCTTGCCGTTGGCCATCGTCATCTGCGACGCGGTGTTCCAGGTGAGCCCGTCGCCGTTGCCGGAGACCGTGAGGGTCTGGGCGCCGATGATGTTGTCCTCGGGCTCGAAGTAGCGGTAGTACATGCGGGTGTCGCCGGAGACGGTGTAGTAGAGCCGCTCGGTCGTCGGGTCGAAGAACATGCCCGTCAGGTTGGCGATCGGGAACTGCGAGGACGTGAGCCCGTTCAGCGGCACGGTCGTGGCGGCGCCGAAGGTCGTGCCGTTGAACGTGCGGGCGAGGAACGTCCCGTTGGACTGCCCGGTGTAGAGCGTCCCGCCGATCATGAACGCCCCGCGCACCTGGGAGAAGTCGATGCCGGTGCCCGACAGGGTCGTCTGCGTCCCGGCGGACGTGCCGGTGAAGCTGCGGTGGGTCGGGTTGGTGCCGACGCCGAGCGTCCACAGGTCGCCGGGCAGCGTGCCGATGTTCCAGGTCGGGATGGTCTCCCCGCCGGCCTGCGGCATGAGCGCGATGCGGTTGCGGTTGAGGCCGTCGATGTAGCCGGTGTCGCTGCCGACCCAGAGCCCGTCCTGGGTGGCGAGCAGCGCCCACACGCCGGAGCCGCGCGGGTCGCGGCCCGGGTTCCACGAGAACGGCATGCCGTTCACCGGGTCGAGGGCGGCGATGCCCATGCGGCCCACGGCGCCGGCGCCCGCGGAGTCACCTGCATTGGGGTTGTTCTCCCAGCGCTGGTGGCCGCCCGCGTACACGGCGGTGCCGGTCACTGCGACCTGCGTGATGCTGTCACCGCCGCTGTAGTCCGCCCACGTCGGCAGCTGGCCGGCGCCGCTCGTGTTCCCCTCCCAGCGGGTCACGGAGTCGCAGAGGACGCCCGCGCCGGGGCCGCCGAAGTACGCGCCGGTGTCGCCGACGATGAAGTAGCTGCCGTCCGGCGCCCACTTCACGTCGCGGATGTAGGTGTCGAAGTGGCTCGAGCAGGCGGGCTTGAACGAGTTCGTCTGCCAGCTCGAGACCGAGACCGGGGTGGTGGTCAGGTCGAGGATCGCGATCTGGGCGCGGTCGAGCCCGTCGGCCGTGAGGAACGTGCCCGTCGCGACCAGCTTGGTGCCGTCCGGTGAGATGTCGAAGTGAGCCACGCGCAGGGTGCCCTGGCGCTTCGTCGCGAAGTTCACGTTCACGTTCGGGTCGAGCGCGCCGGTGTTGACGTCGACCGCCGCGAGCCGGCCGCGGGCGACGCCGTCGATCGACGAGAACGCCCCGCCGATGTAGAGGTCGTTCCCGAGCACCTGCGAGTCCTCGACCCAGCTGCCCACCGACACGACGCCCTTGAAGTTCGTGTCGATCGAGCCGTCGGCCAGGTTGAGCTTGACGAGTCGCTTCATCGGCTGCCCGTTCACGGTGTCGAACTCGCCTCCGACGAACACCGCATTGCCGCCGGGGGCGACCGAGATCGTGCTGACCTCGCCGCCCTCGATGTCGGGCAGGAAGTTCGTGTCGATCACGCCGGTCTGGGAGTCGAAGGCGACGATCTCGTGCACCGCCGTGGTCGTGGTGGCCTTCTTCTGCTTCACGGTCGTGAAGGTGCCGCCGACGATCATCAGGTTGCCGGCCTGGGCGACGGCGTTCACCTGGCCGTCCTGGATGTTGGGCGTGAAGCTCGCCGGCGTCGCGGAGACGACGACGGACTGGGCCGCGTCGGTGGCCTCGGCCGCCGGGACGGCGGCGAGTGCGACGAGGACGAGGAGGGCGGGCAGCCCTGCGCGGAATAGGCGACTCATGCGGAAACCTCGGGTCAGGTCCGTGGACGGGGGTCAGTCGAGGGTACGAGATAACCTGTAAAGCGCCTAGCCCCTCAACCGGGTGAACTTCTTCACCCGGGTGCGGAGTGACCCGCCCCTGCCCGGCGCCCGCGGCCCGGCGGGTGCCCGCCACACCCTCCTGTAGACTAAAACCCGGCCGCCCCCTCCGACCGAAGGTAGCGACTCCGGCTTGATCTCTCGCTATACCCGCCCCGCCATCGGCGCCGTGTGGTCGGACGAGCGCAAATTCCAGCGGTGGCTGGACGTGGAGATCGCAGCGATGGCCGCCTGGGCCGAGCTCGGCGTCGTCCCCGCCGAGGCCGTTTCGGCCGTCCGCGCCCACGCCCGCGTCGATGTCGGGCGGATCGGCGAGATCGAGGGCCGCACCCACCACGACGTGCTCGCCTTCACCGAGTCGGTGGCCGAGCTCGTCGGGGAACAGAGCCGCTGGTTCCACTACGGGCTCACGTCCTCCGACGTCGTCGACACCGCCCTTGCGCTGCAGCTGCGCGACGCGGGCGAGATCCTGCTCGCCGGCGTCGAGGCGGTCGAGCAGGCGGCCGCGGTCCGCGCCGAGGAGTTCCGGCACACGCCGATCATCGGCCGCACGCACGGCGTGCACGCCGAGCCGACCACGTTCGGGCTGAAGCTGCTCGGGTGGGTGACCGAGATGCGGCGCCAGCGCGAACGGCTCGCGATCGCGTTCGCCGGCGTCCGCGTCGGCAAGCTCTCCGGCGCCGTCGGCGCCTACGCGAACTCCGACCCGCGCATGGAGGCGCTCGCCCTGCAGGGGCTCGGGCTCGAGCGCGAGGACGTCGCCACCCAGGTGGTCCCGCGCGACCGTCACGCGGCGCTGCTCTCGGCGATCGCCGGGGCGGGCGCGTCGCTCGAACGGTTCGCCGTGGAGGTGCGCCACCTCCAGCGCACGGAGGTGCGCGAGGCGCTCGAGCCGTTCGCCGCCGGCCAGAAGGGCTCCTCGGCGATGCCGCACAAGCGCAACCCGATCGTGTGTGAGCGGATCTCGGGCCTCGCGCGGGTGCTGCGCGCGAATGCCGGCGTCGGGCTCGAGGACGTCGCCCTCTGGCACGAGCGTGACATCTCCCACTCCTCCGCCGAGCGCGTGGTCCTGCCGGATTCGACGATCGCGCTCGACTACATGCTCGACCGCTCGCGCTGGCTGATCGAGGGCCTGGCCGTCGACCCGGAGCGGATGTTGCGAAACCTCGAGGCCTCGCACGGGCTCGTCTTCTCCGGCCGCGCGCTCCTGCGCATGGTCGAGGCGGGCATCAGCCGCGAGCGCGCCTACGAGATCGTCCAGCGCAACGCCATGGCCGCGTGGGACCGCGAGGTCCCGCTGCGCGGCCTGCTCGAGGCCGACCCCGAGGTGGCCGGCGTGCTCGACGCCGCCGAGCTCGACGCGATCTTCGACCTCGACGCCCTCCTCGTCCACGTGGACGGGATCTTCGACCGCACCCTACGCCGCCCGGAGGTGGCCCATGCCTGACACCCTGTCCCATCTGCACGAGGCCTCCGGGAAGGTCCGCGAGCTGTACGGCTTCGGCGACCGCCTGCTCCTGGTCGCATCCGACCGCATCTCGGCGTTCGACGTCGTGCTGCCGACGCCCATCCCCGACAAGGGCCGGGTGCTGACAGGGCTCTCGCGGTTCTGGTTCGAGCGCACGCGCGGGCTCGTCCGCAACCACATGCTGAGCGTGAACGTGGTCGACTTCCCCGAGGAGGCGCAGGGCACGCCCGACCTGGCCGGCCGCACGATGCTGGCGAAGCGGCTCCAGATGCTGCCCATCGAGTGCGTCGTGCGCGGCTACCTGGTCGGGTCGGGCTGGAAGGACTACCGCGCCACCGGCTCGGTCTGCGGCCATGCGCTCCCGTCCGGCCTGCGCGAGGCGGACAGGCTGCCCGAGCCCCTCTTCACGCCGTCGACGAAGGCGACCGAGGGCCACGACGCGAACATCGACCGCGCCGCCGGCATCGAGCTCGTCGGCGAG
Organism: Thermoleophilia bacterium; assembly: GCA_025928435.1. Next base: position 28,531 of record JAICJM010000009.1, read on the forward strand.
GAGCGCTTCGACGAGATCGAGCGGCTCTCGATCGAGGTCTACCGCACGGCGGCCGACTACGCGCTCGAGCGCGGCATCATCATCGCCGACACGAAGTTCGAGTTCGGCGTGGACGACCAGGACCGGATCGTCATCGGCGACGAGGTGCTCACGCCCGACTCGTCCCGGTTCTGGCCGGTCGACGAGTACGCGCCCGGCGGGTCGCCGCCGTCCTACGACAAGCAGTACGTCCGCGACTGGCTCGAGACCCTCGACTGGGACAAGACGCCGCCGGGGCCGGAGATCCCCGCCGACGTCGTCGCCGGCACCCGCGCCCGCTACGTCGAGGCCTACGAGCGCCTCACCGGCGAGCCGTTCCAGGCCTACCTCGACGAGACCGGGAGCGGCTCGTGAAGGTGACCGTCACGGTGCGTCCGCGGGCCGGCATCCTCGACCCCCAGGGCGAGGCGGTGCGCCGCTCGCTCGAGGGGCTCGGCTACGCGGCATCGGACGTCCGGGCCGGCAAGGTGTTCGACCTCGATCTCGACGTCGGCGACGCGCGCGAAGCGATGCGCGTCGCGGGCCGGATCGCCGAGCAGGTGCTCTCGAACCCGCTGATCGAGGAGTTCGACGTCGCCGCCCAGGAGCCGGTTCGGGCATGACGGTCAAGGTCGCGGTGCTCGCGTTCCCGGGCTCGTGCGACGACCGCGACGCGCTCCGGGCGGTCGCCCTGATGGGGGCCGAGCCGGTGCGGGTCTGGCACGCCGAGTCCGATCTCGGCGGCGCCGGGGCCGTGATCGTCCCCGGCGGGTTCAGCTACGGCGACTACCTGCGCCCGGGAGCGCTGGCCGCGCTCTCGCCGGCGATGGCCGCCGTGCGAGAGCTGGCCGGGGCCGGCGGCCCGGTGCTCGGGATCTGCAACGGGTTCCAGGTGCTGACCGAGGCCGGGTTGCTTCCGGGCGTCCTGCGGCCGAACGCGCACCTCCAGTTCCGTTGCCAGGACGTGGGCCTGCGCGTCCAGCACGAGTCGGCCTGGCTGCCCGGCGTGGTTGCGGGCGACACGCTCGACATCCCCGTGAAGCACCACGACGGCTGCTACTACGCGCCTCCCCGCCAGCTCGAGGAGCTCGACGCGGCCGGGCAGGTGCTGCTGCGCTACGTCCACAACCCGAACGGCTCGGTCGAGTCCATCGCCTGCGTGACCAACTCCGCCGGCAACGTCGCCGGGCTCATGCCGCATCCCGAGCACGCGGTCGACCCGCTGCTCGGGTCGGACGACGGCCGCATCCTGCTCCAGGGCCTCCTCGACAGGGCCGCCGTCGCCGAGGCGGTGGCGTAGATGGTTAGGGTGCAGGCGTGAGCGCGATCGAGTCGACCCCGCTGCACCGCTCGCTCGGGCTGACGGATGCGGAGTTCGAGCGCATCCGCGAGCTGCTCGAGCGGGAGCCGAACGACTTCGAGCTGGCCGTGTTCTCGCTGCTCTGGAGCGAGCACTGCGCCTACAAGCACTCCCGCCGGCTGCTGGCGGCGTTCCCGACGATCGGGGAGCGCGTGCTGCAGGGCCCGGGCGAGAACGCGGGCGTGATCGACGTCGGCGACGGCCTCGCCGTGGCGCTGAAGGTCGAGAGCCACAACCACCCGTCGGCGGTCGAGCCGTTCCAGGGCGCGGCCACCGGTGTCGGCGGCATCCTGCGCGACATCTTCGCCATGGGGGCGCGCCCGATCGCGATCCTGGACTCGCTCCGCTTCGGTGAGCTCGGCTCCGAGCGCCAGCGGCACCTGTTCGCACGCGTGGTCGAGGGCGTGGGTCACTACGGGAACTGCGTCGGCGTCGCGAACGTCGGCGGCGAGGTCGAGTTCGAGCCCGCCTACGAGCACAACTGCCTCGTGAACGCGATGTGCGTGGGCGTGCTGCCGGCCGGCCGGCTGCAGTCCGCAGGCGCCGCCGGGCCGGGCAACCTGCTCGTGCTGTACGGGTCGAAGACCGGGCGCGACGGCATCGGCGGCGCCAGCGTGCTCGCGTCGCAGGGGTTCGAGGAGGGCTCCGAGGCGAAGCGCCCGAGCGTCCAGATCGGCGACCCGTTCACGGGCAAGAAGCTGATCGAGTGCACGCTCGAGCTGCTCGACGGGGGCCTGATCGTCTCGCTGCAGGACCTGGGCGCGGCCGGGCTCGCGTCGTCGACGTCGGAGATGGCGTCGGCCGGCGGTGTCGGGCTCGACGTCGACCTCTCCGCCGTGCCCGTGCGCGAGGAGGGGATGGAGCCGTTCGAGATCATGATCTCCGAGTCGCAGGAGCGGATGGCGGCGATCGTCGAGCCGGGCTCGTGGGACGCGGTGGCGGCGGTCTGCCGCCGGTGGGAGGTCGACGCGACGGTGATCGGCGAGGTGACCGAGACCGGCCGGCTCCGCGCCTTCCACGGCGGCGAGCTCGTCGGCGACATCCCCGTCGAGACGCTCACCGAGCACGCTCCCCGCTACGACGTGGCCCGGGAGCGGCCCGCCCGCCTGGTCGAGGCCGCGGCCGTGGGCGAGGATCCGGACACGCCTCCCGACGCCGCGCTGCGGGCCCTGCTCGCGGCGCCCGGCACGGCCAGCCGCCGGTGGGTCACGCGCCAGTACGACCAGCTGGTCGGGTCGGGCACGGTCGTCCGCCCCGGCGGCGACGCGGCCGTGGTGCGGCTGACGCCGTCCGACCGCGCCATCGCGATCTCGCTGGACGGGAACGGCCGCCGCACCTGGCTCGACCCGCGTCGCGGCGGGATGAGCGCGGTGTGCGAGGCCGCCCGCAACGTCGCCTGCACCGGCGCTCGCACGGCGGCGGTCACGAACTGCCTGAACTTCGGCAACCCCGAGCACGCCGAGATCGGCTACGAGCTGGCCGAGGCGATCGGCGGCATGGCGGACGCCTGCCGCGCCCTGGGCCTCCCGGTCGTCTCCGGCAACGTCTCGCTCTACAACGAGCACGACGGCCGCCCGATCCCGCCCACGCCGGTCGTCGGGGTGGTCGGTGTCCTGGACGACGCCGGGCTGGCGGTGCGCATCGGATTCCGCGACGAGGGCGACGTCGTGCTCCTGGCCGGCGGCGGCACGAGCGCGCTGGACGGCTCCGACTATCAGAAGGTGATCCTGGGCGAGACTGCCGGACGGATCCCGGAGCCCGATCTCGAGGCCGAGCGCGCGCTGCACGCCTTCCTGGCGGCGGCGGCCGAGCGGCGGCTGCTGCGAAGCGCCCACGACGTCGGCGGCGGCGGCCTGGCGGTCGCCGTGGCCGAGTCCGCGATGGCCGGGAACATCGGCGTCCGCGTCGAGGAGGCGCCCGACCTCTTCGGCGAGGGCGACGGGCGGGTCGTGATCTCGGCCCGGCGCGCCGACGTGGCCGGGCTGCGCAAGCTGGCCGGAGCGGTGCCGCTGAAGCGGCTGGGCGCGGTCGGCGGCGCCGAGATCGCCGTGGGCCCGGCCCGGATCGCGCTCGCGGACGCCGTCGAGCTCTACGAGGGGGCGCTCCCCCGGATCATGGAGGGCGGCGCCTGATGTGCGGCGTCTTCGGCATCTACACGCCGGCGGACGGCCCCGATCACGACGTCGCCCGCTCGACCTTCTTCGGCCTCTTCGCGCTCCAGCACCGCGGCCAGGAGAGCGCCGGGATCGCCGTCTCGGACGGCGGCCACGTGACCGCGATGAAGGACATGGGCCTCGTCAGCCAGGTGTTCGACGAGGCCCGGCTGTCGGGCCTCGAGGGCCACATCGCCATCGGCCACGCGCGCTACTCGACCACCGGTTCGACCGTGTGGCAGAACGCCCAGCCGGTCGTCCGCCACGCCCGCGGGCGCACGATCGCGCTCGGCCACAACGGCAACCTGACGAACACCGCCGAGCTGCGCGAGGAGCTGCGGTCGCGGCGGGTGTCCATGCGCTCGACATCCGACACCGAGGTGATGGCGGCGCTGATCGCCGAGCACGAGTCCGCCGACCTGGGCGAGGCCGTCGCCGACGCGATGGGCCGGATCCAGGGCGCGTTCGCCGCCGTCGTGATGACCGAGCGCGGCCTGGCCGGCTTTCGCGATCCCGACGGCATCCGCCCGCTCGTCGTCGGCCGGCTCGGCGACGCCTGGGTGCTCGCATCCGAGTCGTGCGCGCTCGACCTGATCGGGGCGACGCTCGAGCGCGACCTGGAGCCGGGCGAGATGGTCGTCGTCGACGAGCGCGGCGCCCGCTTCCGCAACCTCGGCGACCGGTCGGGATCGCTGTGCGTGTTCGAGTACATCTACTTCGCCCGCCCCGACTCCGTCATGCACGGCAGCGGCCTGCACGAGGTGCGGCGGCGGATGGGCGAGCGGCTGGCCGACGAGGCGCCCGTCGAGGCGGACGTCGTCATCGGCGTGCCCGACTCGGGGACGCCGGCCGCGGTCGGCTACGCCCGCCGCAGCGGCATCCCGTTCGGCGAGGGCCTGGTGAAGAACCGCTACGTGGGCCGCACGTTCATCCAGCCCGATCAGGCGTTGCGCGAACGGGGCGTGAAGCTGAAGTTCAATGCGCTCCGCTCGGTGCTCGAGGGCCGCCGCGTGGTCGTCGTCGACGACTCGATCGTCCGCGGCTCGACGACGCGCAAGCTCGTGCAGATGCTGTTCGAGGCGGGCGCACGCGAGGTGCACCTGCGGGTGTCGTCGCCGCCGATCGTCTCGCCGTGCTTCTACGGCATCGACATGGCCGACCAGGACGAGCTGCTCGCGGCCGGCCGCACCATCGAGGAGGTGCGGCGGCGGCTGGGCGCCACCTCGCTCGCGTACCTGTCGCTCGACGGGCTCGAGGCCACCGCCGGCCCGGCCGAGGGCTTCTGCCGGGCGTGCCTGACCGGCGAGTACCCGACCGAGATCCCCGCCGACATGCGGCTCGCGAAGCTGCGCTTCGAGTCCGCGCCGGTGCCGGTGGAGATCCGGTGAGCGAGGGCGAGGAGCCGCTCACCTACGCCGGCTCCGGAGTCAGCCTGGACGCCGGCGACGCGGTCGTCGAGCGGATCCGGGCGGCCGTCACCTCGACCCATGGCCGCCAGGTGCTGGGCGGGCACGGCGGGTTCGCCGGCCTCTTCACGCCCTCGGTGGGTGACCCGTTCATCGCGGCCGGCTGCGACGGGGTGGGGACGAAGGTGCTGCTGGGCCGGGCCGCCGGCCGCCACGCCGGGCTCGGCGTCGACCTGGTGGCGATGAGCGTGAACGACGTGATCACCTCGGGCGCGCGGCCCGCGTTCTTCATGGACGTGATCACCTGCGGGCGCGTGGACGTCGACATCGTGGCCGCCCTGGTCGAGGGCATCGCGGACGGCTGCCGTCAGGCCGGCTGTGCGCTGCTCGGCGGCGAGACGGCGGAGCACCCCGACATGATGGAGCCCGAGGAGTACGACCTGGCCGGGTTCTGCGTCGCGATCGCCGAGCGGCGCGAGCTCGTGTCCGGCAGCCGGGTGAAGGTGGGCGACGCGATCCTCGGCCTGCCTGCCAGCGGCCCCCACTCGAACGGGTTCTCGCTGGTGCGCCGGCTGCTCGAGCGGGCCGGTCTCGGCCCGGCGGACACGCCCGACGGCCTCGCCGGCGCCAGCGTCGCCGACGCCCTGCTCGAGCCGACCCGGATCTACGCCCGCCCGGTCGCGGAGCTGTGCCGGACGGTCGACGTGCGCTCGATGGCCCACATCACCGGCGGCGGGATCCCGGGCAACCTCGCCCGCCAGTTCCCGGACGGCCTCGGGGCCGAGATCGACCTCGCCGCGTTCGAGCGGCCGCCGGTGTTCGGCTGGCTGGGATCGCTCGGCGTGGAGGAGGACGAGCTGCGCCGGGTCTTCAACCTCGGCCTCGGCTACGCCGCGGTGGTGGAGGAGGCCTCGATCGCGGCGGCGCTGGCGGCGCTCGAGCGCGGCGGCTGCCCGGGCTTCGTCGCCGGGACGGTGGTCGAGGGGGCGGGGGTGCGCTTCCGCTGAAGGTCGGCGTGCTCATCTCGGGGACGGGCACGAACCTGCAGGCGCTCATCGACGCCCCGGACATCGACGTCTGCTGCGTCGTGTCGAGCCGCCCCGGCGCGGCCGGGCTGGACCGCGCCGAGCTCGCCGGGATCCCCGCGACCGCGACCGCCGACGAGGACGAGACGGCCGCATTCCTGGCCGCTCACGGGACGGAGCTCGTGGTGCTCGCGGGCTACATGCGCATCCTCTCGGCCGCGTTCGTGTCCCGGTGGTCGGGCCGGATCCTGAACGTCCATCCGGCGCTGCTGCCGGCCTTTCCGGGGGCGCACGCGATCGACGACGCGGTCGCCCACGGCGTCAAGATCACCGGCGTCACGGTGCACCTGGTGGACGCGGATCACGTCTCCGCGGACACCGGTCCGATCGTCATGCAGGAGGCGCTGGCCGTTTCGTATGATGACACCGCCGCCGAGGTGACCGAGCGTCTTCACCGGATCGAGCACCGGCTCCTGCCGGAGGCGGTGCGGCTGTACGGGGCGGGCAAGATCCACGTCGACGGACGGCGGGTGCGGGTGAGCGGATGAAGATCAGACGAGCCCTCATATCGGTCAGCGAGAAGAACGGCCTGTCGACGTTCGCACAGGGGCTGCACGAGCTCGGCGTGGAGCTGATCTCGACCGCGGGGACGGCGGCCTTCCTGGAGGGAGCCGGCGTCCCGGTGACGACAGTCGAGCATCTGACGGGCTCGGCCGAGCTCCTCGGCGGGCGGGTGAAGACCCTGCACGCATCCCTGCACGCCGCGATCCTGGCCCGGCGCGACCACGACGAGGACATGGCCTCGCTGGAGGCCGCCGGCATCCAGCCGATCGACCTCGTCGTCTGCAACCTGTATCCGTTCCGGTCGGTGGCGGCCCGGCGGGGCGTGTCCGAGGCCGAGGTGATCGCCAACATCGACATCGGCGGCCCGACCATGGTGCGGGCGGCCGCCAAGAACTTCCACTCGGTCGGCGTCGTGACGGAGCCCGACCGGTACGGGTTCGTCCTCGGCGAGCTGCGGGCCGCGGGCGGCGAGCTCTCGCTCGACACGCGCCGCGATCTGGCCGGCGAGGCGTTCGCGCACGTCGCCTCCTACGACGCGGCGGTGGCGGCCTGGTTCGCCGACACGGAGCCGTTCCCCGACCGGCTGACGATCGACCTCGTCAAGGTGGGCGACCTCGCCTATGGCGAGAACCCGCACCAGCGCGCCGCCTTCTACCGCGAGGCCGGCGCGCGTCGGCACGTGCTCTCGCGCGTCGACCAGGTCAGCGGCAAGCCGCTCTCGTTCAACAACCTGGCCGACCTGCAGGCGGCGCGCACGATCGCGACCGCCTTCCAGCTGCCCGCCTGCGCGATCATCAAGCACGCGAACCCGTGCGGGGTCGCCGTCGGCGCCAACCTCGACGAGGCGTACGCGCGGGCGCTCGCGGGCGACCCGCTGTCGGCCTTCGGCGCGGTGATCGCCGTGAACCGGCCCGTCACCGGCGCGGTCGCGGAGCGCATGATCGAGACGAAGCTCGACGTCATCTTCGCCCCCGGCTACGACGATGCGGCGCGCGAGGTGCTCTCGTCGAAGCCCTCGACCCGGGTGCTCGAGGATCGCGAGCGGCGCAAGTCGAGCCCCGGCGAGCGCGACATCCGCCGCGTGCTGGGCGGCGTCCTGATCCAGGACCGCGACAACGAGACCGAGGACCGCGCGGACATGCAGGTCGTGTCCGAGGTGGCGCCCGGAAAACGCGAGTGGGAGGACATCCTGTTCGCCTGGCGGACGGTGCACTTCGTGCGCTCGAACGCCGTCGTGATCGCCCGCGACCTGGCCGCCGTCGGGATCGGCGCGGGCCAGATGAGCCGGGTCGACGCCGTCAAGGTGGCTGCGTCGAAGGCCGGCGAGCGCGCGCAGGGCGCGGTGCTGGCGTCCGACGGGTTCTTCCCGTTCGCGGACGGCCCCGAGGCCGCGTTCGCGGCCGGCGTGCGAGCGATCGTCCAGCCCGGCGGCTCGGTGCGCGACGCCGAGGTGATCGCCGCCGCGAACTCGGCCGGCGCGGCCATGGTCTTCACCGGCCGCCGGCACTTCCTGCACTAGAGACATGACGCCTCTGCGGATGGACAACGTGCTCATCGTGGTCGAGGACCTCGAGGCTGCCAAGGCGTTCTTCGCCGAGCTCGGCATGGAGCTGGTCGGCGAGGCCCAGCTCGAGGGACCGGGGGTGGACGGCACCGTCGGGCTCGAGGGTGTCCGTGCCGACATCGCCACGATGCGGACCCCGGACGACCGGGGCCGGGTCGAGCTGACGAGGTTCCACACGCCCCCGGCGGTCAGAGCCGAGCCGGCGGACGCGCCCGCGAACGCGCTGGGCATACGCCGCATCATGTTCGCCGTCGATGACCTCGACGATGTCGTTGCCCGCCTGCGTGGACACGGTGCCGAGCTCGTCGGCGAGATCGTGCAGTACGAGGACATCTACCGGCTGTGCTTCCTGCGCGGCCCCGAGGGCATCATCCTCGGACTGGCCGAGGAGCTCGCCCGGGGTTAGGAGCCGCCCGCGGCGCGCGCGGCGACGATGGGCTGGTAGAAGCCCGTCTCCGCCGGCATCCGCCAGGCCACGTCCTCGAAGCCGGCCCGGCCCAGCGCGTCCGAAAGCGCCGCGCGGGGCAGTGCGCGGTAGGTCGTCGTCCGCTCGCTGACCGTCCACCCGGCGGGGTCTCTGGCCATGATGAAGTGGCGGAGGTCATAGCGATCATCGGAGAGCCAGTCCCAGACCTGGAAGACGATCCGCTCGCCGTCGCCGGTGACGAAGCGGCGCGGCGGGTCGCCGGACGGCCGCTCCCGCAGGATCTCGTCGTAGTCGCGGACCGAGGCGAGCAGCACGCCGCCGGGGCGCAGGACGCGTCGCAGCGCTGCACATGCGGCGGCCAGGTCGGCGTCGTCGAGCAGGTGCGGCAGGGCGTTGTCGAACGAGACCGCCGCGTCGAAGCCCCCGGCGCCGCCGAGGTCGAGGACGCGAAGGTCCGCCACGCCCGTCGCGACGGCGAGCCCGCGTGCCGACGCCTCCCGCGCGCAGCGCGCGACCGACGCAGGGCTGATGTCGGTGGCGGTCACCACGAAGCCGGCCTGCGCCAGGCCGATCGCCTGCGTGCCGATGCCGCAGGAGGCGTCCAGCACCGCGCCGGAGGTGAGGCCGAGCTCGCGCAGCAGGCCGGCGATGATGGCCGCCTCCCACGCGATCGCCGCGTCCCAGTCGGTGAAGATGAGGTGGTAGTCGGGTGCGAGCTCGTCGTAGAACCCGGCCGGTGTCGGGTTGGGCGTCACGGGTGCGGGGGGCGGTGGGGGCCGGGCGGAGGCGGTGGCGGTGGCGGCGGCCGGCGCGGGGGCGCCGTCCCGGCCAGGGCGGGCTCGATCCGGCGTAGCAGGGCCGCGAGCGCGTCGGCGTCGGGCGGGGCGAGCGATGCCACGAGCGGCTCGAGCTGGGCCCCGACCAGGCGCTGGGCCGAGCGCAGGAGCCGCTCGCCGTCGGGGGTCAGGGCGAGCCGCCGCCGGCGGCGGTCGTCGCTCGCCGAGGTGCGCTCGACGGTCCCGGTCCGCTCGAAGGCGGCGACGAGCTGCGAGACGGCGGACTCCGAGACGCCCGCCGCGCGGGCGAGGTCGGCGGCCGAGTCGATCCCGGCCGCGATCGCCCGCAGGCCGAGGTACTGGCCGAGCGTGAGCGGCGGGTCGGCCGCGGCCAGGACGCGCTCCATCCAGCGGGTCACGAGCGGGGCGACGGCCGCGAGCGTCTCGGCGGTGTTTCGGGGGCGGTGATGGGGGGGCATATGCTTAAGTAGACTTCAGTATCTCGAAAGGAGGTGGAGACGTGCCCGTCCCCGGCCCGCTCCACGCGGCGCTCTCCGCCTCGGTTCCGCTCGTCTGTTTCCTGACCGCGGTCATCTGGCTCGCCCGCGTCGCCGACGCGACCGGCCTCGCGGGGGCGATCGCCGGGCTGCTGGCACGGGCGGCGGGCGCACGGGCCGCCCGAGTCTACGCCTTCGTCTGCGTCGCCTGCGCGCTGCTGACCGCGGCGCTCTCGCTCGACGGCGCCGTCGTGGTGATGGTCCCGGTCGTGCTCGCGCTGGTCGACCGCGGAGCACCGGCCCGGCCGCTGCTGCTGGCGACGATCGGCGTCGCGAACGCCTTCTCGATCGCCGTCGTGCAGGGAAACCCCACGAACCTCGTCGTGATGGCCGGGCTTGGCCTGCGGCCCGCGGCGTTCGACGCGACGATGCTCGCCCCGGGCATCGCCGCCGCGCTGATCTGCGCCGGTGCGGTCGCGCTGCGCGAGCGCGGGCGCCTGCGCGGCAACGTGTCCGCGGCGCCGGTCCCGGCCCTGGGGCGCGGAGCGGCCGTCGCGACCGCGGCGCTCGCCCTTGCCGGCATCGGCGAGTCGGTCGCACCGGTCGCCGGCGTCGCCCCGTGGTGGCCTGCCTGCGGCGTCGCGGTCGTGGCGGCCGCCGCCCTGGCCGCCGCCGGAGTGCCGCTGCCGCGGCCGGCGGTGCCGTGGCGCATCGGGCTGCTCGTGACCGTCCTGGCCACCGCTCTCGGTGCGGCCGCCGACGTGACCGGACTCGCGGATGTGCGGCTGCCCGCCGGGTCGGTGTGGGCGCTGCTCGCGGTCACCGCCGGGGCGGCGGTCGTCGCCGCGGTCGTGAACAACCTGCCCGCGGCCGTGGCGGCGGGCGCCCTGCTCCACTCCGGCCCGGCCGCCTTCGCCGTCCTGTCGGGCGTCTCGGTGGGTGCGCTCGCGGGCGCGCGCGGGTCGGTGGCCACGCTGCTCGTGCGCGATCTCGCCGGCCCGGCCCATGCGCCGGCGATCCGGGACGGCTACCTGCGCCTCTGGCCGGTGACGGCCGCGGCTGCGGCGTCGGCCGCCACCGCGCTCATCTGGGCCAACACCGGCTAGACGGGCGGCTGCCCCGAGCGGTGCTGGAGCCGCCAGACGACTCGCAGTCCCGACCAGTCCTCATCGATCGCCGCCACCTTGTTGTCGACGATGCCGAGCGGGAGCGCGTGGCCGCGCAGGCCGTTCTCGGTGATGTCCGAGACGTGCCCGCCGGCCTTGCGCGGCCATGCCAGCCACAGCGCTCCGGCCGGGAAGATGCGCCGGGCGAGGGCCGGGAGGCGCTCGGGCAGCTCGGCCGCCTCGCGGAAGAACGCCACCACCACATCGGCCGGTTCCCCGTCCGCGGCCGCGACGACGCCGCCGGGCAGCTCGGGGACGGCCCATCCGGGCGGGGCCCAGTCGAGCGCGAGGCGCGTCCCGGGCTTGATCCCGAGCTTCTTCGCGAGCGGCGTCCCCGAATATCCGGCCATCAGGCCGCGATTCTACGTTCAGGCGCGTGATAATCCGGGGTCGCAGCCGGATGTCCAGGCGGAACGATCGAAGGGGAGCCCATGATCCGCCGGTATGCCGCAGGGGCGCTCGTCGCGAGCACGCTGGTCGCGGCGTGGCCCGCCGGGGCCGCAGCGAAGGGCGTGCCCCGATCCATCGGCCTGTGCGGCCCGTCGGCGTGCGCCCACGTCTCCGACCGGGCCCTCCGGCTGGCCGTCGCCCGCACCGAGGGCAGGCCGCTGGGGCCGCCGCCCCGGCTGGCGCCGTACCTGCGGCTGACGACCCGGCCGTCCCTGTTCGGGTCGACCGGATACCTCGTGCCGTCGCAGGGCGTGCTCGTGCTCGGCTCCGGCACGTACCGGATCGGGCCGCGCGCCCTCGCGCTCGCCCGGTCGCGGGCGGCGGCGATCGCGCCCTACCCGCCCCGGATCGCGGGGGTCTGGGTCGGCGGCCGGTCGGCGGCCGATCCGTTCGCGTACGCGGCGATCCTGCGGCGGCCGCTCATCACGCCGCCGGCCGCCATTTGGCGGGCGCGCTCGATGCCAATTGGATTTGCGTTCGCCGACCCGGGCCCCTGGTCGGACTGGGAGTCTGCCCGCTACTTCCCCGCCGCGAGGCTGCTCCACGTCCCCGACGGTGCCTGGGTGCGGGTCTCGCCCGCCCAGGCCGCGATGATCGCCGCCGACCCGCAGCCCGCGCAGCCGTCCGGCGGCAGGGGCCTCGCCGCGCCGATCGCGATCGCCCTCGCCGCCGGCGCGGCGCTCCTGATCGCCGCCGCCCGCCGCCGGCCGGGGTGGCGGCTCCGAGGCGCGTAGGTTGTGGCAGCGGATGTCGGCGAGGCCCGGTTTCGCCGTGAGCAGCACGACTTCGAGGCGCTCTTCCGTGCCCACCACGCCGAGATCGTGCGCTACCTGGCCGCCCGGCTGGGCTCCCGCGAGGAGGCCGCCGACGTCGCGTCCGAGGTGTTCATCGAGGCATGGCGGCGCGTGCCGGGGCTGCGCTGGCGGGGCCGGCCCGTGCTGGCGTGGCTCTACCGCGTGGCTGCCAACATGGCGGCGGACCGGATGACCTCCCGGTCGCGCGAGCCGGTGCCCGCCGCCGAGGCGGTCGAGACGGCGACGCCCGGCGACGAGGCTTCCGCGGTCATCGAGCGCGACGCGCTGCGGCGCGCGATCGCGAGCCTGCCGCCCGACCACGCGCTCGCCGTGCATCTGCGCCTCGTCGAGGGGTATCCGTTCGCGGACGTCGCCCGCGTGATGGGCCGCAGTGTCGGCGCCTGCCAGATGCTCGTGCTGCGCGCCGGCCGGGAGTTGCGCGAGGCGCTCGAGGGGGAGGGCATCCGTGCGCCGCGCTGACGAGCGCGCCCTCGCGCGCATGCTCGCGGACGCCCTCGACGGCGGCGAGCCGCCCACCGGCGAGCTGCGCGCGATCGTGCGGGTGCTCGAGGCGGCGGCCGCGGAGGCCCGCTTCGAGGTCGCGGACGAGGCGACCGAGGGCGCCCTCCGCGCCGCCCGGCCCCATCCGCCGGCACGGCGCCGGCTCTGGCCGGCGGCCGCCCTGGCCGCGGCGGTCGTCGCGGCCGCCGCCGCCATTCTGCTGGCCGGGCCGTTCGGCTCCCGCCCGCGCGCCGACGTGCAGGCGCAGGCGCTCGCGGCGCTGGGCGGGCGCGGGACGGTGCTCGAGGTGATCGAGCGGATCATCCCCGGCCCGGGCGGTGGGTTCGCCGCCTCGACCCGCACCGGCTGGGTCGATCCGGACCGCCGCCGGGCGAAGTGGGTGCAGCGCACCGAGTCCGGCGCCACGGTCGACGAGACGCTCGTCGAGGGCGGCCGCATCACCCGGTACGACCCCGCGACGAAGAGCGCGGTCGTCGCCCGCTCCTGCGCCGCGCTCGCGACCGGCTGCGCCGGCGCCGTCGACCCGATCGCGGTCTACCGCCGGGCGCTGACGCGGTTCGCGGCTGCGGAGACGCAGCGCGTCACGTTCCGGGGCCACCCGGCCTACCGCTTCGCGCTGCCGGTGCAGCGGCTGCCGGACGCCGCTCGCGTCGCCCAGGTCGTGACCGTCGGCGCACGCACGCTCCTCCCCGAGCGGATCGAGTGGCGCGTCCGCCGCCCCGGGGGCCGTCCCCGGATCGAGGCGGTCATCGACATCCGCGAGGTGCAGGTGACGCCGCGCACGGAGGTGCCCGAGGGCACGTTCACGATCGCCCTGCCGCTGCATACACGGATCACCGAGCTGCAGGGGCGGGGACGGCCGGTGCGCCTCCTCGCCGTCCGCCGCATCGGCCTGGCCCGCGCGCGGGCGCTGCGCCCGGCCATCGAGTGGCTCGGCCCGCGCTTCGACGGCCACCCGCTCGGCGCGATCGAGCTCCTGCGCTACGGCGACGGGACGGCGGTGCGGCTGCGCTACGGGCCGCTGGCCGTGTGGAACTACGGCCCGGTGATCCCGCCGCCGCTCCTCGGGACGGTCGGCGTGCCCCTGAAGCAGTTCCCGGTGGGGTCGCGCACGGCGCGGCTCTACGAGACCGTCGCCGCCGGGCTCGCGGTCGAGATCGACCGCCCCGGTGGAACGGTCGTCCTCGCCGCCACGACCGCGGGGCCGCCGTTCGCCGCCGTGACGCACCTGCGCCCGATCACGGGTCGCTGACGAGGCTGACCAGCCGCCCCGGCACGACGATCACGCGGCCGGGAGTCCCGCCGTTCAGGTGGCGGGCGACGCCCGGGTGGGCGAGCGCCGCCGCGCGGATCTCGTCCTCGGCCGCGCCGGCGGGCAGCTCGATCTCGCCGCGCACCCGCCCGTTCACCTGCACCGCCAGTCGCTGCACGGGTTCGGCGGCCAGCCTTGGATCGGCCGCCGGCCAGGGCGCGGCCGTCGCCCGCCCGGGCCGGCCCAGCGCCCCGGTCCACAGCTCGTCCGCCAGGTGCGGCGCGAACGGCGCCAGCAGCAGGATCAGCGCTTCGGCGGCGTCGGCGACCGCCGCCGAACCGGGCGCCTCCCGCGCCGCGGCGGCGGCGGCCCCCTGAAGCGTCATCAGCTCGGCGACGGCGGCGTTGAAGCGGAAGTCCTCGACCGCCGCCGTCACCGCCTCGATCGCCCGGTGCGTCGCCCGCCGCAGCCCTGCGTCGCCGTCGGGCTGGGCGGCGGCGGTCGCAGGAGCGGCCGCGACCGCCCTGATCAGCCGGTGCACGCGGCCCAGGGACCGGCCCGCGGCGGCGACGCCGTCCGGGTCGTAGCGCATGTCGTCCGCGAACGGCGCGGCGAAGCAGATGTAGATCCGCAGGGCATCTGCGCCGTGGCGTGCGATCACCTCCTCGGGCGTGACGACGTTCCCGCGCGACTTCGACATCCGCACCCAGCGCCACTCGAGCTCGCCGGCGCCGAACCCGGCCGCCTCGTCGGGCGAGAGCGCGCGGAAGCGGCGCCCCGACGGG
>JAICJM010000317.1 GCA_025928435.1 Thermoleophilia bacterium
GATCCGGCGAGCCTTCGACGTGATCTTCTCGACCACCGTGAACAGCGGGTGCTCGCGGACCACGTACTCGGCTTCGGGGTTCTCGTGGTTGGGCGCAACCGCGAATCGGGTCGAGTAGTCGCGCACCGCTTCGTATTCGAGGACGGTCAGGCTGATGGACTCCTCGCAGGTGGCGTCGCCGCACTCGCACACGATGTTGACCATCCCGCCTTCGGTCGGGAAGCGCTTGTTCTCGTGCAGGATCCATTCGTTGCGGTCGCGGAAGGCGGCCTCGTTGCGGATCTCCTGCTCGTGCCAATCATGGATCATGGCCCGCTCGCTTGGGGCGGCCGCGCGGGGTGGCGTCCATGAGGTGTCTCGATCATGGCAACTCCTGCTGCTGAGGGCTGATCGCCGACCGAGGGTAAAAGCCGGTCTCGTCGCGGCGGACAAGTGGTCTCCGCGCAGCCGTGGGCTGGAGCTGTCTGGACAGTCTACTCCTAAGTGCCTCCGGATGCGCGTGCGATCGGCGCCGGGGTGTTCCCTCCGGTCAGGGCACGGGTTATCGGCGACCGCCGCACGGGTAGAATCGTCGGGTGCCGAGCGCGTCCCAACCGATGCACCTGCGCGTCCTCGTCGCGGACCAGCGATTCGAGCGACTGGCGGGCATCTCCAAGGTCATCACGAGCCTTGGCCACCGGGTGGTGGCCGAGGCCACCGATACCGCCAGGGTCGCCGCCATCACCGCGGACGAGCTGCCCGACGTCGCCATCGTCTGTCTGGACGAATCGTCCGAGCATGCGCTGGACATGATCCGCCAGATCGTGCGCGAGAGCGCCTGCCCTGTGATTGCGCTGCTCGACGTCGAGGACGCCGCCTTCATCAACGAGGCCGCCCAGATCGGCATCTTCGCCTACATCGTCAACGGCGAACCCGCGCGCCTGCAAAGCAGTTTCGGAATCGCCCTTCGCCGTTTCGCCGAGTACCACGGCCTGGAAGGCGCCTTCAACCGCCGCGCCGTCACCGAGCGCGCGAAAGGCATCCTCATGGAACGCCACCAGATCAGCGAACACGCCGCGTTCGAGCTGCTCCGAAGCCACTCCCGCCAGACCAACCAGAAGCTCGTCGACATCGCCCAGGCCATCACCGACCAGCACGCGCTGCTCCCGCCGAAGCGCTCCGACGCGGACGCCACTGCGATCTAGCGTCGGGTTAGGCCCTCGCCGGGTGGGGAACAACCAGCGGCGACCCTATCGAACGGGAGCAGGCGTGGCGGAGCTGATGAACAGCCGGCCAATCACCGTCGACTTCGCCGCCGGCGAGGATCACAACCAGACAAACTGATGATCTGCCGGTGCGGGGGCCGGCCCGGACGAGGCCCGGGCCACCGGCTCCCCGTGCAGGCAGCATCGGGCGCTCAGGCGCCACAACCGGAAGCGGGTACGGCACATGGTGGATCGGCCGCTCGGCGAAACGGGTCCAAGCGTGACTCGGCACGCGCTTCCGGCAATCCCGACAAGCGTGCCCATGATCCGCCACGAGCTCGACCGCGTGCTGGACTCGCTCGGGATCGCCCTGGAGCAGGCGGCCGACATCAGGCTCGCGCTCACGGAAGTCTGCACGAACGCCGTCCAGCACGCCTATCCCGACGCGCCAGGGGAGATGGTGATCATCTTCGAGGCGTCGGCCCAGACTCTGATCGTTTCCGTCGCCGACGCCGGCCACGGCATCGACGGCCCAGCCGGGCAGCCCGGACTCGGTGTGGGCCTGCCTCTCATCAATTCACTGGCCGACGTCGTCGCCACGTCCAACCTGCGACCCGGAACGAGCGTTCGAATGACGTTTCGGCGCTGAGATCCCGTGCCCCGACGCGAGCCGCCTTGCAGGCGCGTGTTTTCCCCGGCGGAGGCGCGGGTACGCGGGCAGGATGGCCCGGCTGCTCGACATAGAGGCCTTACCGCTCGGGATCGAGGGCAAGCGGCTTGGTGCGCTTACGCTCGAGCGCATGCCCGATCAGGGGGTTCAGGCCGTCGGTGAAGAGTTGGCGGTTCGCGCCGCCGACCAGCGATCCCGGCTCGAGGCGTTCCGCGTCGGCGCCGCCGACCGCGTGATCGCGGCGAGCTGACCCGACACGAGGGTGGAGACAGACGATGACCTCAGCGACAACCCCTGCCCTCAGGCTCAACAACTCCGTCACCATGCCCGCTCTGGGCCTGGGCGTCTTCCAGACCCCGCCGGAGGAGACCACTGCCGCGGTCGAGACGGCGCTGCGCGACGGCTACCGCCTCATCGACACCGCAGCGTCCTACTTCAACGAGCAGCAGGTGGGTGAAGGCATCCGCCGGTCGGGCATCGCCCGCGATGACGTGTTCCTCGAGACGAAGGTCTGGATCAGCGACTACGGCTACGACGCCACGCTGCACGCGTTCGAGAAGAGCGCCGGCAAGCTCGGCGTCGACCGGCTCGACCTGCTGCTCTTGCATCAGCCGCTGCCCGGCCGCTTCGACCTCA
>JAICJM010000043.1 GCA_025928435.1 Thermoleophilia bacterium
CTCGCGAACTCCGGCTCGGCCGAGCCGCCGCTGTTCGGCCAGTGGCCGGGGGCGCAGACCTGGTACAACGAGTACATCGCGGTCGACCCGCACAACCCGCTGCACGTGTACGCGGGCCTGGAGGAGGTCTACCAGTCCTTCAACGGCGGCCAGACCTGGTCGACGATCGCGCCCTACGGCGACTACCTGCTGGCCTGCCACTGCCCGCCGACGGCACACACGGACCAGCACGCCGCGCTGATCGTGGGTCACACCTTCTACACCGGAAGCGACGGCGGCGTGTGGCGACGGCCGCTCTCCGCCCATAACCAGGCGGGCTGGATCGACCTGAACGCCACGCTGCACACGATCCAGTACTACGGCGCCGGCATCGGCCGCATGGACGGCGGCGACGCCTACTGGGGCGGGCTGCAGGACAATGGGGCGACCCTGGTGCGCCCGCACGCCTCGCAGATCACCCAGGGGTTCACGGGCGACGGCGGGAAGGTGATCGTCGACCCGAAGAACGCCAACCACATCGTGAACGAGTACGTCGACATGGATCCGGCGCTGAGCACCGACGCGGGCAAGCACTACCGCGAGATCAGCCCGGCCTGCGGCGCGTTCACCTACACGCCGAACCCGTGCGACCCCGAGCCGCAGTTCATCACGCCGCTCAAGGCCGATGTGAACGACCCGACGCACTGGGTCACGGGCGGCGAGTTCATCTGGGACGACCACGCCGGGTGGAACACCCACTGCTCGGCGACGGCCTGCGACTGGAAGATCGTGCATGACACCCACGCGTCGACGACGGCGCTGGGCGTCAACGGCAGCACGATCTACGCCGGTTGGTGCGCCCTGCCGTGCAACCCGGCATCGGGCGTGCCATTCCAGTCCGGGATCGACACGAACGCGGGCGGCACGTGGCACACGGTGCACGCGCCGAACCTGCCCAACCGCTTCATCACCGGGTTCGACGTGGATCGCAACGACGCGAACCACGTCGTGGTCACGTTCGGCGGCTTCTCGCGCCGCTGGATCCCGGCCGGCGGCGTCGGCCACGTGTTCGAGTCGTGGAACGGCGGGCAGACCTGGAAGAACATGAGCGGGAACCTGCCGGACAACCCGGCCGACGACGTCGCGATCGTGCATCACAAGCTGGTCGTCGCGACCGACCTGGGCGTGTTCGTCGCCCGCGACGGGAGCCACCACTGGGCCCGCCTCGGACACGGCCTGCCCGACGTGGCCACCTGGAACCTGGCCGTCAGCCCGAATCGCCGCTACGTCGTCGCGGCGACCCACGGCCGCGGCCTGTTCAAGATCGGGATCCGCTAGGGCTCATCGCGGCGGGCTGGCGCCGGGCGCGTCAGCCCGCCGCACCGGGCGGGGTGCACTCCGTCCGGTGGACGCCGACGACGAGCCGCAGATCGGTGTCCGCGCCGGACGGCGCGTTGAAGCGCACCTGGCCGTTCGGCGTGACGGTGGCCGGGCGGCCGTCGACCTGCGCCGAGACGAGCCGGCTGCCGGCGACCCAGGCGGCGTCCGCCCGGTAGCCGCCGGGATCGACCTCGATCCGGGCGACGTCGCGGCCGCGGATCTTGACGGCCTTCGTCGCCCCCGCCCCGGTGACGACGATCGACCCGGGATAGGGGCGGCCGGCGGTCGCGGGCCCGGCGGAGCAACCTGCGCGCACGACGGCGTGGATCGCGACGCGCGTGTCGTGTCCCCCGGATCCCGAGCCGCATCCGGCGGCGGCGGCGCCGATCGCCGCCATGGTGGCGATCACGAGCGAAATCCTCACGGTCTGTAGGACGAGGCGGATGCCGGGTTGGTTCCCGAACCCCACGCAATTGACATCCACGGCGACCGCCAATTGGCGCAGGGCGGAACCGCCTACCCGTCCCAGCGATCCTCGATCCGGCGCAGCTTCCAGATCGAGACCGAGCCCGCCCACATGAGCAGGAACAGCGCCACCACGGCGTAGCCGAGCGTCTCGAAGTCGAGCCCGTTCAGCCAGTCCCAGAACCCGCCGGAGAGCGCGAGCCGGGTCGACAGCACCTGCAGGAGCTCGACCGTGCCGATCGCGAGCGCGACCACGATCGAGAGGCTCGTGACGGTGATGTTGTAGTAGACCTTGCGCACGGGGTTCGAGAACGCCCACCCGTACGCGCCGGCCATGAACGCGCCGTCCAGCGTGTCCATCATGCCCATCCCGGCGGCGAACAGCATCGGCAGGGACAGGATGCCGAGGAGCGGCACCGTGTCGGTGGCGACGCCCGCCGCGAGCGCGAGCAGGCCGATCTCGGTCGCGGTGTCGAACCCGAGGCCGAACAGGAGCCCGAGCGGGTACATCTTCCAGCTCGCGTCGATCAGGCGGAAGAACCGCCCGAAGAACCGGCTCATCATTCCCCGCTCGAGCAGCCGGTTCTCGAGCCGTTCGCGGTCGTAGTCGCCGCCGTGCATCTCGCGGAAGATGCGCACGACGTCGAGCAGCACGACCAGGTTCAGGGTGCCGATGATCCACAGGAACGTGCCCGAGACGCCCGCGCTGACGTAGCCGCCGTAGTGCTGGAACGCGGGGATGCGCGTGTCCGCCGCCCGCGTCGCCAGCGACAGGGCGGCGACCAGCCCGAAGACGACGCTCGCATGCCCGAGCGAGAAGAAGAACCCGATCCCCATCGGCCGCCGGCCGAGCGACAGGAGCTTGCGGGTGGTGTTGTCGATCGCCGCGATGTGGTCGGCATCGAACGCGTGCCGCAGGCCGAAGAGGTAGGCCGTCAGTCCGGCGCCGGCCAGCGGTGGGTACCGGTGGGCGTACTCGAGAAAGAGCGCCCATCCGGCCACGTGCAGGAGCACGATTGCCGCGGCGAACCAGCCGAGGCGGCGCCACTCGTCGGACGCGAGGCTGTGGGTCCACCTGCCGGGCGACATTGCGCGCCAGTCTACGGGGCGGGCGGACCTAGCGTGGTGGCCTGCGACCCCGCAGCGCGTCGGTGCGGCGGCGGTCGGCTTTCGTCGGCCGGCCGCCGGTCCGGAACCCGCCGAACGCCGACTCGAGACGGCCCTCCTGGGCCTGGCGCGCGCGGTCGGCGCGCGACTCCGCGGTCTCCTCGTAGAGCGTCGCCGCCACCTTCGCCGAGCCTCGCCGCTCGGCCACGGCGACGACGACGACGGTGCGCACGAAGTCGCCGGCGCGCACCTCGAGCACGTCCTGCGCGCGCACGTCCCTGGCGGGCTTCACTCGCTCGCCGTTCACGCGCACGTGGCCGCCGGCAACCGCGTCGTGCGCGAGCGCGCGGGTCTTGAAGAACCGCGCCGCCCACAGCCACCTGTCGACCCGGATCGCGTCCACCCGCGCATCCTCGCACGACGGGCGGCGACGCTAGCAGGAGCTCAGCTCGGCGACCAGCGCCTCGACCCGGCGGCCGATCTCGTCGCGGATGCGGCGCACCTCGGCGGGGGGCCGGCCGGCGGGGTCGTCGAGATCCCAGTCGACGTAGCGCTTGCCGGGGATGTACGGGCACTCGTCGCCGCAGCCCATGGTGACGACGACGTCGGCCCAGCCCATGTCGGCGTCGTCGAGCCTGTGCGGCCGCCTGGCGGAGAGGTCCACGCCAACCTCACGCATCACGCCGACAACGGCGGGATGGACCTGCTCCGCCGGCCGGCTCCCGGCCGATCGCGCCTCGAGCCCGCGGGCGGCGCGCTCGAAGAGCGCCTCGGCCATCTGGCTGCGGCCCGCGTTCTGGATGCAGACGAAGAGGACGTGGCTCATGCCGGCTCCCGGGCCGGCTGGACGTCGCGGAGGAGCCTGTAGGTCGCCGCGGCGACCACCGCGCCAGCGGGCGGCGCCGTCAGGTAGACCCAGATCGAGCCGAGATCGCCCGCCGCGAGGGCCGGCCCGAGCGACCGGGCCGGGTTCATCGACGCACCGGTCATGGGACCGCCGAACATCGCATCCAGCCCGACGGTGGCCCCGATGGCGATCGCCGCAGCCTCACCGACCGCGCGCGTGTCCGTCGCCACGGCCATGATCACGAACATGAGGAAGAAGGAGAGGACGGCCTCCCACAGGAACGCCTGGCCGTCCGATCCGCTCGGAAGCGTGGCGCCGACGTGGGCGACGTTCCCCAGTGAGCCGCGCAGCACGAGCGCCGCGGCGGTCGCGCCGGCGAGCTGGGCGGCCCAGTAGGCGGGCACCCGCGCCGCGGGGAAGTGGCGCGACGTGGCGAAGGCGAGCGTCACGGCCGGGTTGAAGTGCGCGCCCGAGATGTGGCCGACGGCGTAGATCATCACCATGATCACCAGGCCGAAGCTGATCGCGACGCCGACGTGGCCGAGCGAACCGGTCCGGGCATCGACCATGATCGCGCCGCACCCGGCGAACACCAGGGCGAAGGTACCGATCGCCTCGGCCGTCAGCGATCGCGCCAGGCGCGCGTCCATCAGCAGCAGCCGGACCTGGCGGCCGGGCGCATGACCGGGAGGCCCTTCGCCTCCGGCTCCCTCGTCTTCACCGCCCTGACGATGGCGCCGTGCATCCGGTCGGCGACCTCGTGCGTGAACTCCACCGAGACGTGCTCGAACCCTGCCGCCGCGAGCCCGGCCTCGTACTCCGCCCGGCAGAGCGCGCCGGCGATGCAGCCCACGTGGCTCCCCCGCTCGGCCCGCTGCGCGGGTGTGAGTCCGTCCTCGGCGACGACGTCGCTGATCCCGAGGCGGCCGCCCGGCCGGAGCACCCGCCCGATCTCGGCCAGCACGGCTGCCTTGTCCGTCGAGAGGTTGATGACGCAGTTGGAGATGACGACGTCGACCGATCCGGCCGGCAGCGGAATCCGCTCGATCAGCCCCTTCAGGAAGTGGACGTTCCCCACTCCGGCGTCCCGCGCGTTCTGCCCCGCCAGCGCGAGCATCTCGTCTGTCATGTCCAGCCCGTAGGCGGTGCCGGTCGGCCCGACCCGGCGCGCCGAGAGGATGACATCGATGCCACCGCCCGAGCCCAGGTCGAGCACCGTCTCGCCCTCGCGCAGGTCGGCGACGGCGATCGGGTTGCCGCACCCGAGCGACGCGAGTACCGCGGCCTCGGCCAGCTCGCCGCGCTGCTCCGCCGCATACATCGCCTCACCGAACCCGGGGGTCTCGGCGGCGTCGGCGCAACACGCGCCGGATCCGCACCCGCAGCCGTCGCCTTCCCCGGTCACGGCGCGGGCCGACGCGGCGTAGCGCTCCCGTACCTGTTCTCGCAGCTCGTCAGGCGTCGCCATCAGCAACACGCTCCCTTCAGGTCCACGACCGCCGAGAGCGTGTCGACGGCCTGCGGGCGCAGCGCGTAGTAGGCCCACTTCCCGCGCTGCTCGCGGTCGAGCAGCCCCGCGTCGGTCAGCTTCTTCAGGTGGTGGGACACGGTCGGCTGGGACAGGCCCAGCGGCTCGATGAGATGGCACACGCAGACCGGCTCTCCGCTCGTCGCAAGCACGTTCACGATCCGCACCCGGGCAGGATCCGCGAGCGCCTTGAACACGTCCGCGGTGGCGGCGGCCTCCGCATCCGTCAGGGTCGCGCCCGCCAGCGGCCCGCAGCAGGCGACGGGCTCGACGGCTCCAGTGCTCACACCGACCTCCTCATATCGATCGACCTCAATATATCGACGTTCATCGATGGGAGCAAGGCGATACGGTGACCCGATGGACGGCGAGAGACGGGATCCGAGCCCCGCGTGGGTCGGGCCGGTGCTGGCGGTCTCAGTCGTGTGCGCGGGGGTCGCGTATCCCGTGACCGCCGCCGCCCTGCGCTTCACGAGCGCGTCCGTGATCACCACGACGCGTGCGCTGGTCGGCGGCCTCGTGATGCTCCCCGTCCTGCGGCTCGCCGGGGCACGCCTCCCCCGCACCCGGGGCGCATGGGCGTGGGCAGGCGCGATCTCGGTCGGAAACGTCGTCCTCACGCTCGCAGGGCTGGCGGAGGGCACGCGCCTCGCCGGCGCCGCCATCGCCTCGGTGCTGCTCAACACCGCCCCGTTCTTCGCGGCGGTTGGTGCGCGCATCTGGCTGGCGGAGCGCTTGACGGGCCGCCAGGCGGCGGGCCTCGTCGCCGGGTTCGCCGGCATCCTCCTGATCGTCGCCTCAGGCGGCGGCACGTCCGGATCGGACGTCGGCATCGGCATCGTCATCTGCCTCAGCGGCGCCCTCGGCTGGGCCGCCGCCGGCCTCGCCATGCGCCATCTCAGCACCGGCGCCACGGCGTTCGACGTCTACGGGGCCACCACGGCGCAGTTCCTGTGCGGCGGTGTGCTGCTGATCCCGTACCTGCTCGCCGTCCGCCCCCATCAGACCGAGTGGTCCTCGGCCGAGCTCTGGGCTGCCCTCGCCTTCCTCGTCATCGGGGCCCAGGTGATCACCTACGTCGGCTTCTACGTGGCCCTCAGCCACTGGACGAGCGCCCGCGTCTTCGCGTGGACGTTCCTCGTCCCCGCCGTCGCCGTCGGCATCGAGGCCGTCCAGGGCAACCTGCCGGGAGCCGCCGCCACCGCCGGCCTGGTCGTCGTCATCCTCGGCGTTGCCCTCGTGACGGGTGCCGACGCCTAGCATCCGCGGGTGGGAGCCGAGACTCCGCCCGCGCGCCGTGCCGCCGCCCTTCGGGACTTCGCCGGGCGTTCAGAGCTTCCCGAGCTTGCCCGCGAAGTCCTTCACGAGCGCGTCGAGCACGCCGCTCACGACCCCCTCGCCCATCGACGCCGCCTTCCCGGTGATCTGAGCGTTCGTGTGGATGTTGCCGCCGCCGTCGCGCAGGTCGAACGTGATGGTGGCGTTCGCGTACCCCTGTCCGCCCGTCTCGCGCGACTTCACCGCCATGACGGCGTGATGGGCGCCGGCGTCCTGCTCGGTGACCTCGACGGTGCCCGTGAACGTCAGCGACATCGCCCCCATCTTGACCTTGATCTCGGCCCTCGCCGACTCCGGGCCGGTGCGCTCGAGCACCGTCGCGCCCTCGACGCACGGGATGACCCTGTCGAGGTCGAGGATCGTCGCGTAGCTGTCGTCGAGCGGGCGTTCGGTCGTGAACGGGTGGTCGAGCACTACGGCCATCGAGTCCCTCCGGCGGGTCGGCGAAAGGGCGAGAATTATAGGCTCCGGCGGTGTCCATCCCGGCTGGCAGGTACCGCTTCGGCCCGGACAACGGCACCCTCTCGGTGAATACGGGCCGAACGGGTGCGGTGGCCCGGGCGGGCCACGATTTGCTCCTGGTCGTCACCGAGTGGGAGGGGACGCTCGAGGTCGGCGATGATGCCCGGGTCGAGGTGCGCGTCGACGGGGGGTCGCTGAAGGTGCGGGAGGGTACCGGCGGCATGCAGCCGCTCGACGACGACGACCGGGTCAGCATCGAGCAGACAATCGACGACGAGGTGCTGCGACGCGACCAGATCACCTTCCGCTCGACCGACGTCACGCCGGCCGGCGACGGCCTGCGGGTGAGCGGCGAGCTGACGCTACTCGGCCACACCGCGCCCCTGGCGCTCGACGTCGCGGTGCGCGACGGGTCGCTCACCGCCGCCGGGGTCGTCCGCCAGACCGATCTCGGCATGAAGCCGTACTCGGCCCTCTTCGGTGCGCTGAAGGTGGCCGACCACGTGCGCATCTCGCTGGCGGCATCGTGGCCCGGCTGATCTACTCCGCGATCGCCTCGTTGGACGGCTATACGGCCGACGCGTCCGGGACGTTCGACTGGGCCGCGCCGGGGCCGGACGTGCATGCGTTCGTCAACGATCTCGAGCGGGAGGCCAGCACGTACCTGTACGGCCGCCGCATGTACGAGACGATGGCGGTCTGGGAGACGATGGACGTCTCACACGAGCCGGAGGTCATGCGCGACTACGCCGAGATCTGGCGTGCAGCCGACAAGGTGGTCTACTCGCGCACGCTCGCCGAGGCCTCGACCCCGCGGACGCGCATCGAGCGCGATTTCGACCCTGAAGCCGTCGAGAGGATGAAGGCCACGGCCGATCGCGATCTCACCGTCGGTGGGCCCGGCCTGGCTGCCGGCGCCCTCCGGACAGGCGTCGTCGACGAGGTGCAACTGTTCCTCGTGCCGACCATCGTCGGCGGTGGCACCCGCGCGCTGCCGGACGACCTCCGCATCGATCTCGAGCTGCTCGACGAGCGCCGCTTCGAGGGTGGCGTCGTCTACCTGCGCTACCGCATCGCCAAGCCTGCGACAGACGTCACATAGCCGGGCGGGGTATGGTCTGCGTTCGGCCGCCCGGGAGCTGGGCGGCGTTCCAGATCCTGGCAGGGGAGGGAAGCATGACCCGTCTTCGGAAGCCGGCGCTCGCGCTCGCCGTCGCCGTGGGGCTGTTCGCAGCCACCGGCTCGGCGTCCGCGGCGTCGCACCACCACGGCAACGTGACGTGCCATGGCGGCACGGTCGCGGCGGGCACCTATCGCTCGCTGACCATCGCCGGCTCGTGCACGCTCGCGAGCTCGGGAACGGTCACCGTCCGCCACGACCTCGTGGTCAAGCGGGCGGCGTTCTTCAACGCCGTCACCGCCGCGACGCTCAACGTGCGCGGCGACGTGTGGGTCAAGGCCCACGCGGTCGCGCTGCTCGGCTGCTCGCTGGACTTCGGCTGCGCGGCGAACTCGGACAACCACATCCGCGGCAACCTCACCGAGGTCGGCGCCTGGGCGACGGTCGTCCACGGCACGACCACGCGCGGGAACGTCAGGTTCCTCGGCGGCGGCGGCAGCGAGGACTGCTCCATCACGCCGATCCTCGGGCAGATCCCGTACTACACGACCTACCAGGACGGCGCGATCGGCGGCAACTTCACCGTCCGCCGCCTGCACACGTGCTGGTTCGGCCTGATCCGCGTGCACGTGGGCGGGAACGCCCTGATGGTGGGCGGCCGGTTCGGCGATCCTGACGCCATGGAGATCGTCACGAACGAGATCGACGGCAACCTGGGGTGCTTCAACAACGTGCCGCAGGCCCAGGTGGGCGACTCGAGCGGCGCGCCGAACGTCGTCGGCGGCCACAAGCGCGGAGAGTGCGCGAGCCTGTAGGAGCGTGATCCGGGGAGGCCCGCGTGCGCGGGGGCCTCCCCAGCCCTACTTCGCCGGCAGCGAGCGGGCGTATGCGACGCCGCGGTCGACCCACTCGGCAAGCGCCTCGTCCGAGGCGACATCGCCGGTGTCAAGACGCAGCCAGCCCGCCATCTCCCTTCCGCGCATCTCCATGGGGGACGCCGCTGTCGCCGCGACGAGCGCGTCCGACTCGCCCGGGTCCACCCGCACCAGGATCCCGCCCTGGCCGCTCGCGGCGACGGCCATGTTCCCGCCGATCAGGAACGCGAGCCCGCCGAACATCTTCTTCTCGCTCAGATCGGGAGCGGCGCGGATGCGGTCGCGGATGCGGGCGGCGAGCGCCTCGTCGTAGGCCATCCCGCGATGGTACCGCGCAACGCCTTCATGAAGCTGCGGGGATTCGAACCCCTGACCTCCTGGACTCGACAGTCAAGGTCGCTGCCGCTCCCTTGACTGCCTCATGGCGGCGCCTGCTTGAATAGCAGGCGCCTTGATCCAGGCTTCGCCCGGCTCGCACCCAGGAGGTCAGGACGAACCCGGCTGAATGCCGGCGGGCGGGCCATTCGGCCCACCCGCCACCATGGAGCTAAGGGGATTCGAACCCCTGACCTCCTGGGTGCGATCCAGGCGCTCTCCCAACTGAGCTATAGCCCCGCGAGGGCGCAAGTATAGCCCCGAGCGGTCCACGGCCCGGGGAGGCTTGAGGACCCGCCAAACGGGGTCAGACCCCGGATGGCGGATACCGTCACTGCCCGGGCCGGCGCGTCAGGCCCTGGAGCACGACCTCGATCGGCGACCGGTTCCGCCCGGCCTCCGCAAGCTCCCTGACCTTGCGGATCTCCGCTGCCAGGTCGTTCAGGCTGCATGTCGCCGAGTTCAGCTGCTGGGAGGCTCGCACGAGCGTCCCCGCGGCCCCGCGCCGTCCGCCGGCCCCGTTGAGCAGGCCGGAGACGGAGCGGCTTCGTGACGACAGCACCGCTCCTGCGGCGAGCCCGGCGAGACCGGCGAGGGCGGCGCCCGCGGCGATCGCGGGCGCCCCGGACTTCTCGGCGGCACGGGTCGTCTTCCGCGCGCCCTGCTTGATCGCCTCCGCGGGACGGGAGCCCGAGCCGTTCGCCGACGCCCTGCCCCTCGAGCCGTTGGACGACCGCCGCTGCTGGGTCTGAGCCATAGCCCGCCCCTACCGGGTGCCGGCCCTCTGGCGCGTCGACGCGCGCCGGGCGGCGGGGCCGCTGATCTCGGAAACCGGCACCTCGTCGTGTGCCATGTCGACCGTGAGGTCGCGCAGGAGGTCGCCCAGATACTTCTGCATCCGCTCCTCCTCGCGGAGGATGTTGCGGGCGAGCTGCGCCGTCTCCGAATCGCCGACAGCGGTGGCGAGCGAGTCGATCACCGTGTACGTGGCGATCTCGTGCGCCTCTTCCTCGAACTCGACGCGGGCGTTGTGCACCATCCGCGCCTGCTCCCCGGAGCCGCGAACCACGTCGAGCGGGGCCTGCGCCGCCGCCTTCGCCTTCGCGACCACGTCCTGCACGCCCTGGGCCGCCTTCGAGACGCCCTCCGGGCCCGGGAGCGACACCTGTGCAGGGGTGCCGCCGAGCTGCTTGATCCGCTTGGAGACGTCTCGCGCGTGCGATTTGGTCTCCTTCAGGTGCTCCGTGAGCCGCTTCTGGTAGTCCGGCCGCGTCGTGGCCTGCAGATGCTGCTCCAGCGCGGCCGTGAGCTGCTGCTCCTTGCCGTACGCCTCGTTCAGGAACTCCACGATCTTGGTGTCGCGCGTCGTTTCTGGCATCGGATTCCTCCGTCCGCTCGCTGGGAATCCCGGGTTTACCCCGTTTCGCGTGCGCACAAGCACCGGGTTAGAAGCGCCCGGGGGTGGGTAGTCACCGCAAGATCCACGGGTCACGTAGTCGAGAGGGAGACATGGCAACGACAAAACGATCTACCGGAAGCAGTGCCAAGAGCACCACGAGTCGTTCGCGCAGCACGTCGTCCAAGTCGGCGGCGGCCAGGAACGGCTCGGCGAAGAGCAGGGCTCGGTCTCCGAAGGCCGGGACGACCCGCAGCCACGCGAAGGCGACGGGCACGGCATCGGCCAACGGCGCGAGCCGCACGAAGTCGACGGCGTCGAGCCGCCGGACCGCGCAGTCCCGGAACGGCTCCACCCGCTCCACGAAGGCACGTTCCAGCACCAACGGCAGCTCGCGCAACGGCTCGCGCGCGAGCACGGCGACGCAGATGCAGGATCGCGTGGCCGGCAGGCTCAAGCAGACCGGGACGGCGGTTCGCCAGGCGGCGGACAAGGCCGGCCGCCCGACCATCACCGTGGCAGCCGCGGTGGCCGGAATCGCCGGTGGCCTCGCGCTGCGCGGACGGCACGCCTCTGCGAATGACGGCGTGACCGCCCGCTCCATGGCGATGCTTCACGACGTCGATCCGGCCGCCGTGCTGGGCGGCCTGGGCAAGGCGACCGTCCAGCTGAGCCAGCGCAGCAAGAGCGTGGCGCGGGACATCGAGCGGGTCGCCGAGCAGGCGGAGCGGCTCGGCAAGATCCTCTCGTAAGCCGTCATCCGCGCGTGAGCGTGGAGATCGATGAAGCGGCCCACGCCGGGCCCGAGCACTTCGATGCCGCCTACGTGGCGGGGTACGACCGGAAGGCGGCGTTCGATCCGGCGGAGGATGTCGCCATCCTCCGCGCACGCAGCCTCGGCCGCGACTCGACGCTGATCGACTTCGGGCCGGTACCGGGACGTTCGCCGTAGCTGTCGCGCCGTTCTGCGAGCGGGTCGTCGCGGTCGACGTCTCGCCGGCGATGGTGGCGGCGATCCGGGCCAGGTCCACCGACGCCGCGGCAGAGAACGTCCGGACGGTGCAGGCGGGCCTCCTCGGTTACGTGCACGAAGGCAATCCCGTCGACGCGATCTACACCCGCAACGCCCTCCACCATCTGCCCGACGCCTGGAAGGCGGTCGCGCTCCGGCGCACGGCCGGCCTGCTCCGCGAGGGCGGCACGTTGCGGCTCCGCGACCTCGTCTTCTCCTTCCCCGCGGCCGACGCCGAGGCAGGGATCCGGCGCTGGATCGACGCGACCGCCGCCGAGGACCAGGCCGTCGGCTGGACGCGCCCGGAGCTCGAGACGCACGTCCGCGACGAGCACAGCACGTTCACGTGGCTGCTCGAGCCGATGCTCGCCGGCGCCGGGTTCGAGATCGTCGCGTCGGCGTACGCACCCGTCGGGGCGTACGCCGACTACACCTGCGTCAAGACCGGTTCGTAGTCCGGCCTCACCCCGAAGGTCGGCGGCGTCATCGGACGGCTGTCAGGCCACCGTCCACGACCAGCGCGTGGCCCGCGACGTACGAGGCGTCATCCGATGCCAGGAAGGCGACGGCCGCGGCGATCTCCTCGGGTCTCGCCTGTCGCCCGATGGGAACCATCGTCGTGACCATCTCGGCGACCTGGGCGTCGGTCATGTCGGAGAGAACCGGATCGTTGAAGCCGGTCGGGACCCAGCCGGGACAGACGCAATTGGCACGAATGCCCTCGCGGCTGTAGTCGGCGGCAAGCTGCCGGGTGAAGTTGATGATGGCCGCCTTGGACGCGTTGTACGCGGGCGTCGCCGCCTCACCGACGAGGCCGGACGACGAGGCGGTGTTCACGATCACGCCGCCCGCCGGCCGCATGAGCGGAATGAGCGCGCGGCAGACAAGAAACATCGACCGGACGTTCACCGCGAAGGTGAGGTCCCACTCCTCGGTCGAGAGCTCGGTCACGCTGGCCGATCGCAGGCGGCCGGCGTTGTTGTGGATCACGTCCACCCGCCCGTGCCGATCGGCGAGCGCGCGCCGGAGCGAGTCGACCGAGGCCTCGTCGGCAACGTCAGCGACGACGACGTGCGCGCGCCCGCCGCGCTCGCGGATGAGGCGGACGGATTCCTCCGCGCCGGCCGCGTCGATATCGACGACAACAACCTCCTGGGCGCCCTCGGCGCCGAAGCGATCCGCGCATGCGCGGCCGATGCCGTGACCGGCTCCGGTCACGACGACCACCTTGCCAGTGAACCGCTGAATCGTCACCGGAGCACCCGCCGGCGTGCGCGCCCGAGCAGGTCGCCTGCCACGTGATGGGCGAGCTGTGGGTTCTCCTGGAAGCGCCGGAGTGAGTACGCATGCCAGTCGGCTCCGTAGGGCACGTAGATCCGCACGCCGTGGCCGTCTGCGACCAGGGCGTCGCCGAGGTGCTCGCGAACCCCGAGCAGCATCTGGAACTCGTACGCATCGCGACCGACGCCGTGCCGGTCGATCAGCTCGAGCGCGCGCCAGTGCAGCCACTCGTCGTGGGAGGCGATGGCCACGAATGCGCCTCCCGCGAGCAGCTCGTCCAGGAGCCGGACATAGTTCGCACGGACCGTGTCGTAGTCGGCGTACACGATGGATGCGGGCTCGACCCAGATGCCCTTCACCAGGCGCACGCTCGGAGTCAACGGGACCAGCGAGCGCACGTCGTCGAGCGTCCGCCGCATGTACGCCTGGAGCGCGATCACGACGTTGTCGAACCCCTGCTCGCGCAGCAACCGGTAGACGTCGAGGGTGGCGGTCGTCGTGGTCGAGTCCTCCATGTCCAGCTCCACGCGCAACGAGCGCTCGCGGGCCGCGGCGACCAGGCTGCGGACGTTCTCCGCGCAGAGGTCGCGATCGAGGGCCAGCCCGAGGCCGGTCATCTTGACGCTGAGCGTCGCGTCTGCACCTTCGCGTGCGAACGCGTCGAGCGCCCGCCGGTACTCCGCCACGAGGTCGTCGATCTGGGCGCGCGTCGTGAGCTGCTCGCCCAGCACGTCGACGGTTGCCGAACGGCCGCTGCGGCCGAGGGTGCGGATCGTCTCCAGCGCGTCGGCCAGCCCGGGGCCGGCGATGTACCGCCGCGACAGGGGCCGCACGATCGCCTTCGGGACAGCCGGCATCGCCCGCACCAGCACGCGATCGAGGGGGCTCCCGGGCATCACCAGTAGGAAACGCTGCACACGGCGATCAGCGATGACGGCTCGTCGGTCTGGTTGGCAAGGCCGTGCTCGACCACACCCGGAAAGCTGACGGTATGGCCGGGGCCGACCGTGTACCGCTCGCTCCCGTAGATGAAGGTCGGCGTGCCCGCGGTGACGATCCAGATGTCCTCGCCGCGATGCGTCCGGACGTCGGAGAACCTCGCCCCGGGCGCGAGCGTGACGGCCACTAGCTGCGGATGCTCGTGCCGAATGATCCGATAGTCGACGCCCTCCCCGCGCTCGACGCGCTGGGCCGAGGCGATGGCCTGGACGTCCGGGGGCGCCGGCGTGGGGTCGTCGCTGAGGAGATCGGCGGGCGACGCACCCAGGAAGTCGGCCAGCCGCGTGAATCGCGTGAGCGACATGTCGGTCTCGCCGCGCTCGACCATCCCCAGGAACGATGTGGAGACCCCGGCCGCCGCAGCCACCTGGCGACGGCTGAGGCCACGGGCCCGCCGCACCGCCGCGCGGCGGACGCCGAGCCCGCCGAGGCGGCCGGGTGGCTCTGCGGCCGGCGAGATGTCGGGGCCGGCACTCACCGTTCGAACGGATCCGGCCCGGTCGTCGCCGGGTCGAATGCCTCCAACGGCTGGTTGAAATACTCCGAGTCATCACGCCGGCGCGCGTACAGCATGAGGACGGCACCGATCGCGAGGAGCACGTAGAGATACTCCATGTTGCGCCCCGTCCACCCGCCGAGCCCGGGGATCGAGCGCCAGATCACGTAACAGAGGAAGAGCGCGGATGCGACGGGGAACACGACCAGCTCCAGCAGCCCGCGCAGGTTTCGTGCCGCAAGCCGGCGGTAGTACACGGCCACGGCGAACCCGGTGGCCGCGTAGAAGAGGGCGAACAGCAGCCCCACGCTGCTCACGACCGAGTCGAACACCGACTGCGTGCTGGAGCCGAGGGCATACAGCCAGGTGAAGACGAACGCGACCGCGGCGCCCGCCAGCATGGCCGCCACCGGCGTCTTGTATCTGGGGTGGGTGCGGCCGAAGATCGGCGGCAGCACCTTGTCGTAGCCCATCGCGAAGGTGACACGGCCGCCGGCCACGATGCAGGCCAGCGTTGAGCCGACCGCCGAGAACAGCACCGTGACGATCATGAGCTTCGCGAGCGCCGTGTTCCCCAGGACCCCGGCGATGTACGTGAGCGCGTCGTCGCCGTGCGCCTGCAGCGCGTTGTACTTGACGGCGCCCTCGAGCGCGAACGTGAACACCGTGAACAGCACGGCCACCGTGAGGACGCTGCCGATCACCGCGCGGCCCGGATTGGTGCGCGCGTCCTCGGTCTCCTCGTTGAGCAGGATGGCGGTGTCCCATCCGCTGTACATGTAGACGGCGATGAGGCTTGCGTTCACCAGCCCGCTGACGCCACCGAGCGTGCTCCAGGAAAACCAGCTCCAGTCGAAGTGCTCGGAATGGGAGCCGCCGCCGAAGATGCCGATCAGGCCGAGGACGCCGACGATCGTGATGGCGACGTACTCGATCACGATCAAGAGGCCCTGAAACCGCGACGTGGCCCGGATGCCGACGTAGGCGACGGCCGTCACGCCGACGATCGCGATCGCGCCGATCAGCGCGGCGGCGATGGTGGAGTCCTGCCATCGGTTCGAGACGAGCGACAGGAAGTACGGTCCGATGGGGTAGGCGATCGACGTGGCGCCGAGGAAGTAGGCCAGGATGATCACCCAGCCGGTCATCCACCCGAAGTAGGGGGAAATGGCGCGCCCGCCCCAGACGTACGTGGCGCCGCAGTTGACGTGCCACATGTTGAGCCGGCGGTACGCCATGGCGATGCCGAGCATGGGGACTGCGCAGATCAGGACGGCGATCGGGCTTGCGAAGGAGGTCGTGGCGACGATCGCCGACAACGTGAGTGCGATCGATGCCGTCGGCGCTACCGATCCCAGCGCGATCACGAGGTTGCCTACAAGGCTAAGGGCGTTCGTGCGCAGGTGGCCGGCGTGCTCCTGCCCGGCGTCTGCGACCGCGTCGGCCGGCGCGTCGGTGGTGAGGATGTGCTCCCCGTGCGTGTGCTCGGTCACTGCGACGCTCCTCCGCCGTTGTGGGACGGGTGATGGCAGGCGTGTGCCGGCGGAGGCGGGACGTCGAGCGCCGGATTCCGGTCGAAGAACCCGTCCGGCATCAACGAGAAGCCGATGCGCACGACCGGCATCACCGGCCAGTCCTCGACCCGGGCGACGTGGTGGCTCCCGAACGTGTACCAGAGCACGAGGTCAGCCGACTCGAGCGACCGGTCCGCCTGCGTCCACTCCGGGAGGCCGGCACCGCCCGGGTGCTGGTTGGGGTAGTCGCCCGCCGGATACCGCTCGCGCGGCGCATAGGGTGTCACCCAAAGGTGCTTGGCGACGAAGCCGGCCCTCGCCCGATCCTTCGAGCCCGGATCGGCGAACGGCAGGACATTCGCGCCCGGGACGAGCTTGTAGGCGACCGCGTCCCCCACGGCGTTCCGCCGCTGCGGGTTGGAGACCCGCCAGAAGCGCGCGCTCAGCGGATCGATCAACTGCTGCGCCTCCCGCTCGCTGCGAAGCTGCGTTGCGACCGCCCGGAAGGCGTTTCCATGGGGGTTCTCGGGCCCGACCGGCACGCTCTCGGTGTGCACCTCGTGGACGTCGTTCGTCGGCCCATCCACCGCCATGTCCATGCGCACGCAGAAGAAGTGCTGGTGGTTGAGGGCGGAAAGCCCCGGGCTCACCAGTCGCCCGTACGCCGGCCGCTCGCCCGGGTGGACCGCCGAGGTGAGCACGATCCCGGTCAGCTTCACCTCGGTCTCGATCGTCCCGTCCTGATACAGGTACCAGTAGAAGGCGTACTCGTAGTTGGCGGCGGTGATGATCGACGAGATCACGAACCGCCGCGACCGCCGCACCTCCGAGTCGTCGGCCTGCCAGTCGTAGTGCTTCCACAGCAGTCCCACGTCCTCCTCGTGCATGCAGATCGCGTTCGGGATCGTGGTAGGCGCCCCCTTGCTGTCGTGGGAGACGGCGTCCATGTACCGGATCTCGCCGAGGCAGTCGCAGCCCAGTTCCAGAGAGTTCGTCATGGGCCCGATGCCGTACTCGCCGATGTCGTAGGCGTTCGTCCGGAACCGGCCCGGGCTCGGGTCGCCGTAGGGGATCACAAGCTCGGCGTAGGAGGCGCGGTGCACAATCGGCCGCCACTGTTCCTGATCGCGGTAGGCGATCGTATGCAGCACGAGCCCCTCGCGGGTGGTGAACCCGACCCGGAACCGCCACTTCTGCCAGTGCACCTCGTTCCCCACGACGTCGAAGCTGGGGCCCTCGGGTTGCACGACTTCGAACGGCTTCAGGTCACCTCGCAGCGGCCCGACCTGGTCGTGTCGGTATGCGCCCGAGGCGGCCGGCACCGGCACGTCGCTCGTGTTCTCGACCCGGAGCACCTCCATCGAGTCCAGATCCACGATCGCGCACAGCCCCTCGATCGGCCGTGCGTACGCGTTGTCGGCCAGGCTCTCGCGGTACCAGCACGGCGTCCACGCCAGCCGCCGGCCCTCCTCACCCGGCTCGGCATGGGCGCCCAGAGTCCAGGCCTCCGCCATGACGTTCTCGGGCTTGTCGATGCCGCGTTCGGCCAGCGCCGCGCGGAACCGCGGATCGGCACGGACGGCCTGCTCGCATTCCGTGTACTCGTCGAGAGTGATCGCCGCCTGCACCCCGGGAATCGTCTGCCACGAGCGGAGTGCCCCCTCATCGACGGCCACGACGGCCTCGTGGGTAGCCCCGCCGTCGAGCACGACCGCGGCCGCCTCGCGCGGGATCGCATGGCCGGCCTCGAACCGGGCCAGCTCGTCCTTCTCGGGCTCACGCAGGGCGATCTCGACGAACCGGGCGCGCGCGCCCAGATCGCACTGCTCACGGAGCACCGCAACCGTGCGCTCGATTTCCTCCGCACTCAGCGGATCGAGCGGGTGCGCGAGCGCCTGATCGCTGCCTGGCGTGCTACGCGTCGCTGCCACGAGGCCCTCCTTCAGGTCGGCGGGGACCGATCGCTGGATGTCCAACGTGATGACCCTATGACAGTTTTCTGTGTCAGGTCAAGACCGGTCTCGGCCCAGCGCTCACGTCGCCAACGGGGGCATCGAGGGGACTGGCTCGTCGCCTCCGCGTACGCACCCGTCCGGGCGTACGCCGACTACACCTGCGTCAGGTCGTGAGGATCATCTGCCGCGTGGCGGCGCCGTGCACGTCCTCGCGCGTCACCCAGCACCGGTGCCAGGTCATCCCGGCCGGGATCACGGCGGTGAACGACGACTTGCCGGCGTTCGCCGTGTTGAACGTGGTCGCGGAGACGTTCTCGCCGCTGGGCGTGCGGAACCACATCTCGTAGTACTCGCCGTCGGCGGCAGGCGCCAGGCCCGTGGTCGTGACCCGCATCTGCCGCAGGCCGTTGTGCGGGCTGGAGAAGTCGACCTCGGCGGTCGCGCCCTGCGGCCCGTGCAGCGCGACCGAGAACTGGGTCGCGAAGCCGCCGCCCGAGCTGGTGATGGCGAGGATGAGCGCCGCGGCCGCAGCCGCTCCCAGCGCCGCGGCGCCGGACGCGACCCGCCACCAGGCATTCCAGCGCCGCGCCCCGGACACGCGCACGACCCGCGCGGGCGCGCCGAGGGCCGCGTTCCGGGCAGCGATGGCCGCGGCCGCCGGAACGGCCTCGGGGGCCGGCGTGCGGTGGAGCATGCGCTCGATCTGCTCGAGCTCGGCGTCGTCGCTCATCGCCCGACCTCCTCCCGCAGCATCGGCGCCATGCGCTGGAGGGCGCTGCGCGTTCGGGTCTTCACGGTTCCCAGGGGCAGCTCGAGCTGCTGCGCGATCTCGCTCTGCGCGAGCCCGCTGAAGTAGGCGAGCTCGATGACCTCGCGCTCCCGGTCGGGAAGCGAGTCGACGGCGACGTGGACGCGGAACGCCTCCATTTCGGAGATCGCCTGCGCGTCGGGAAGCGGGGACGGATCGGCGCGGTCGGGCAGCTCGCCGACGACCAGCGGTACCTTGGCGCGGCTGGTGTCGATCGCGGCGTTGCGCGCGATCGCGAACATCCAGCCTGCGGCGCTGCCGCGGCCACGGTGGTAGCCGGCCGCCGCCCGCCACACCGCGGCGAACGCCTCCTGGGCGACATCCTCGCCCGTGTGGCGGTCGCGCAGGATGCGCGAGACCAGGGAGTAGATGGCACGCGCGTAGCGCTGGTAGAGGATCTCGAACGCCGACTGGTCGCGCTCGCGGGCGACGCGTTCGAGCAGATCTTCGTCCGACAT
This sequence comes from Thermoleophilia bacterium, assembly GCA_025928435.1. Next base: position 19,396 of record JAICJM010000043.1, read on the forward strand.
CGTCTCGGGCAGCACGACGGCCAGCCTAGACCATCCCCGAGGAGCAATTGCGCGCGGCGCCGTGGTGGCGAGAGAGACCGTCATCATCCCTGTTCATACGTCAGACGGCCGGAACCGGATTGTGACGTAGGCCCCCAGCCAGATCCCGAAGCGGCGTCGCCGGCGACGCGATACGCGTCAGGTGCGGTCCGCCGCTGCGCGGCGTCGTCCCAGAACGCCACGGAACGACTCGATCCGGCCGGCGACACCACTTCGGGGTCGGCGAGCGCTCCGCAGGGCGGCAGCCGAGGCTGGTGGCCGAGGGGAGCGCTGCACTCACCATGGCGGCGCCGGACCGCCTGCGCGTCACCCGAACGGTTATGCCTGAGCCGGGCGGAGGCTCAAGGGAAGTCCGACCCGACGTGCGCGTCGGCCGAGTGGATGTGCATCCCCGCCGTCACCAGGTCGCGGATGCTGACGATGCCGATCAGCTCGCCCTCGTCGACCACCGGGATGTGCCGGAACTTACGGTCGTGCATGATCTGGGCCGCCTCGCTCGGGAGGTGGTCCGGCGGCAGCGTGATCGGGTCGGGCGTCATGTACGCCTCCACCCGGTCCTCGTCGGGATGGCGGCTGTCGGCGATGGCGCGGAGCAGGTCGCGCTCGGTGAAGATGCCGACCAGGCTGCCGGCTTCGTAGACCACCGCGGCGCCGACCTCGCGCCGCCGCATCGCGCGGGCCGCCTCGCTCAGCGTCACGGACGGCTCGATGGTGAGCACGTCCCCACCGGTCATGAAGTCCCGCAGCGTGACCGCCATTCCGGGATCCTACTCGGTTTCGCGCGGCCGTAAACGCATCTCGAGCACGAGATCGGCGTCGAGGGCGTCGGCGATGCGCATGAGCGTGTCCAGCTTCGGCGGCCGGCCGCCGCGCTCCAGGCGGGCGATGGCCGACTGCGTCGTGCCGCACAGGACGGCCAGCTCCTGCTGGCTCATCCCGCGGTCGATGCGGTTGTCCGCGACCATCCGGCCGACCTCGGCGAACCGCTGCTCGTGGTCGCGCCCGAGCGCCTCCGCGCGCTTGCGGATGCCCTCGCGCATGCGCTCGAGCGACTGCGCGGTGAGGCGGTGGCGCTGGCTGTGCGGATGGCTTGCCACACCCCCAGTGTATCGCCTGTGCGCTATCGGCCGCCACAGCCGGGCCGCAACCCGGAAGGCGGCTGCGTCGTCTGTTCGCCCAATGAGGCGAGTGGTGATCACCGGGGTCGGCGCTGTCACCCCGGTTGGAAACGATGCCGGGTCGATGTGGGATGCCCTCGTCGCCGGCCGCAGCGGCGTCGACGTGATCCGCTCGTTCGACGCCAGCCAGTTCCCGGTGAACATCGGCGCCGAGGTGAAGGACTTCGACCCCGCCGCGGCCATGTCGGCGAAGGAGGCGCGGCGCTCGTCGACCGACGTGCACTTCGGCGTCGCCGCCGCGATGGAGGCCGCCCGCGACGCGGAGCTCGTGGTCGACGAGCCCAGCCGGGTGGGCGTCGTCATCGGCAGCGTGATGGGCGGGCTCGCCTACACGCTCCGGCAGCAGGCGATCCTCGACGAGCGCGGGTGGGAGCGGGTCTCGCCGCACTGGCTGCCGAACACGCTCGTCGACACGACCACGAGCCACGTCGCGACGATGCTCGGCGCCCGCGGCCTGAACTACTCGACCGAGTCCGCCTGCGCGACCGGCACCCACGCGATCGGGGAGGCGGCCGCTGCGATCGAGCGCGGGCAGGCCGACGTGATCCTGGCCGGCGCGACCGAGTCGGCCATGCTGCCGATCATCCTGGCCGGATTCTGTGCGATGCGCGCCCTGGTCGACGGCCGCGACGATCCGCCCGCGGCGTCGCGGCCCTTCGACCTCACCCGGTCAGGGTTCGTGATGGCCGAGGGGGCGGGCGTCGTCGTGCTGGAGGAGCTCGACCGGGCCCGGCGCCGGGACGCCCGGGTGTACGGCGAGGTCGTCGGCTACGGCGCGTCGAACGACGCCTACCACGTCGCCACCCCCCACCCCGAGTCGATCGGCGTCATCGAGATGATGCGCGACGCGCTCTCGCGGTCGGGGATGGACCCGTCCGAGGTCGACTACATCAATGCCCACGGCACATCGACGCCGTACAACGACGCGGCCGAGACGCAGGCGATCAAGGCCGTCTTCGGCGCGCACGCGCACCGCATGGCCGTCTCGTCGAACAAGTCGATGTTCGGGCACCTGTTCGGCGCCGCCGGCGCGGTCGAGGCCGTCGCGACGGCGCTCACGCTCCACCACGGGATCATCCCGCCGACCATCAACCTGCACACGCCCGACCCGGAGTGCGACCTCGACTACGTCCCGAACGTCGCCCGCACCACGGACGTGCGGGTCGGGCTCTCGAACTCGATGGGCCTCGGCGGCCACAACGCCTGCCTCATCGTCCGCAAGCTGGACGAGTAGCCAGATGGGGACTGTCCCCGCTCGACGGGGACAGTCCCCGATTTGCTACCCCAGCCCGGCGCGGCGCAGGCGGTCGCCCGCCATGCCGCTCACAACGGTGTCGACGAGGCCGTAGTCGCGCGCCTCTTCGGCCGTCATGAAGTAGTCGCGCTGCGTGTCGGTATGGATCTGGTCGACCGACTTCGCCATGTCGCGGGCCATGATCTCCTCCATTCGCCGCTGCAGTCGCAGGATCTCGTTGGCCCGGATCTCGATGTCGGTCGCCTGGCCCTCGAACCCGGTGGTGTGGCCCTGGTGGATCATCACCTTCGAGTTCGGCAGCGCCATCCGCTTGCCCTTGGCACCGCCGGCCAGGAGCACCGCCCCCATCGACATCGCCATCCCGAAGCAGATCGTCTGGATGTCGGGGCGCACGTACTGCATCGCGTCGTAGATCGCGAGGCCGGCGTAGACGTCGCCGCCGGGCGAGTTGATGTAGAGCGCGATGTCCTTGTCGGGATCGTCGGACGCGAGGTGGATGATCTGGGCCACGATCAGGTTCGCGATCTCGGACGAGACCGGCGTGCCCAGGAAGATGATGCGGTCGTTCAAGAGCCGCGAGTAGATGTCGAACGAGCGCTCGCCGCGGCCCGTCTGCTCGACCACCATGGGAATCAGGGGGGACATGGTGCCTCCTTCGATATGGTGCAACCTTCTGGTTGCCCATACTAGGTCGCCCAGCACGAACGCGCAACCCACAGGTTGCATATAGTCAGGAGGTGTCATGTCCGAGTCCGTCACACGCGAGATCGTCCTGCCCCTGGAGCGCGAGGAGGCCTGGCGGGTCGTCACCGAGCCCGGCCACCTGCGCGAGTGGCTCGCAGACGACGTGGAGATCGATCTGGTCGAGGGCGGCCTGATCGAGCTCGGATGGGACGGCGGCGGCCGCCGCCTGGGCACCGTCGAGACGGTGGAGGAGCTCGAGCGGTTCGTGTTCCGCTGGCACCCGGAGGAGCCAGGCCCCGACCACATCGAGACGACCGTCGAGATCGGCCTGGACGACGCCGCCGACGGCACCCGCGTGACCGTGGTCGAGACGGGCTTCGAGGCGCTCGAGCCGACGAGCCTCGCCGGCTGCACGGCCGTGAGCACCTGGATCTGGGACGTGCGGCTGGGGGCCTGCGGCGACCTGCCGCTGATGCTGGCGCGATGAGCCCCGATCCGGTCGGGGCGACGTTCGCGGCGCTCGCCGACCCGACCCGCCGGCATGTGATCGGCGTCCTCTCCGGCGGGCAGGAGGCCAGCGTCACCGAGCTCGCCCGCGAGCTCCCGATCAGCCGCCAGGCCGTGGCCAAGCACCTGGCCGCGCTGGCGGACGCCGGCCTCGTCGAGTCGACGCGGCAGGGACGCGAGACGCGCTACCGGCTCACCCCCGGTCCGCTGACCGATGCGGGCGCCTGGCTCGACCGGGTCGGCGGCGAGTGGGACTCGCGCCTGGGCCGCCTGCGCCGGCACGCGGACACGCGGCCGCAGTCCGGGTGAACCCACTATCCTGCCCGTCGATGTCGACCGTCCGCCGGGCCAGCCCACTGATCTCGCAGGCGGAGGCGCGCGAGCTCGGTCTCGACCGGCCCGACCTGATCGGCATCTACCGCAACATGCTGGCCACCCGCCGGATCGAGGAGCGCGGCAACCTGCTCTTCAAGGCCGGGAAGCTGCCGGGGAGCTACTACACCGGCCGCGGCAACGAGGCCGCGTCGGTCGGCGTCGCCACGGCCATGGGCGCCGACGACGTCGCCTCGCCGCTGCACCGCAACCTGGGAGTGCACGTCGTGCGCGGCATCCAGCCCGCCGCGATCTTCTGCCAGTTCATGGGCCGCAGCGGCGGCGCCACCGGCGGGCGCGACTCCAACCTGCGGTCGAACGACTTCGGCTCCGGCCGCGGCCTGCTCGCGGGGGTGAGCCACCTGCCCGCCATGATCACGACCATCACGGGCATCGCGCTCGCGTTCCAGCTGCGGCGCGAGCCACGGGTGGCGGTGGGCTGGTGCGGCGACGGCGCGGCGGCCCGCGGCGACATGCACGAGGCGATGAACTTCGCCGGGGTGCGCCGGCTCCCGATGGTGTTCGTGATCGACAACAACCAGTACTCGTACTCGACGCCGAACCGGCTCTCGTTCTCGTGCGAGCACCTGGCCGACCGCGGCCCCGCGTACGGCTTCGAGGGGATCGTCGTCGACGGCACCGACGTCCTCACCGTCCTGCGCGAGTCCCAGCGCGCGATCGAGCGCGCCCGCGAGGGTGGCGGCCCGACGCTGCTCGAGCTCGTCACGCTGCGGATGGAGGGCCACGCCGTCCACGACGACGCCGGCTACGTCCCCCGCGAGCTCCTGGCCGAGTTCGCCGCCAGGGACCCGCTCGAGCGGTTCCGGGGCTGGCTGGAGGAGGTCGAGGAGGTCGGCGAGCCCGAGCTGTCCGCGCTCGAGGACGAGGTCGGTGCCTGGATCGACGCCGGTGTTGCAGAGGCCGAGGCCAGCCCGATGCCCGACCCGGCCACGCTCGGCGAGCGCGTCTACGGCTGAGGCGACCGGTTCCCTGCATGCGCTTCGCTATCCTCGCCCCATGAGCGAGTTTCCGTTCAACATGTTCGGCGGCGGCGACCCCGAGGAGCTCCAGCGGGCGATGGCCCAGTTCATGGAGCAGGCCCAGCAGGGCCAGCGGGTCGCGTTCGCAGACCAGGCGATCAACCTCGCCGTCGGGA
>JAICJM010000237.1 GCA_025928435.1 Thermoleophilia bacterium
CGACGACGTCGACCAGCCCGGCCCCGTGCGCGCGCCGGTAGTCGGACGGCGTGAGCTGGGCGTCGTAGGAGTGGTGGGTGTGGTTGTGCAGGTCGAGCCGCTGCACCCCGCCGGTCACACCCCGGCGGCCTGGTCGGCCAGAAGCGCCTCGAGCGCGCGCATGCAGCCCGGGTCGAACTCGTCGCGGCGCTGCCACATGTCGGCGAGCGCCCGCCCGGCGCCTGCGCTCGAGACGTGGCCGCCCGACTCGACGAAGGCGGCCGCCACCGCGATGATCCGCGACTCGATCGGCGCCTCCCGGTTCATGTCGTGCGCGGCCAGGAGCCACTCCGCCGCCTCGGCGTCGAGCGCGTTTGCGACCACCTTGGACGCCACCCGGGCGCGCTCGTCGCGGTCGCCGCCCGGCGTCGTCGAGTCGTACAGGAACGCCGCCAGCCGCACGCGGTCGGTGCGGTCGGGGGAGAGGCCGACCTGCGCGGCGATGTGGCCGGCGTACTCGCTCACGGCCCGCGAGCTGGCCGACTGGCCGCGGGCGGCCTCGAGCGCCCGCATCGTCCGCTCGTAGGTGTCGCGCTCGAGCTGGCTGGCGCGCTCCTCGGCCGAGAGCGCCTCGACCACCTCGGAGTCGTACGCCACCGCCCGGCCGCCGCCGCCGCGCCGGGCCCAGTAGAGGGCGCCGGTCGCGAGCCGCACGAGCTCGCCCTGCGTGTCGCCGTCGGCGGGGAAGCCGGCCACGCCGGCCGAGACCGTCGCGCCCTGGGAGGACGACGCGAACGCGGCCGCCAGCCGCTCGAGCAGCGCGCGCGCCACCTCCGGCTCCATGCCGGGCAGCACGAGCCCGAACTCGTCGGGCCCGGTGCGGGAGACGTTGTCGTACGTGCGCACGCCGGTCGCCAGGCAGCGCGCCGCCGTGCGCAGGAGCTCGTCGCCGGCAGCGTGGCCGCGGCGCTCGTTCGCGTCCTGGAAGCCGTCCAGGTCGACCATGGCCACCGCCACGGGCACGCCGCCGCGCATGGCGCGGGCGAGCTCGCGGGCGAGCGCGCGCTCGAAGCCCCGGTGGTTGGAGAGGCCGGTGAGGACGTCCTGGGTGCCGGAGCTGTCGCCGGCCCGCTCCCACAGGCGGGCCGACTCGATCGCCTGGGCCGCCAGCACGGCGATCAGGCGGATGCCGGAAAGGTCGGCGTACGCCGGCGCGTGGGTGACGATGCAGCCGACAGTGCGCCGGGCGCTGATGAGCGGAACGAGCCAGCGGTCGCCGATGTGCACCGGCCCCTCGGGCTCGGGCGGGTCGAGCTCGTCGGCGCCCTCGCCGGCGGCGAGACGCAGGTTGGCGCCGTCAGCGGTCAGCACGTAGGCGGCCGTGGCGACGCCGGAGAGCGACTCCGAGACCGCCGTGCACACCGCCGCCATGACGGCCGGCAGGTCGAGCCCGCTCTCGCAGGCCTCGACCAGGGCGTCGACGGGCCTCGCCGACTGCCTGGGCCTACGCCACATCGGCATGGTCGGGGGAGGGGAGGGAGACGCGCAGCTCGGTGCCGGCGCCCGGCACCGAGTCGATCCGAAGGCGCCCGCCCAGGATCTGGGCCCGCTCGCGCATCGCGGTCATGCCGTGGTGGGGGAGGCCGTCGGCCGGCGGGGAAACGGCGAAGCCCGTGCCGTCGTCGCGCACGACGACCTCGAAGCCGCTGGCCGGGTCGCCGGAGACGGTGACCGAGACCGACCGGGGCGTGGCGTGCTTGACGGCGTTCTGCACCGCCTCGCGCACGATCTGGTACAGGAACACCTGGTCGTCGGCCGGCAGGTCGCCGGCCGCGTCGACGTCGAGGTCGACCGACACGGCGTGGCCGCGCTCCATCTCGTCGGCGAGCGCCCGGATGGCGACGACGAACCCCTGGTCGCGCAGCACCCACGGCTCGAGCGCGAAGGACAGCTCGCGCAGCGACCGGATCACCGACCGCTGGCGCTCACGGGCCGTTTCGAGCACGCGCAGCGCGGTATCGGTCGAGCCCTCGGAGGCGTCCTCGGCGACGGCGTCGAGCATCATGGCGATGCCTGACATGGCCTGCAGCGGCCCGTCGTGCAGGAACAGCGAGAGCTTGCGGCGCTCGTCCTGCTCGGCCGAGAGAATGCGGCGCGACAGCTCGGCCCGCTCGCTCTCGCGCATCCGCGCCTGGGCGAGCAGCGATTCGACCCGCTGGAACAGCTGGGCGTTGGCGGCGGCGCTGGCGCCGAAGTCGGCGACGAGGACGGCCTGGGCCACCTCGGAGGGGCCGAAGCCCGCATCGCCCCGCAGCCGGAAGAGCACCAGCAGGGCGTGCAGCTCGTCCAGCACGACCAGTGGGGCGGCCAGCGCAGCCACCGGTCGCAGATGGCTCGTGAGCGCGTCGCCGCCCGGCTTCACCGGCCCGGCGGCGGGCGTGCGGCTGGCGGCCGCCTCGGCCAGCAGCGAGTCGGGGCTGGCAGGGTCGATCCGGATGCCGGCGATCGGGCCGAGCGCGATCCCGCGGGCGACGGTGGGGCGCAGGTCGCGCCCGTCGGCGGACGGGACGAGGATGACTGTGGCGTCGGGCCGCAGCAGCCGGTGGGCCTGCTCCGCGGTCGCCGCCAGGACATGCTCGGCGTCGCGGGTGGATGTCATCGCCGCCAGGCTCCCGACCACCTCGTCCAGGAAGGCCGCCTGCGACATCAGCTCGCCGCGCAGGCGCCGCTGCCACGCCTCGGACGTCTGCAGCCGGCGGGCGTCGCGCTGGACGGCGTGCGCCGCCAGGGCGCCCACGAGGGCGATGGCCGCGACCCCCGCGACGAGCAGGGCGACCGGGTCGGAGAAGGCGCTCGTGGCCACGGCGAACGCGATCGCCGTCACCGCGATGGACAGCGCCGCCAGCCCTCCCACCTGCACGATCCGTCTGGGCGCCGCGACTGCGCGGGCCCCGGGATCGGCGGGACTAGTCGATGATGGCCTGTCTGAGAGCGATGGCGACTGCATGCGTACGGGTATCCGCCTCCAGCTTCGAGAGGATATGCCGTACGTGGCTCTTCACGGTCTCCTGGCTGATGAACAGCTTCGCGGCCACGTCGGCGTTCGACATCCCGTCGGCCAGGAGCTGCAGGATCTCGCGCTCGCGCGCGGTCAGCATGTTCTCGCGCTCCTTGGTGAGGAACGCGGGCATCAGCGCGGGGTCGACGTACCCGTCCCCGCCGGCAACCTTCTGGATCGCGCGCACCAGCGTCTGGTGCGGCGCCTCCTTGAGGATGTACCCCTTCGCGCCGGCCTCGAGGCCCCGGGTGAGCAGGCTGCGCTCGCCGTAGGCGGTGAACATGAGGACATAGGCCTCGGGCACCTCGGACGAGATCTCGCGGGCGGCCTGGAGGCCGTCCGTACCGGGCATCCGGACGTCCATGATCACGACGTTCGGGCGGCGGCGGCGGGCAAGTGCCACGGCGGCGCTTCCGTCGGACGCCTCTCCGACGACGCGGATGTTGTCCGTGCGGGACAGCGCCAGGCGCAGGCCCTCGCGAACGACCTCATGATCATCGACAATCAGGCAAGTAATCGGCTCGGCCACGTGTGCTCCACTCGTCGCAATCGACCAGCTTGGGGTTTAGCGGGTATCGGCAGAAATCGGCGCGGCCGTTAGCACTCTCGTGCCCTGCCGTCCGGTCTTCGCCGGTCTGGGGGGTGATCCCTGCTGCAGTTGATCGGCAGTTACGCCTCGCGCTTGAGCGGTTCTTTCCCCTTTTCGAGGCCGTACGACCCCCCGACTATACTTGGCCGCGCTTGAGCGACGACGGTCCGAGTACTCGATGACAACCGCACTCGAGCTGGTTGCGGTGGCCGTGATCGTGGCCGCAAACGCCTTCTTCGTAGCTGCCGAGTACGGCCTGGTCACCGTGCGGCGGACGCGCATGCAGGAGCTCGACGCGCAGGGCAGCCGCCGGGCGCGGCGCGTGCTGCGGCTGCTGGAGCAGCCGCCCCGCTTCATCTCCGCCATCCAGCTCGGCGTCACGCTCTCCAGCCTGGCGCTCGGCGCCATCGGGGAGCCGGTCGTCTCGCGCATCCTGGAGCGGCCGCTCGACCTGCTGCCGGAGAGCTGGCACACGAGCGTCGCGACGACCATCTCCGTGATCCTCGCGTTCACGATCCTGAGCTACTTCCACGTCGTGATGGGCGAGATCGTGCCGAAGTCGTTCACGCTCGAGCACCCGGAGCGGGTGGCGCTCGTCGCCGCCGGCCCGATCAGCGCCTTCTATGTGATCTTCCGGCCGTTCATCTGGGTGCTGGTGCGCACGAGCGGGACGGTGCTGCGCTGGTTCGGGGTGACCGCGTCGAGCGGTGTCACGCTCGTCCACTCCGAGGAGGAGCTGAAGATGCTCGTCACCGCGAGCCGCGAGAAGGGCGTGCTCGAGGAGGAGGAACAGGAGATGCTCCACAAGGTCTTCGAGTTCGCGGACAAGGACGCCGTCGACGTGATGGTGCCGCGGCCCGACCTGATCGCCGTCCCGGTCGACCTGCCCGTCCAGGAGGTGCTGGCGCTCGTGCTGTCGCATCCCTTCACGCGCTACCCGGTGTTCGAGGAGGAGCTCGACGACATCGTCGGCGTGCTGCACGTGCGCGACCTGTTCTCGACCCTGCACGAGCGCGGGCTCGAGAGCACGAACCTGCGCACGATCCTGCGCGAGGCCATCATGGTGCCCGAGACCAAGCCGCTCGACGAGCTCCTGGCGGAGTTCCAGCGCACGTCCAACCACCTCGCGATCGTCGTGGACGAGTACGGCTCGGTCGAGGGCCTCGTCACGCTCGAGGACCTGCTGGAGGAGATCGTCGGCGAGATCGGCGACGAGTTCGACCTGCCCGACGCCGGCATCCTGCGCATCGGCCGCGGCCGGGTGCGGCTGGTGGGGTCGTTCCCGATCGACGAGTTCAACGAGCGCTTCGGCAAGAGCCTGCCCGTGGACGACTACCACACGATCGGCGGGTTCGTGTTCGGCGAGCTCGGCCGGGTGCCCAAGGTGGGGGACACCGTCGCTTTCGACGGCGCCCGCTTCGAGGTGAGCGCGATCGACGGGCCTCGCATCCGCGAGGTTGACGTGACCCTGACGGCCTCGTCGCCCCAGCCGGCCCAACCGCCGGCGCAGTCGGGTGAATAAAAGGGGTCTGACCCCGTTTATTCAGCCAGGGAGTCGCTCTTTCCGGCCATCTCGACGTCCTTTTCGGTGATCCCGCCCGCGCTGTGGTTGACCCAGCGCAGCGTGACCGTGTTCCAGGAGATCGAGATGTCGGGATGGTGA
>JAICJM010000311.1 GCA_025928435.1 Thermoleophilia bacterium
ATGCGGATGAGAGGACTTGAACCTCCACGACCTTGCGGTCACACGGACCTGAACCGTGCGCGTCTACCAATTCCGCCACATCCGCGGGAGCGCGAAGTTTACCCGGGAGCGCAGGCCCCGGTGAGGAGCTCGGCGATCTGGTCCTCGCCGTAGCCGGCCTCCGCGAGCACCTCGGCGGTGTGCTCGCCGAGCCGCGGCGGGGGCATCCGTGCGGCGAGCCGTTCGCCGTCGACCTGCATGGGTGATCCGATCATGCGAAGCGGCCCCGCGGTCGGGTGCTCGATCGTCTCCACGGTGTGCGCCGCGGGGCCTTCCAGGGTCTCGGGCACCGAGAGCACCGGGCCGCCGGGGACGCCCGCGCGGTCGAGGACGCCGAGCCAGTGGGCGACGGGCCGCTCGGCGAGGGCGCGCTGCAGCGCCGGCACGAGCCGGTCGCGGTTGACGACGCGCAGGCGGTTCGTCGCCAGGTCGGGGTCGTCCGCGAGCTCGTGGAGCCCGGCCTCGCGGCAGAAGCGGGCGAACTGCTCGTCCGTCCCCACGGCCAGGTTGACGTAGCCGTCGGCCGCCCGGAACGTCTCGTAGGGGACGATCGACGGGTGCGCGTTCCCCAGCCGGGCCGGCTCGATCTCGCCGATCAGCCAGTCGCCGCCGCGGTTCGCGAGCCAGGCCACCTGCGCGTCGAGCAGCGAGACCTCGAGGGTGGCGCCCTCGCCGGTCCGCCCGCGGCGCAGCAGGGCGGCCAGGATCGCCGAGCTCGCGAACTGGCCGGCGACGATGTCGGAGATCGCGACCGCGACCTTCATGGGCTCGCCGTCGGGCTCGCCCTGCATGCTCATGATCCCGCCGATCCCCTGCATGACGAAGTCGTAGCCGGGACGGGCCGCCTCGGGATGCCCGGTTGGATAGCCACGGATCGCGCAGTGGACGACCGCGGGGTGCGCGGCGCGCACGGACGCCGCGTCGAGGCCGAAGCGCTCGCCGGCGTGGGGCAGGAAGTTCTCGATCACGACGTCCGCGCCGGCCGCGAGGCGACGGGCGACGGCGGCCCCGTCCGGGTGCTTCAGGTCGATCGCGATCGAGCGCTTGTTGCGGTTGACCTGGAGGAAGTAGGCGCTCTCGCCGCCGACGAAGGGCGGGCCCCAGTGACGGCTGCCGTCGCCGCCGCCCGGCCGCTCGACCTTGACCACGTCCGCGCCGAGGTCGGCGAGCATCATGGTGCAGAACGGCCCGGCCAGGATCTGGGTCAGGTCGAGCACCCGGACGTCGGCGAGAGGCAGGTCGGGCACGGCCCGCGATCCTAGTGGGTCGTCAGGCGTCGAGCTTGGCGAGCTCGGCCAGAGCCCACTCGCGGTGCTTGTCGGCCTTGACGTTCACCTTCGCCGCGGCGACGTTCCCGTCGCGGTCGATGACGAACCCCGAGCGGATGATGCCCGTGTAGGTCTTGCCGTAGTTCTTCTTCTCGCCCCACGCCCCGTAGGCCTCGGCGACGGCGTGATCCTCGTCCGCGAGCAGCGGGAACGGCAGCGTGAACTTGCTCTTGAACTTCTCGTGCGACTCGGTCGAGTCGGGGCTGATCCCGAGCACCGTCGCGCCGGCGCGCTCGAACTCGCCCCAGCTGTCGCGGATCGCGCAGGCCTGGGTCGTACAGCCGGGCGTGTCGTCCTTCGGATAGAAGTAGACGACGACGGGCCGGCCGCGCAGATCGCTCAGGCGGAGCGTGTCGCCGGAGTCCGAGCGGAGGCTGAAATCGGGTGCGGGCTTGCCGGTCTCGACCATGGGCGTACCGTAGTCGGCGCCGTCGCGGCGGCCCCCCACCAGCGCGGCTGATAGCCTCTGCGGCCATGCCCGTGGTGCACGCGACCGTGGGTTCGCTCCTGATCGTGACCAACACGCTCGTGGCGGCCTGGGGCTACATCGCCTACCGCCGGAACGCACCGCCGGGCGACGTCTTCCGGCATGCGCTCGCGGCGGCGCAGACGCTCGTCATCGCCCAGGCGTTCCTCGGGCTCGTCCTGATCTCGCAGAACTACGAGCCCGGCGACCAGCTGCACTTCGTGTACGGCCTGCTACCGCTCCTGTGCGTGGCCTACCCCTATGCTTTGCGGGGTGAGGATGGGCGGCGCAATCTCCTGCTGTTCACGATCGGGTCCGGCCTCGTGGCCGCCCTCGGCGTGCGCGCGTTCATGACCGGGCCGCACTGATGACCAAGGAGTCCGTCCGCGGCCTGCTGATCGTGATCGGGATCGCGCTGATCGCGACCGTGTTCTTCAGCGTGTCGACGCGCATCTTCGACATCCTCCTGGGGACGATCAGCCTGATCTTCATCGTCCTCATGTGGTACTTCGGCTACGCCTGGTACCGGTCGAACCGGATGACGATCTCGCTCATGCCCGACCGCCAGCGGCAGGCGCTCTACGCCGGCATGGGCGCGGTGACGGTCGCGGCCGGCGCGTACTCGCTGGCGCAGTTCGGGCTCGTCTCACTGGGCGGGTTCACGCTCCCGCTCGTGCTGATCGCCCTGGCGGGCGGTTTCGCGATGGTGTGGGCGTGGGAGGAGTCGAAGCGCTACCACCTGTGAGCGCGGCCGCGCAGGCCGGCGGTTA
>JAICJM010000234.1 GCA_025928435.1 Thermoleophilia bacterium
ACGATGGTGCCGCCCCAGCGGTCGCCCAGCCGCTGGTTGTTCGGTGACGACCACACCATGATCGCCGCCACGATCGGCGTCAGCAGGAGCATGTCGATGAACCGCCCGAGCGTGCGCATCAGCACGGCGCGGCCCGTCAGCGGGCCGCCGTCGAGCATCGCGACCCGCAGTCCGACCATGCGCTTGCCGATCGTCGCCCCCCAGGCGCGCTCGAGCCCGCCGAAGTACACCAGCGACGCCACGTTGATGAGCAGGGTCGCGGCCGTGTTCGGATCGGTGATGCTCAGGTTGTCCTCGGCGGTCTGGTTCACGCCGCCCGCGACCGCCCAGACGGTGACGATGATCAGCGTGAAGAAGACCACGTCGATCATGAAGGCGACCGCGCGTGGGCCGACGCCGACGGGCGCGCGGGCAAACATCGCGCGAGTCTACCGAGGCGCCGTCGGCGGCTCCGGGAGAGCCGTCCCGGCCATCTCGAGCTCGGCCAGGAGCGTCCAGAACGGCGAGCCCGCGGGCGGGATCCGCGGCGGCCGCATCCGGTGCTGGCGCAGCTCCGCCCAGGTCACGTAGGAGCGCAGCCGCCGGCCCGCGCTGCGGCGAGCGTGGTCGGAGAACGGCACGAGCGAGTTCGCGAGCGCCCACCGCCAGGCCGCCGCCTCCTTCTCGAGCCGCGTGCCCGAACGCCCCGGCCCGAGCAGATGGCCGAGCTCGTGCAGCGCGACGGCGTAGGTGACCTGGCTCCTGATCGGCGGGATGCGGATGCCGGGCCGCCTCCTCCCGGCCGGCCCGCGCCGGTACGCGAGCCCGCGCCCGCCGCTGCGGCGCTCGACGCCATGGGCGTCGCACAGGTGCTGGACGTGCGCGTCGAGGTCGGCGACGGTGGGTCGGGCGGCCATTTGGGGGACGCTAACGGAGCGGGCGGAGGTCGCTAACCGGCCAGGCCCGGATCCAGCGGCGTCTGCGCGGTCACCTGGATCGTCTCGAGCTCGGACGAGGCGAGCACACCGTCGATGGCCGCCCGCGATCCGCCGACGTAGCTCGAGAAGCCGTCGACCTCCGTCGCGACGAACCAGGCCCGGTCGGCCGGCCACCACATGCTCGGGGACTGCTCCCACATCCCGAACCTGAACGGCCGTGCCGTAGGTCTCGCCGTTGTCGCTCGCCCAGGCGCCTGAGCCGACCCAGAAGCAGAACACACAGTCGTCCGGCGTCCCGGTGTGCGGCGCGAGAGCGGCGCCCAGGCCTGCCATCTCTGCGTTGAACGTGGTCGCCGGGCCGATCGTGACGCCCCGCGACGTCGCCAGCTCCGACCAGCGCCCGCCGCCGCCGGTCCCTCAGCGGAGGGGGTGCAGGATGCGGGCGAACGCCTCGTAGATGTCGGGCACGAAGCTCGCGATCCGTGTCGGACCATCCGGATCCGGCCACGTCCACGGCCGGAGCGCCTCCTCCAGCCAGTCCGCCGCCGAAACGTCGTCAGGGAGCTCGAGGTCGGGGCCGAAGCCGCGCCAGTGTGCCGGCTTCTCGACGCGAGCCGCCTACCCGCGCAGCGGGGTGCCGGCGGGCCTCCGCAGCAGCGGGAACGCCGCCACGCCGGCAACGGCCGCGAGCAGGAGCGTCGGCGGGCCGCCCAGCATGGCCCCGGCGAGCGCGGCGCCCGCGATCAGGCCGCTCGCCTCGGCATCCAGCCTCCCGACGGTCGCCAGGGCGAACGCGACGAGCGCGATCGGGTAGACGACGAGGACGGTGTCGGGCGCCGGCGAGGCGCTCACTGCGGCTATCCCGCAGGCGACGATCACGGCGCCGATCAGGGCGATCCGGTGAGCCCCGCGGCCGTCCGCGGGAGGGCCGGCGAGAGGCCGAGCGCGAGCGTCACGAGCGGCGTCACGAGGAGGGTGTCGAGCGACACGGTGAACGCGGCCCGTCGGCCCGGCGGCAGGCGGCGACCCCGACGAGCAGGGTGACGAACGGGAGCAGGAGGGGCCCGAGGCTGAAGATCGCGACGAAGCCGAGCGCGAGCCCGAACCCGGCGATCGTCCAGGCCCAGAACCAGCCACAGTTGGATCCGTGCGGCTCCATCCCCGTCCGCCGTAGTATGGCACCTCGCATGCCGGAGAGTCCACCCAGAGCGCGCGACCTCGGGATCGTCATCGGCGACCTCCCGCCCGGCCCCGCGAACGCGATCACGGACGTCGCCGGGGTCCGCGTCGGGCACACCACGCTCATCTCGGGTGACGGCCCGCTGCGGGTGGGGGATGGGCCCGTCCGCACCGGCGTGACGGTGATCGTCCCGGGCTCCGACGACCCGTGGGGAGAACCGCTCACCGCCGGGGCCCACCGCCTGAACGGCAACGGCGAACTGACCGGGCTCGAGTGGATCCGCGAGTCGGGCCTGCTCACGACGTGCATCGGGCTCACGAACACGCACTCCGTCGGCGTCGTGCGCGACGCCCTGATCGCCGCCGCGACGGCCGAGCTGCCGCCCGAGGAGCTCCGCTGGTACCTGCCGGTCGTCGGCGAGACCTACGACGGCGACATGAGCGACATCAACGGCCGCCACGTGCGCCCCGAGCACGTCCGCGCCGCGCTGGCCGAGGCCCGCGGGGGGCGCATCGCCGAGGGCGGCGTCGGCAGCGGCACGGGCATGGTCTGCCACGGGTTCAAGGGCGGGATCGGGACGTCCTCCCGGGCCGTCGGTGGGTATGCCGTGGGCGTGCTCGTCCAGGCCAACCACGGCAACCGCGAGCGACTGATGATCGAGGGTGTCCCGGTCGGGCGGGCCATCGGCCCGGCCGACGTGCCCGACCCGCGCGGGGACGAGCCGGCGGGGAGCGGTTCGATCATCGTCATCGTCGCGACGGACGCGCCGCTCCTGCCGGGCCAGTGCACCCGGCTGGCGCAGCGCTCGTCGTTCGGCGTGGCCCGCACCGGCGGCGCCGGCGAGAACGGCAGCGGCGACCTCATGCTCGCCTTCGCGACCGGGAACCGGGGCCTGCGGACGCTGGGGGACTCGCTCCAGGACGAGACCGACCCGGTGTCGCTCCGGGCGGTGACGGCGACGACGCTCGACTCGCTGTTCTACGCCGCCATCGAGGCCACCGAGGAGGCGATCGTGAACGCCCTCGTGGCCGGCCGGACGATGGTCGGCGCGAACGGCACGACCGCCCACGGCATCCCGCACGACCGCCTGGCGCAGCTGTTCGCGGCCCCGCCGGAAGGGGTCTGACCCGCCTGGCGGGTTACGCGGGGTCGGCCTCGGCCTGGGCTTCGGCCTCGGCGGCCTCGGCCTCGGCGATCACCTCGGGGACGTGCGCGGGCGGGGGCGCCGTCCAGGCGAAGTGGCACGCGGCCCGGTGGGGGCCGCCGCTCCCGGTCAGCGCCGGGTCGTCCGTGTTGCAGACGGCCTGGGCGATCGGGCAGCGGGTGTGGAACCGGCAGCCGCTGGGGAGGTCGATCGGGCTCGGCGGGTCGCCCTCCATCGCGGCCGCCTCCGAGGCGTGGCCGGGCACGAGCCGCGGCACCGCCTTCAGGAGGCCCTGCGTGTAGGGGTGGCGCGGGTTCGAGAAGAGCTCCTCCGTCGGCGCCGT
Source organism: Thermoleophilia bacterium (assembly GCA_025928435.1). The sequence goes on from JAICJM010000234.1 coordinate 3,585, forward strand.
CTCGACGACGCGGCCGAGGTACATGACCGCGACCCGGTCGCACACGTGCCGCACCACCGCCATGTTGTGGGCGATGAAGAGCATCGTCAGGCCGAGCTTGGCCCGCAGCTCGTCCAGCAGGTTCAGGACCGTCGCCTGCACCGACACGTCCAGCGCCGAGACCGGCTCGTCGGCCACGAGCAGCTCCGGCTCGAGCGCGAGCGCACGGGCGATCGAGACCCGCTGGCGCTGGCCGCCCGAGAAGTTGCGCGGGTGGGAGTCGAGCGCCCGCGGCGCCAGGCCGACGAGCTCGATCAGCTCGCGGCAGCGCTCGTCGACCCGGTTGCGCGGCACCATCCCGTGCACCCGCAGGAGCTCGGAGAGCACCTGGCGCACGGTCATGCGCGGGTTGAGGGACGAGTAGGGGTCCTGGAACACCATCTGCATCCGCCGCCGCTGCGCCCGCGCACGCCGCACCGGCAGCTGCTGGCCGTCGTAGCGGATCTGGCCGGCGCTCGGCGGGTAGAGGCCGACGATGCAGCGGCCGAGCGTCGATTTTCCGCAGCCGGACTCGCCCACCAGCCCGAGCGCCTCGCCGCGCGCGATCTCGAGGTCGACGCCGTCGACCGCCTTCAGCACCTCGGCCGGCACCCGCCGGGCCCGGCGTACGAGCGAGTCCGAGATCACGAACTGCTTGCTGAGGCCTTCGACCTCGAGCAGGGGCGTCTCAGGCATCGGCGATCACCGGGCTCCCGGCCACCGCGGCCACGCACGCGTCGTCGTGGATGCACGCCGTCGCCCGGCCGGAGCCGGCGCCCAGCGGCCGCAGCGGGAACGCGCCCTCGAGGCAGTCGTCCTGCGCGTACGGGCAGCGGGGATGGAAGCGGCACCCGCCGGGTGGCATCACCAGGTCGGGCGGCTGGCCCGCGATCGAGTCGAGCTTCTGGCGGACGACGTCGAAGCGCGGCACCGAGCGCAGCAGGCCCAGGGTGTAGGGGTGCCGGGGGGCGCGGAACACCTCGTCGACCGTGCCCGTCTCGACCACCTGGCCCGCGTACATGACCGCGATCCGCTCGCACGTCTGGGCGACGACGGCCAGGTCGTGCGTGACGAAGACGACGCTGACGCCGAAGTCGGCCCGCAGCGAGGCGAGCAGCTTCAGGATCTGATCCTGGATGGTGACGTCGAGTGCCGTCGTCGGCTCGTCGCACAGGATCAGGCGCGGCTCGCAGGCGAGGGCGATGGCGATCATCACGCGCTGGCGCATGCCGCCCGAGAGCTCGTGCGGGTAGGCGGAGGCGCGCCGCGTGGGGTCGGGGATGCCGACCTGGCGCATCAGGTCGAGCGCGCGCTTCCGGGCCTCCGACCGGCTCTGCCCGAGATGCACCATCGGCCCCTCGGCGATCTGGTCGACCACGCGCATCACCGGGTTCAGGGCCGTCATCGGCTCCTGGAAGATGATCCCGATGCCGGCGCCGCGGACGTTGCGCAGGCGGCTCTGCGACGCGGACGTCAGGTCCTCGCCCTCGAAGAGCACCTGGCCGCCGACGATCTTGCCCGGCTGCGGCAGCAGGCCGAGGATCGCCCGGAGCGTCATGCTCTTCCCGCAGCCGGACTCGCCCACGAGGCCGAGCGACTCGCCCGGCGCGAGGTGGAACGACGCGCCGTCGACGGCGTGCACCGTCCCGCGGCTGAGCGGGATCTCGACCCGCAGGTCGGAGACGTCGAGGATCGCCTGTGCGCTCATTCGGGTCGCAGCAGGTCGGCCAGCCCGTCGCCGATCAGCGACAGGCCGAGGGCGGTGATCACCACCACGATCCCGGGGATCGTGGACAGCTCCCACTTCGTCGTCAGGAACGCCTGGCCGTCGGCGATCATGCCGCCCCAGTCCGGCGTCGGCGGCTGGATGCCGAGGCCGAGGTAGCCGAGGGTC
>JAICJM010000291.1 GCA_025928435.1 Thermoleophilia bacterium
CGGGAACGTCGTCTCGATCTCGCTCTCGGGCTTGAGCTCCTCGACCGTGACGTCCTGCGTCGTGTGCACCTCGGCCCGGGGGATGATCCGGCTGGGCCGGTTCTTGTCCCAGACCCAGACGTCCTCCATGGTCAGGTGCACCAGCGGATAGGCGGGTGAGTTCGCCGTCTCCATGTCCAGCCGGTTGCACAGATAGGTGGCCTCGGCTGTCAGCACGCAGTAGCGGAAGAGGCCGAACACCGTCGCGTATTCGCGCTTGAGCCGCAGCTCGAGCTCGGCGTCGAACTCCTCCAGGTCTTCGATGTAGGACATGCGCGGGAGTCTAGTCTCCCGCCCCTACCGGCCTAGAGGACGCCAGGGATGAGCCGCTTCGTGCGGGCGGCGTACTCGGCGTACTCGGGAAACTCGGCCCGGATGTTGCGCTCCTCGTACCTGGTGCGGACGAGCTGGAGGCCGACGCAGACGAGCCACGTGAGCCCGGCCCAGAGGGGCTCCCGGGAGCCCAGCACGACGCCCAGGACGGCGGTCAGCTCGCCCAGGTAGAGCGGGTGGCGCACGAACCGGTAGGGGCCGTGGGTGACGAGGCCGCGGACGTCGGGGAGGATGCCGAAGCAGCGCCCGAGCACGGCCACGGAGCCGATCGCGAAGGCGAGCCCGGTGATCAGGAGCACGTCCGAGGCGATCACCGCGACGCCGCCGTCGGTGGTGGCGCCGAAGAGCCCGACGGCGACGACGGCCAGCTGGGAGACGAGCGCGACGATCACGCCCACCGGCGAGCGGTTGCGCCGCAGTGGGGCGGGCCGGATGTTGATGAGGACGATGAAGAGCCCCCACAACGTGGCGGACAGGGCGTGGAACGCGGCGGCGCTGGCGCTGGGCGAGTGGCGGACGCCGAGCACGGACACCGTCGCCATCGTCGTGAAGAGCAGCGTCGGGATGAGGCGCGAGCCGACGAGCGTGAAGACGTCGGAGACGCGGGCGATCGGGGTGGCCGCGATGTCGGTCATACATGGGTCATCGGCGGCCGCGCCCCTCTACATGAGCGCCGTCCCGGCCGGCTCGACGCCCTGCGGGCCGAGCCCGGCCAGCCAGTCGGCGACCGGCCGCCCCCGCAGCACGAGGCCGGGGTCGAGGTCGGCGAGCGGCCGCAGCACGAACTCGCGCTCGTGCGCGCGCGGATGCGGGAGGGTCAGATGGTCGCCGGAGCGCTCCTCACCCCCGTACCAGATCAGGTCGAGGTCGAGCGTGCGCGGCCCCCAGCGCACGTCCCGAACGCGCCCGAACTCGGCCTCCACGGCGAGCAGCACGTCGAGCAGCGCGTCCGCCGCGAGCGTCGTCTCGACCCGGCCGACCGCGTTCGCGTAGTCGGGCTGGCCGGGCGGGCCGATCGGCCGGGTGCGGTAGACGGGCGAGCCCGCGACCAGCTCGATGCCCGGCCGGCGGCCGAGCGCGACCGCCGCCGCCCTCAGCGTCGCGACCGGCTCGCCGAGGTTGGCGCCGAGCGCGACATAGGCCGGGATCACCCCTCCGGGGGCACTTTGCACGGATCACCCTTACGAATTGTTCACAATTGCCGATGGATGGAGAGGACGGCTCGCGTTGGGCCGCCAACCGCTCCAGCTCCGGATACCCCACAGGATGGTGCCATGTCGACCCTCATGGAACTTGCCGTCGTGCTCGTACTCTGCCCCGCGGCGCTCGCGATCTGGGCCGATGCCCGCTATCCCAACCTCCGTCCGCGGGAGCTCCGGCGCACCACCGTGCACCTGGGGATCGGCGGCCTGCTCGCCTTCGTCCTCATGCGGCCGCTGCTCGTCGGCGTCGCGGAGCTCGTGTCCGGCCCCGCCGGCCAGGCGGCCGCCATCGCCACCGCCTGCGCGGTGATCACCTACTGCCTGACCGTGTCGGTCTGGATCGTGCGCCACGCCGCCGAGGCGATGCGCACCGACGGGTGAGCGTCTAGACGGCCTCCGCCATCACCTCGCGCAGGGCCGCTGCGGCCTCCGCGCGGGTGCGCGCCTTCAGCTTGCGCAGGATCGCCTTGACGTGCCAGCGCACCGTCTCCGGCGACAGGAAGAGGCGGCGGGCGATCTCGCTCGTCGTCTCGCCGGCCGCGATCAGCTGCAGGATCTCGAGCTGGCGCGGGGTGAGCCGTTCGCGGTGGGGAAGCTTCGTGGCGAGCACCATCCGCCGCTGGGTGTCGCGGACGTCGGCGATCAGGTGGGCGGCCATCCGCCGCGACAAGGCAGCCTCGCCGCGCAGCACGCCGCGCAGCGCCTCGGCCAGCCGCTCCGGGGCCTGGTCCTTGGTCAGGTAGCCGACGGCGCCGGCCCGGACCGCCGCGATCATGTCGGTCGGGTCGCGCGACTCGCTCAGCATGACGACGCGCACGCGCTCGCCGTGGAGCTCGAACAGCCGCCGGGTGGCGTCGATGCCGCTGCCGTCGGCGAGCTGGAGGTCCATGAGCACGATGTCTGGCATCCGCGCCGCGACGACGTCCATCGCCTCGCGCACGGTCCCGGCCGAGCCGTCCACACGGAACCCCTCCGCGTTCAGCAGGTCGATCAGGCCGCGCCGGAAAAGTGGCTGGTCCTCGACCACCACGATGCGCATCCCGTCCATGTTTCCGTTATACGGGTGCTTCCGAGCCGCCGATAGTCTGGACGGAGCCGCGCTCGATCAGGACCGCGACCTCGGCCACGTCGTGCTTCACGGGGGCGTGGGGCTTGGCGACCCGGACGCGTAAGGCGGAGACCGGATAGCGCTCGCCGAGGTCGTCCGCGATCACGTTCGCCAGCCGCTCGAGCAGTTGGTAGGGGCCGCCGGCGGCGAGCTCGGCGACCCGATCGCACACCTCGGAGTAGTTGACGGCGTCGGCGAGGTCGTCCGTCAGCCCGGCCTGCGACCGCCTGGGGACCAGCCAGATGTCGATCACGAACGGCTGGCCGCGCTCCCGCTCGAAGTCGCGCACGCCGTGATGGGCGTACACACGCAGGCCGCGGATTTCGACCGTCAGGCGCTCGACCTTGAGGAGCTCGCCGGTCATGCGACCGCCTCGATCGCAGCCGAGACGGCCAGGGCGTCGCGGGTCGGCTTGACCGCGTGCACGCGCAGCATCCAGGCGCCCCGCCGCACCGCGGCCAGGTTCACAGCCACCGTGGCGACGTCGCGGCCCTCGAGCGGCTCGCCGGTGAGGACGCCCAGGAACGACTTGCGCGAGGCGCCCACGAGCACGGGCGGCCCGATCGCGGCCAGCCGATCGAGGTGGCGCAGGAGGGCGAGATTGTGGTCGACCGTCTTGCCGAACCCGATCCCGGGATCGATGCAGATCCGGTCCGGGTCGATGCCGCTGCTCCGGGCGAACTCGACCCGCTCCTCCAGGAACGCCGACACGTCGGCGACCACGTCGTCGTAGCGGGGATCGTCCTGCATCGTCTTCGGCTCGCCCAGCATGTGCATCAGGCACACGGGGACGCCGGCCGCCGCGACCACCTCCGCCATCGCGGGGTCATGGCGCAGGGCGGTGACGTCGTTCACGAGCGCC
>JAICJM010000086.1 GCA_025928435.1 Thermoleophilia bacterium
GAACGCGGCCCGGTTCGTCATCACCCAGGCCGACCTGGACGTCGAGCCGGCGCCCGCCGGCGACGAGCCGGCCGACCGGTGGGTGCGCTCGCGCCTGGCCCGCGCGAGCGAAGAGGTGCTGCGGCTGCTCGACGCGTACGACTTCTCGGCCGCGGTGAAGGCGCTCTACGCGTTCGTGTTCGACTACTGCGACTGGTACATCGAGGCGGCCAAGCCGCGCCTCCAGGGCGACGATCCGGCCGCCAGGCAGGCCGTGTCCGCCAATCTCCTGTGGACGCTCGAGCGCATCCTGGCGCTGACCCATCCGATCTGCCCGTTCGTGACCGAGACCGTGTGGTCGCACCTGCCCGGCAACCGGGGCGTGCTGATGCTGCAGCCCTACCCGGCCCCGGTCGCCGAGCACCGCGACCCGCGGGCCGAGGCCGACGTGCAGGCGGCCATCGAGGCGGTGTCGCAGGCCCGCTCGACCCCGGAGGTGCGGCTCCTGCTGCCCAGGGGCTTCGCCGCCGCGGCGCTGGTGCGGGCGCTGGCCCCGCGCGCGACCGACGTGGTGGAGGACTCCGTGACGTCGGTGCAGGTCGAGGCGAAGGCCGAGGATCCGTTCGTCGTGCGCGCCCGGCTCGAGCAGGAGATCGCCCGCGCGCGGGCCGAGCTCGAGCGGTCGCGCGCCATGCTCGCGAACGAGCGCTTCACGGCCAAGGCGCCGCCGCAGAAGGTCGAGCAGGAGCGGGCCAAGGAGGCCCGGTACGCGGTCGAGCTCGAGGAGCTGGAGGCGAGGCTGCGGGAATCGGTTTGACGGCTGCAGACGCCTACATCGACTCGCTGCAGCTGTTCGGCATGCAGTTCGGCCTCGAGCGGATGCGCGGGCTGCTCGACCGGCTCGGCAATCCGGAGCGCGAGTTCGACGCGATCCACGTCGTCGGGACGAACGGCAAGGGCTCGACCACGCTCTTCTCCGAGGCGCTGCTGCTGGCCGAGGGCGTCCGCACCGGCGCGTACCTCTCGCCGCACCTGACGTCGTTCAAGGAGCGCATCCGCATCGGCGGGCGCGAGATCGACGCGGCCGCCTACGAGGCGGCGGTGCTGCGCGTGCGCAAGGCGGTCGGTACGGAGGTGACCCAGTTCGAGGCCCTCACCGGCGCGGCCTTCGCGGCGTTCGCCGCTGCAAACGTCGAGTGGGCCGTGGTCGAGGCCGGGCTGGGCGGCCGTCTGGACGCGACCAACGTGCTCGCGCGCTCGCGCGTGCAGGTGCTCACGAACGTCTCCCTCGAGCACACGGAGCTGCTCGGGGACACCCGCGAGGCGATCGCAGCCGAGAAGACGGCGGTCGTTCCGCCGGGCGGCGCGGTTGTCATCGGGGAACCGGGTTGGGAGGGGTTCGTGCCCCAGGCGCGTACTGTCAGGCAGGTGACCGTCGCCGGGACATATCAGGATCAGAATCGGGCCGTGGCGCGGGCCGCGGTCGAGCTCGCGCTGGAGCACGAGATCGACCCCGCGCCCATGCTCGCCGTCAGCGTGCCCGGGCGCATGGAGGTGCGCGGCTGCGACCCGCTCGAGATCTGGGACGGCGCGCACAACCCGGCCGGCATGCAGCGGCTGGTGTCGGAGCTGGCCGGCCTCGTCGGCGATCGCCGCTGCGTGGCGGTGTTCTCGACCCTGGGCGAGAAGGACGTCCGGGGGATGGTCGACCTGCTCCGCGGCATCTGCCCGACGATCGTCGCTACACAATCGACCAATTCGCGTGCAATGCCAGCGGATACACTGGGATCGCTCACCGGAGGCCCCGCCGAGCCGGATCCGGTCGCGGCCCGGGAGCGCGCGATCGCCCTCGCGGGGCGGTCGGGAGCGGTCGTAATTTGCGGTTCCCTGTATCTTCTACATGACCTGACGACCCGCCTGGCCGGGGCCGGGACCCCGCCGGCGCCCGTACACTGAGCCTCCTCTCCGTGCTTCTCGCCGTCACAACCACCTCCTCAACCGACTCCGGGGCGTTCTCGGGCGTCACCAACTTCTTCGACTCGAGCTACTTCTCGGCGTTCGTGAAGCTGATGATCCTGTTCGCCGTCGCGCTCTACGCCGCGATGGTGTTCTGGACGTGGAAGGACGCCCGCCGCCGGATCGATGACCCCGTGATCGTCGGCGTCTGCGTGGCGACGGCCGTGTGCTTCCCGTTCGTGGGCGTGCTGATCTACCTGATCCTGCGGCCGCCGGAGTACCTGGCGGACGTCCATGAGCGCGAGCTGGAGATCCGGGCCATGGAGCGCCGCCTCGGCGCCGACTCCGCCTGCCCGTACTGCCGCAACCCGGCCGAGGCCAGCTTCCTCTCCTGCCCGCACTGCGGCACCAAGCTGAAGCAGGCCTGCCGCCGCTGCAAGGCACCGCTCGACCCGACCTGGCGTCTGTGCCCGTACTGCGAGACGGTCGCGACGACCTCGCCGCCGCAGCCCGAGCGGCCGCGGCGCGGGACGGGCCAGAGGACCACCACCGAAGCCTAGTGGGCCTTCTCGCGATGTCTGACCCGTTCTGGCGGCTGCAAACCGTCGCGCTGCGCCTCGGAGTCTGCGTAATCGCAGACTCCTCGCTCGGTTTTCGCGCGCCATCTCCAGACCAACATCACGAGAAGGCCCACTAGCCGGCGACCATCCGTTGGCAGACGTCGAGCGCACACTCTTCCTGATCAAGCCCGATGCCGTGGAGCGGGGGCTGGTGGGCGAGATCATCGCCCGCTTCGAGCGGCGCGGGTTCGACCTGCGCGGCCTGAAGCTCGTGCGCGTCCGCGAACAGCAGGCGGCCGAGCACTACGTCGAGCACGTCGGCAAGCCGTTCTACCCCGAGTTGGTCGAGTTCATCACCTCGGGCCCGGTCGTCGCGATGGTGATCGAGGGCCTGGGCGCGGTCGCCACCGTGCGCGCGATGATGGGCGCGACCAACCCGCTCGACTCGGCGCCGGGCACGATCCGGGGCGACTTCGCCCTCGACCTCGGCCGCAACGTCGTGCACGGGTCGGACTCGCCCGGGTCCGCGGCCCGCGAGATCGCCATCTTCTTCACGGACGCCGAGCTCACCGGGTGATCCCGGAGGGCCTGGAGCGCTCGCAGCCGCTGGTGCTGGCGTCGCGCTCACCCCAGCGGCGTGCGATCCTGCAGATGCTCGGCGTCGCGTTCGAGGCCGTCACGCCCGGCTACGACGAGCCCGACCTGCCCGGAGCTCCCGAGGAGATCGCCGTCGCCCACGCGCGCGCCAAGGCGGCCTCGGTCGAGGGCGAGCGCGTGCTCGGCATCGACACGATCGTGGTCATCGACGGGCGGGTGCTGGGGAAGCCCCCGGACGAGCCGGAGGCGCGCGAGTACCTCGCCCTGCTCTCGGGCCGCACCCACGCCGTCCACTCGGGGCTGTGCCTGCGCGCGGGCGGGACGGAACATGTCCGCCACGCGGTCACCGAGGTCACCTTCGCGCCGCTCGACGCGGCGGACGTCGACTGGTACCTGGCGTCGGGCGAGTGGCGCGAGCGGGCCGGCGGATACGCCGTCCAGGGCCTGGGCGCGGCGTTCGTGCGGTCGATCTCGGGCGACTACCAGAACGTCGTCGGACTGCCCGTCCCGGCGCTGATCGATGCGATGCACGCGGTGGCAATACGCTAGACTCGTTTAGCCGTTTTTGGGGCGAATTGCAGCCAATCCCCACGTCTACACCATCAGCTTCCTCAACTCCCTCACCGGCCTTGGCGGCCGCGACATGGCCGTCGACCTCGGCACGGCGAACACGCTCGTGTACGTCCGCGGCCGTGGCATCGTGCTATCCGAGCCGTCCGTCGTGGCGATCGACCAGCACTCGGGCGAGGTGCACGCCGTGGGGATCGAGGCCAAGCGGATGCTGGGGCGCACGCCGGGCAACATCTCGGCGATCCGGCCGCTGAAGGACGGGGTCATCGCCGACTTCGACGTGACGGAGCAGATGCTGCGCCACTTCATCCAGAAGGTGCACCAGAACCGGTTCGCCCACCCGCGCGTGGTCGTCTGCGTGCCGTCGGGCGTGACCGGGGTCGAGAAGCGGGCCGTGATCGAGGCGACCGAGTCCGCCGGGGCGCGCCAGGCGCTCCTGATCGAGGAGCCGATGGCGGCCGCGATCGGCGCCGGGCTGCCGGTGTCCGAGGCCACCGGGAACATGATCGTCGACATCGGCGGCGGCACGACCGAGGTGGCCGTGATCTCGCTGGGCGGGATCGTCGTCAGCCAGTCGATCCGGGTCGGCGGCGACGAGCTCGACGAGGCGATCATCGAGCACGTGAAGCGCGAATACAAGCTGATGATCGGTCCCTCGACGGCCGAAGAGGTGAAGCTCGAGATCGGCTCCGCCGCGGAGCTTCCGGAGGAGGTCGAGGCGGAGATCCGCGGCCGCGACCTGGTCACGGGCCTGCCGAAGACGATCGTGCTCTCCTCCAAGGAGGTGCGCCACGCGCTCGACGTGCCCCTGACACAGATCATCGACGCGGTCAAGCAGACGCTCGACAAGACGCCGCCCGAGCTGGCGTCGGACATCATGGACAGGGGGATCGTGCTCGCCGGCGGCGGATCGCTGCTGCAGCGCATGACCGACCGGCTGCGGGCCGAGACGCAGATGCCGGTGCACCTGGCCGAGTCGCCGCTCACGTGCGTCGCGGTCGGCTCCGGCCGGTCGTTGGAAGAGTTCGAGGTCATCTACCGGGCGAACCAGACCTACGCGGCCAGCCGCCGCAACGGGCGCCGCCAGTACCACTACTGAGCTTGACGAACCGCGTGCAGGGAAGGGTTGCGTCGTGGTGATGCTCACCGCGCCGATCACCTATGGGCAGGGGATCATCCTCGGCCTGCTCCAGGGCGTCGCCGAGCTGTTCCCGATCTCGAGCCTCGGCCAGAGCGTCGTGGCGCCGCGGGTGTTCGGCTGGAACATCCACCAGAACGACAACTACTTCATCGCCTTTCTGGTCGCGACCCACCTGGCCACGGCGATCGTGCTGCTCGGGTTCTTCTGGCGCGACTGGGTGCGCATCCTGACCGGCATGTGGCGCTCCCTTCAGGAGCGCGAGATCGCCGCGGACAACCCGGACGGCAAGCTCGGCTGGCTGATCGTCGTCGGCACGATCCCGGCCGGGATCCTGGGCCTGCTGTTGCAGGACAAGCTCCAGTCGGTGTTCGCGTCGGCCCGCTCGGCGGCGTTCTTCCTGATCCTGAACGGGATCATGCTGTTCGGCGCGGAGATGCTGCGCCGGCGGGCGCCGGAGCTGCCGGAGGCCGAGGAGGACGGCGACCACCGCATCGCGCACAGGGCCGGGTGGCGGCACGCCGTCGGCGTGGGCGCGTCGCAGGCGATCGCGCTCATCCCGGGCTTCTCGCGCTCGGGTGCGACGATGGGCGGCGGCCTCCTGGTCGGCTTCTCGAACGAGGACGCGGCCCGGTTCGCGTTCCTGCTCGCGACACCGATCATCGGCGCCGCCGCGCTGCTCAAGATTCCGGTGTTGCTCGGCCCCGACGGGGACGGCGTGCGCGGTCAGGCGCTGGTGGCGTCGCTCTGCTCGGCCGCGACGGCCTACATCTCGGTCCGCTTCCTGATGCGCTACTTCGAGACGAACCGGCTCACGCCGTTCGCCGTCTTCTGCTTCATCGAGGGGATCGTCCTGACCGTCTGGTTCGCGGTCAGCTAAGCCCGCCGGGCGTGCTTCGGGCCGCTCTGGAACCAGGCGAAGGCGAAACAGGCCAGGCCGACCAGGAACGACGCGATGCCGTGCTTCACGTGCACCGCCGAGACGCCGTCCTCGTGACCGAGGAAGTTCGGCACGGGCAGCGACTTGGGCGGCACGGTCCAGTACATGATCGCGATCGCGATGAACGCGATGCCGGCGGCGACGCCGAGGATGACGAGGGAGCGTTGTCGGTTCATGCCCCGAGTATCCGGCGCAGGATTGGACCCTCGTTGGGCGGGCCCGGCGTGAATAACCGGCGCCTGGCACCGGTTCTGCATGTGCGGGGGTTTTGCAGGGAGGGCTCAGGTAGAATCGCCCGACCGACCCGCCGGAAGGATGCTCCTCCAAAAGAACCGTGCCATACGCAGGCGGGCCGTCGTCGGCCTGCTCGTCGCCGCCTCGCTCACGCTCCTGACGATGTCCTACCGGGAGGGGTCGACCGGCGTCGTCGGCTCCGTGCAGGATGGGGTGGTCGAGTTGACGGCACCGTTCGCGAGCGTCGCCCACCGTGTCACCAGCCCGTTCGTGGACGGCTGGCACTGGACGACGGGGCTCATCCATGCCCGCAACCAGACTGCCAAGCTGCACCAGCTCCAGAGCCAGGTGGGGCGGGATGCCTCGAGGATCAAGCAGCTCGAGTCCGAGCTCCAGACGGCGCAGGGGATCGCCCACTGGGCGCAGGAGAATCCGCATTTCAAGAGCGTCTCGGGATCAGTGATCGCGACGTCGCCCGACACGGACACCCCGTCGGTCCTGCTTGGCATCGGCAGCGACGACGGCGTCGCGGAGAACGACCCCGTCGTCGCGCCCGTGTCCGACGGCGGCGCGCTCGTCGGCCGGGTAAAGGACGTGACCGGGAGCACGGCGACGGTGCAGGTGCTGCTCGATCCGGCGATCGGCGTGACGGCGACCGTACAGGGCGAGCAGGGCGCGAACGGCACCATCGTGCCCAGCACCGGCACGCCGGGCGAGCTGACGATGGCGGAGGTGCCCCAGTCGGTGCTCGTGAAGAACGGCGACACGGTCGTCACCTCGGGCTACACGGGTAGGCTGGGGTCGCTCTACCCCGACGGCATCCCCATCGGGCGGGTGACCTACGTGCAGAACGACGACCTCGGCCAGCAGAACAAGCAGATCCAGGTGACGCCGTTCGTGAACTTCGCCAACCTGGGCGGGGTCATTGTCCTGGAGATGAACTAGCCACATGCTCGACTACCCCAAGGCTCTCGTCTGCGCCTTCCTGATGATGGTGCTGCAGATCTCGGTGACGCCGCAGCTCTATCCGTTCGGCGGCGGGCCCGACCTGATCGCGATCCTGGTCGTCGCCCTCGCCCTGTGGCGGGGCATCGAGGTCGCGGCGGTGGCCGGCTTCTTCGGCGGGCTGCTGCTCGACGCGGTGCTCTACCGCCATCTGGGCATGACCTCGCTCGCCTACCTGGCGTGCGCGTGGATGGTGGCGACATTTTCGGGGCGCGGAGAGGCGGGCGCGGGAATGCTCGAGCCGGCTCCGCCGCGGCCGCTCCCGTGGGTCATCGCCGGTGCGCTGCTCGTACAGGTCGGGCTCGTCGCCGTCCAGCTGCTGCTCGGCCAGAGCTACGACGTGGGCTACCTCGTCTGGCACCAGATCGTGCCCTCGCTCCTCCAGACGACCCTGCTCGCCCTGATCCTGCTGCCGCTCCTGCGGCGGCTGTTCCGTCCGACCCGAATCCGACCCGATGTATCTGCAGCGCCCGCCGTCTAGGCCCGAGCCGACGCCCGACCCGGTGCCGCTCGCGCTGCGCGCGGCGGCGCTCGGGGTCATCGCCGCGGCGCTCCTCGGCGTCCTGCTGTTCCGGCTGTGGGCGCTCCAGGTGCTCCACTCCGACCAGTACGTCGCCGCCGCCGCCCAGAACAGCCTCCGCACCCTGACGATGCCGTCGCCGCGGGGCCAGATCCTCGACCGCAACGGCCACGTGCTGGTCTCGAACACCTCCACGCTGGCCGTGCAGGTCGACGCCGCCCGGCTTCCCCACGGCGCGAACTGCGGGCCCACGATCGCCACGCACCAGGTGCAAGACCAGGCCGGCTGCGGCGTGCTGAAGCGGCTGGCGTGGGTGCTGGACGTGCCCTACAAGCACATGTGGCACAGCTTCTCCTACCTGTCCAAGGCGAACCCCGGCTATCCGGTCACGCTCCCCTTCGACGTCACCCGCCGCCAGACCGCCTATGTTCTCGAGCGGCGCTGGCTCTTCCCCGGCGTCCAGTTCGAGCACACCTATCAGCGCACCTATCCGTCGCTGAAGGAGTTCGGCCCCACCAACCCGAACCTCCTCGGGTTCGTGGGCGCCATCACCCACGAGAACCTGCAGGACCGCTCGTACCACGAGAAGCTGCCGATGATCGGGACCGCCGGCCAGGCTGGCATCGAGAAGTCCTACGACCGCTACCTGCGCGGGCAGGACGGGAAGATCCAGGAGACGGTCGACCCGGCCGGGGCACCGGTCGGGCAGGCGTTCCTGACCCAGTCGCCGATCGCCGGCGACAACCTCCGCCTGACGATCGACGCGAGGCTCCAGAAGGCCGCCCAGTACGCGGTCGGCCAGGGCATCGCAATCGCACACGCGAACGGCGAGGTGCAGGCGGACTTCGGCGCCGTCGTCGCGATGAACCCGGACAACGGCGCCGTCTACGCGATGGCGTCCTCTCCCACTTACAGCCCGATGGTGCACGTGCCGCCGTACAACGGCTCGAAGGCCGTCTTCAAGAGCACGCTCACGCCGGCCTATGACAAGGCGTTCCAGGGCACGTATCCGGCCGGCTCGACGTTCAAGCCGATGACGGCCACCGCCGCCTACCAGTCGGGAATCCTGGCGCCGGGCCAGAGCCTGGACTGTCCCGGCCAGTACATCTCCAAGTGGGACATCGCCAAGCAGAAGACGGTGTTCCACGACTGGACGCCGCTCTCGATGGGGCCGATGGGCCTGGCGGAGGCGCTCACGGTCTCCTGCGACACGTTCTTCTACCAGCTCGGCGACAGATTCTGGGGCATGCAGGGGAAAGGTGAGCAGTTCCAGGGCTGGCTCCGCAAGCTCGGGTACGGGTCGGCGCCGCCGCTCGACGCGGGCGGGGCCCAGGCCGGCGTCGTCCCGGACGCAACGTGGAAGGCGAGCCAGGTCTGGCCCGGCACGGCCGCCCAGCAGGAGATCGAGGGCAGCTGGCTGCCCGGCGACGACATCAACCTGTCGATCGGCCAGGGCAACCTGCTCGTCTCGCCGCTGCAGCAGGCGGTCGCCTACAGCGCGCTCGAGAACGGTGGCAAGGTGGTGACCCCGCACGTCGGCCAGGCCGTCCTCGAGCCCGGCTCGACGACGCGGGTCGTCCCCGGCGGCCAGATCGACCCCGGGCCTGCGCGCAACCTGCACCTGCCGACGGAGCTGCTGAGCGAGATCAAGCAGGGCCTCTTTGGCGCCACGCACGCCGGCAACGGCACCTCGTCGGCAACGTTCGGAAACTTCCAGCCGACCGTCTACGGCAAGACGGGCACCGCCGAGGTGCCCACGACCGACTGCCCGGACTGCGCCGACGCCTGGTGGGCCGGATGGGCCGAGCAGGGCGGCAAGCCGCTCGTGGTCGTGGCGTTCATCCACAACGGCGGCCACGGAGGCGTGTCGGCCGCGCCCGTCGCCGCGGCCGTCTTCCAGTCGTTCTTCGACCCGCGCAACCACTACAGCTTCCAGGCCGGGACGGACCAGTCGCGATGACCCACTACCTGCGCCACCTCGACTACCTGATGCTCGCGACCGCCCTCTCGATCTCGGCGTTCGGCCTGTGGATCATGCAGTCGGCGACCAAGAACTACTCGGGCAACCTCTACGGCCACCAGCTGCTCTACGTCATTGCCGGCACCGTCGGCATGCTCGCGGTCGCCGCCATCCCGCCGGCGCTGATGCGGCGTGTGCGATGGCCGCTCTACGCGTTCGTGCTGCTGACGACGGCGGCGGTGCTCGTCGCAGGCACCACCGTCGGCGGCGGCCGCCGCTGGATCAACCTGGGCGCCTTCCAGTTCCAGCCCTCGGAGTTCGCGAAGCTGCTCCTGATCGTCGGCCTCGCATCGGTGCTGGCCGCACGCCGCGGCATCACCGGCCCCGCCCGGCTGACGCTGCTCGCGATCGGCTACATCGGCCTGCCGGCGCTGCTCGTCTTCAAGGAGCCCGACTTCGGGACGATGCTCGTGTTCCTCGCCATCCTGCTCGGGATGCTCTTCGTGTACGGCATCCCGTGGCGGCACTTCGTGTGGATGATCCTGGCCGTGTGCGTCCTTGCGGCGCTGGTCTTCTCGATCCTGCCCGGGATGGGCGTGCGGGTCGTCCAGGAGTACCAGATCACGCGCCTGACGTCGTTCCTGCACCCGGACCCGAACGACGTCCAGTCCGGTGGGTTCCAGCTGCGCCAGTCCGTGATCGCCGTGTCGCACGGCGGGCTCGGCGGCACCGGCGGCCAGACCACGGTGCCGGGCCAGCCGCAGCTGGGCGCCACCCAGACGTCGCTCGGCTTCCTGCCCGAGGCGCCGACCGACTTCGTGTTCGCCGTCGTCGGCGAGGAGCGCGGGTTCGTGGGGGCGGCCTGGCTCATCTGCCTGTACGCCCTGCTCCTGTGGCGCGGCCTCAAGGTGATCACGAAGTCGCGCTCGACGTTCGGGAGCCTCGTCGCCGCCGGGGTCGTCTCGATGCTGCTGTTCCAGATCTTCATCAACATCGGGATGACGATCGGCCTCGCGCCGGTCACGGGCATCCCGTTGCCGTTCATGAGCTTCGGCGGCTCGCACACGATCACGAACCTGCTCGCGATCGGGGTGTTGCAGGCGATCCACGTCCATGCCCAGGCGGCCGACGAGCCGGTGTACGCCCTGTGAGCAAGAAGGGGCAGAAGCTGGGCGCGGTGGCCTCGGCCACGATGGCGCAGAAGGCGCTGCGGGAGATCGGCGAGGCGTCGACCGGGGTCGGCCCGATCGTCCTGTGCGGGCGGTCCGCGCCGGTCGAGCAGGTGCGCGCGGCGCTGCTCGAGGCGAAGCTCAGCAACAGCTCGGCGGTCGAGGCGTACGCCATCCGGCGGCTGCGGCCCGAGGACCGCGAGCAGCTCCGGCGCGCGTCGGTCGTCGTCTACGGCGGCGAGGCGGCCCACCGGCTCGACGACGAGACTCGCGCCGACCTCGAGGTCGTGGGCCGCGCAGGCCGTCCGCTGATCGTCGTCCTCGAGGGCGTCGACCTGCCGATGGACGCGTCGGTCGAGGCCGCCCGCGTGCGCGGCGTCGAGCCGGACGACGTGCTTGCGGCGAAGCGCGGCCGGTTCCCCGGGAAGCGCGTCCTGCACGAGATCGCGAAGAAGGCAGGACCCGCCGGCCCGGCGCTCGCGGCCCGCCTGCCCGCCCTCCGGCAGGCGGTGGTCGAGTCGGTCATCGAGACGGCCGCGCGCCGCAACGCGGTCATCGCGGCCGCGGTCTGGATCCCCGGGGCCGACATGCCGCTCCTGACCGCCGTCGAGATGCGGATGGTGCTCCAGATCGGGGTCTGCTACGGGGTCGAGGTCGGCCCCGACCGCGCGGTCGAGCTTCTGACCCTGCTGGGCGCGGGCTTCGGGCTGCGCGCCGCCGCCCGCGAGCTGCTGGATGTCGTGCCTGTCGCAGGCTGGCTCGTGAAGGGCGGAGTCGCCTACAGCGGCACGCAGGCGATGGGCCGCGCGGCGGCGGAGTACTTCGAGCGCGGCGCGCCGGCCGGCCTGGCCAACCTGCGCGAGAAGGCCGAAGAGCTGCGCGGATAACCCCGAACATCGGGGACAGTACCCACGACGTGGGGACTGTCCCCACTGTCTCGTGGGGCCCGGCCCCATCGTCGACTACCATGCGGAACGATGGGCAACGCCCTGCTCGAGGACAGAATTGAGGCCGTGCTGGAGACGGTGCAGAAGCCGTCCCGGTACATCGGTGGCGAGGCGAACCAGGTGCGAAAGCCGCAGGCGACCTCGCTCGTCGCCCTCTGCTATCCCGACGCGTACGAGATCGGGATCTCCAACCAGGCGCTGCAGATCCTCTACCAGCAGGTGAACGGGCGCGAGGGGATGGCGGCCGAGCGGGTGTACTGCCCGTGGCCGGACATGGCCGACGCGATGCGGCGCCAGGGGCTGCCGCTCTTCACCCTCGAGTCGTGGCGGCCGGTGCGCGAGGTCGACCTGCTCGGGATCACGCTGCAGGCCGAGCTGACCTACTCGAACGTGCTCGAGGTGCTCGACCTGGCGGGCATCCCGCTGCGGGCGGCCGATCGCGGCGAGGGCGACCCGATCGTCGTCGCCGGCGGGCCGAGCGCCTCCAACCCGGCGCCGCTCGCGCCGTTCTTCGACGCCGTCTTCATGGGCGAGTCCGAGCGCGCGTTCGACGCGGTGCTCGACGTGATCGCCTCGGTGCCGGGCCGGGCCGCCCGGCTGGCGCGGATGGCCGAGAACCCGTACCTGTACATGCCGTCCGACAGACGCCATCCGGTCGAGCGGGCGGTGTATGCCGACTTCGCGATCGAGACGCACCCGACCAGCGTCGTCGTGCCGTACTCGTCGGCGATCTTCTCGCGCGCCTCCGTCGAGGTCATGCGCGGCTGCACCCGCGGCTGCCGCTTCTGCCACGCCGGGACGTGGTACCGGCCGGTGCGCGAGCGCCCGCCCGAGCAGGTCGTCGAGGCCGGCCTGGCCCAGCTGAACTGCACCGGCTACGACGAGCTCTCGCTGACGTCGCTCGCGACCAGCGACTACACCGGGATCGTGCCGGCGATCGAGAAGATCAAGTCGCGCCTGCCCACGCTGCACCTGTCGCTGCCCTCGAACCGGGTCGACACCGGGCCGGTGGCGCTGACGGCGGCCGCGAACGCCCGCCAGAGCTCGATCACGCTCGCCCCCGAGGCGGCGACGCAGCGGATGCGCGACATCATCTGCAAGACGATCACGGACGAGATGATCGAGCAGGCGATCGAGGCGGCCTTCAAGGCCGGCTACACGAGCCTGAAGATGTACTTCATGATCGGCTTGCCGCGCGAGACGCACGCGGAGGTGCAGGGCATCGTCGACCTCGGCATCAAGGCCCGCGAGATCGGGCGCCGCGTGCGGCCGGGCGGCGGCCGCTTCTCGGTGCACGTGAGCGCGTCGAACTTCGTGCCGAAGCCGCACACACCCTTCCAGTGGGAGGGGATGGCGAGCCGGATGCAGCTCGATGCGAAGCAGGCCTACATGCGGCGGGCGATGCCGACCCGCCAGATCCGGCTCTCGCTGCACGACCTGCGCACCTCGATGCTCGAGGGTGCGCTCGCGCGCGGGGGCGAGGAGACGGCGGACGTGATCGAGGCGGCGTGGCGCGGCGGAGCCCGCTTCGACGCCTGGAGCGAGATGTACCGGGAGGACGCCTGGGAGGCCGCGTTTGCGGCCGCCGGGACGAGCGTGGACGAGCAGGCCACCCGGGAGTACGGAGAGTGGGACGAGCTGCCGTGGGATCACGTGCGCTCGGGCATCTCCAAGGAGTTCCTCCTGGACGAGTGGGGGCAGAGCCGCGCCGAGGTGGCGACGGGCGACTGCCGCTGGGACGGATGCACCGACTGCGGTGCGTGCTTCGGGCCCGTCCGCAACAGACTGGTGAACTGACCGGCAACCGGGGTCAGACCCCGAACGGCCGGCCGCTGAAAGTTGAGAAGGATCTTTGACATATCGAATTACCTTTGCGGTCACCGGGCGTGCGCGCTTCCTGTCGCACCTCGAGACCGTTGACGCCATGCTCAGCGCGCTGCGGCGCGCCGGGTACGACATCGCCCTGTCGAAGGGCATGAAGCCCCGCCCCGTGATCTCGCTGGCGCTGCCGCGGGCCGTCGGCGTGCAGGCGCAGGCCGACCTGGCCGACGTCGCCCTGCACGGCGACCACGACCCGGCCGAGGTGGCGGGGCGGCTGGACGCCCAGCTGCCGCACGGCATCGCCGTCGTCGCCGTCGAGCCCGCAGAGGGCCCGACGGCGGCCGCGCGCGTGGACGCGGCCGAGTACGAGGTGGAGGTGGAGGAGGACGTCGACTGGGAGCGCGCGCTGCGCGCGTTCGCGGCCGCGGACAGCTGCGAGGTGGTGCGAACCGCCCCCGGCAAGCCCGACCGCACGGTGGACGTCACGAGATACTGCTCGAGCATCGAGCACGAGCCGGGCCTTTTGCGGATGCAGCTTCGGATGACCGACGCCGGCACCGCCCGCCCGGATGAGATCGCACAGGCGGTCGCCGGCCTCGAAGGCCGGACCGCGACCATCAAGCGGCTGGTGCGGACGCGGATCGATCTGCGTCCCCAGCCGATAGGAGCACGCACTTGACACTCACATCCAACGTTTCGAAAACGATCCTCATCTCGGTCGACCTGTCCGAGCTGCGGGTGGCCGTGATCGAGGAGGGCCGGACGGTCGAGGCGCTGATCGAGCGCCGCGGCGAGGGCTCGCTCGCCGGCAACATCTACAAGGGCAAGATCGACAACGTCCTGCGCGGCATGGAGGCCGCGTTCGTCGACCTCGGGCTGCCCCGCAACGGGTTCCTCTACGTCGACGACGTCGTCGTCCCCGGGCAGGATCCGAAGTCGCGACGCCGGCGCAAGATCGACGAGCTCTTAAAGCCCGGCCAGGAGGTGCTCGTCCAGGTCGTCAAGGACTCGATGGGCACGAAGGGCCCGCGGGTGACGATGGAGCTCTCCATCGCCGGCCGGTTCCTCGTCCTCTCGCCGCACGGCGAGGGCTCGGGGGTGTCCCGGCGCCTTCCCGACGGCGAGCGCGAGCGGCTGCGCAAGCTGGCGAAGGGGCTCGAGCAGGACGACGGAGGCATCATCGTCCGGACGGCCGCCGCCGGCGCCACCGGCGACGACCTCGAGCGCGACCTGCGCTTCCTCCACAAGATGTGGGCACAGGTCGAGACGCGGGCGAAGCCGGCAAAGGCTCCGAGCCTCGTCTACGCGGAAGCCGACCTGTCGCTGAAGGTGATCCGCGACCTCCTGGCCCGCAACGTCCAGGAGGTCGTGGTCGACTCCGAGCGCCAGTACCGCCGCATCCTCGGCTGGGTGCGCACGACGCAGCCGGAGTTCGTCGACCGCATCAAGCTCTACACCGACAGCGTGCCGCTGTTCGAGCGCCACGGCGTCGACCAGGCCATCCTCTCGACCCTGAACAAGCGGGTCGACCTGCCCTCGGGCGGCTACCTGATCTTCGACTACGCCGAGGCGTTCACCGTCATCGACGTGAACACGGGGCGGTTCGTGGGCTCGTCCGGCCGGCTCGAGGACACGATCACGCGCAACAACATCGAGGCCGCGCGCGAGGTGATGCGCCAGCTGCGGCTGCGCGACATCGGCGGGATCATCGTGATCGACTTCATCGACATGGCCTCGGCCAAGAACCGGGGCGAGGTGCTGAAGGTGCTCCAGTCGGAGCTCGAGCACGACCGCACGAAGACCTACCTGGTC
>JAICJM010000196.1 GCA_025928435.1 Thermoleophilia bacterium
GCCACGCCGACGGCGTCCTCGGCGGACGTCTCGGGCAGGATGAGCGCGAACTCGTCCCCGCCGATGCGGTAGGCGGCGTCCGCGCGTCGCAGGCCGCTGCGCAGGAGGGTGCCGATCTGCTCGAGCGCGGCGTCGCCGGCGGCGTGCCCGTGGGTGTCGTTCAGCGCCTTGAAGCCGTTCAGGTCGCACAGGACGAGCGACATCGGGCTGCCGTAGCGGGTCGCGCGGGCCGACTCGAGGTCGAGCCGATCGCTGAACGCGCGCCGGTTGTAGAGCCGGGTGAGCGGGTCGTGCTCGGCCAGGAACTGCATCTCCTCGTACTGCGCGGCCGTGTCGAGCGCCGTGGTCGCCTGGTTCGCGAACACGCGCAGGGCCTGCAGCTTGGCGTCGGCCGGGATCAGGCGGTCGACCGGGTCGTCGGCCCAGATCACGCCCATGAGCCCGCCGCTGCGGCTCCAGAGCGGCACGAGCAGCCAGTGATTACGCCACGCCTCGGGCCCGGTGCCGTTGATCTGCGAGTGGTACGTGTCGTGCTCGGGGGCGAGCATCCGCATGGCCTTGTCGTGCTCGATCAGGTAGCAGCCCTCGACCTCGTCGTCCGGCTCGAAGAGCCGCTCGAGCTCGGCCCGGCTCATCGGCACGGCCACGGCCGCGTCGGACATCGCCCAGCCGTGGGCGGCGCGCGCGCGGAAGACGCCCGTGTCCGGGTCGGGCAGGTCGATGCAGACGTTCTCGAACTCGAGCGCGGTGTGGATCGCGCCGCACACCGACTCCAGGATCGCGTCGATCGAGAAGGTCTCGGTGAGTCGCGAGGAGACCGCCAGGAGCTGCTCGAGCGCGGCCCGGTGGCGGGCGGCGGCCGACGCCTCCTGGGCGCTCTGCACCGCGATCGCGGCGTGGTCGGCCATCGCGACGAGCACCTCGAGCTCCTCGCTCCGTTGCGTCACCCCCGACTCGGGCTCGTCGACGGAGAGGATCCCGATCAGGTGGCCGTCGGAGTGGCGCAGCGGGACGAACAGCGCGTCCTCGGGATGCCAGGCGCCGTCCTCGCCGCGGGGCTCGGCCTCGGGGACGTACGAACCGGGCGCGTACGTGATCCAGTCGAACTCGCCGTGCGGGATCAGGTAGGCGCCCTCGTGCTGGAAGCGCTCGTCCAGGAGCGGCTCCCACATCGCCGCCGGGCGGGCGTCGCCCATGAGCTGCTCGCGGGCGGTCTCCCCACCGTGCACGGTGGTGACGACGAAGTCGTTCCAGGCCGGCCGGTGGAGGTGCACGACGACCGTCGCGTAGCCGAGCGACGTCGAGATCGCGCGGGCGATGGCCGCGAGCAGGTCGTCGAGCTCGTCCTCGCCGCGGACGAGGCGCGTGACTTCGAGGAAGCCTCGCAGACGGGACAGCTGCTGCAGGTGTGGAGTAGGCATGGGAGAAGCAGGCAGAGGGACAGGGGGCGTGTCCCGGGATCTCAGTGTGGCGGGCGCGCCGGCGCCCGTAAAGCCTCTTTCGGGGGAACCGGGAGGGGTTCTCAGGCCGCGAGGCGGACGCGCTCGCCGGAGCGCTTGGCGTCGTACATGGCCGCGTCGGCGGCCCGCAGGAGCGCCTCCGGGTCGTGCACCTCGCCGCCGAACACGGCGACGCCGAAGCTGGCGGTGACAGGGTGGCCCTCGGCCGTGCACACCTGCTCCAGGTGGGCGGCGATACGGCGCACGGTCGTGTCGGCCGCCGCCCTGTCGATCTCGGGCAGGATGAGCGCGAACTCGTCGCCGCCGATCCGGAACGCCGCGTCCCCGGCCCGCAGCAGGTGGCCGAGCAGGTCGGCGACCCGGGCCAGGGCGGCGTCGCCGGCCAGGTGCCCGTGGACGTCGTTGATGCCCTTGAACCCGTCGACATCCAGCACGACGAGCGCGAACGGGGTGCCGTAGCGGCGGGCACGGGACGCCTCGACCCGCAGGCGGTGGTTGAACGCGCGCCGGTTGTAGAGCCGCGTGAGCGGGTCGTGCTCGGCCAGGAAGCGCATCTCTTCGAAGCGCGAGGCGGAGTCGAGCGCGGCGGTGGCCTGGTTCGCGAACACGCGCAGGGCCTGGAGCAGCTCGGTCGACGGGAGCAGCCGGTTGCGCGGATCGTCGGCCCAGATCAGCCCGATCACCTCGCCGTCCCGGTCGTACATCGGCACGGTCAGCCAGTGCCGGTCCCAGGCGTGCGGCCCGCGCCCGTTCAGCTCGGAGCGGCGCATCTTGAGCGCCGCCGGAAGGCGCGCGGACGCGTCCTCGAGCGAGAGCAGGAAGCACCCCTGGCGCTCGAACGGCGGGTCGAGCAGCGGCGCCAGCTCCCAGAGCGTCATCGGGGTGTTCTGGCGCATGTCCTCGAGCGTCCATCCGGTGGCCGCGCGGGTGGTGAAGACGCCGGTGACCGGGTCGGGGAGGTCGATGCACACCTTGTCGAAGCCGAGCGCCTCGGAGATGCCCTCGCACACCGACTGCAGGATGGCGCCGGCGGAGAGCGTCTCCGTCAGCCGCGATGACACCTGCAGGAGCTGGCGCAGCGCCGCCCGGTGGAAGGCCGCGGCGGCCGCCTCCTGGGCGCTCTGGAGCGCCAGGGCGGCGTGGTCGGCGACGGCGACCAGGCCGGCGACGTCGTGCGCGGACGGGCGCGTCCCGGAGCGCGGCTCGCCCACGGACAGGATGCCGAGCAGGTGGCCGTCCGTGTGGCGCATCGGGACGAACAGCTCGTCGTCGGGGTGCCAGGCGTCCGGGCTCGCGCTCGGCTCCCAGTCGGGGATGTAGCGGCGGCCGATGTCGTCTTCCCAGTCGAAGGTCCCGTGCGGGATCATGTACGCGCCGCCGAGGGCGAAGCGCTCGTCCAGAAGCGGCTCCCAGGCCTCCCACGGCAGCGTGTCCCCGAGCAGCGTGCGCTTGGCGTCGTCGGTTCCGTAGACCGTCGTCACCTCGAAGTCGTTCCAGGCGGGCCGGTACGTGTTCACGACGACGGTGTCGAATCCGAGCGACGTCGCGATCGACTCGGCGATCGCGTCGAGGATCGTGTTCGGGTCGGTCTCGGCGCGCACGAGCCTGGTCACGTCCAGGAGGGCGCGCAGGCGGGCGATGGCTGCGGGGTCGGGTGGGGCCACGACGGGGTCTGGCCGGCCGCCGCCGGCCGAGGCCGTCGACCTGGCGCCGCGCGGGCGTGCCGTCCTCTAGTTTTGTCGGGTTAATGACCGGATCGGTTGAGCGGTTTCGCGCCTTTGCGCTGATCGCGGCACTTCTGGCGGCGGCGTGCACCCCCCGGTCGGGGGAGCCGTCGGTGACCATGCCGGCGACGGCGTCCGGCCTCGCGATCGCCCCGGACTTCTCCGGCACGATCTGGGCGGCGACCGGGAAGCGCGTCTACCGCTCGCACGACGGCGGCCACAGCTGGCGGGTCGTGCCCGGGCGCGGCGGCGCGACGGGCGTCGCCTTCCTCTCGACTCGGGTCGTGGCAGTCGGCCGCCGCGGCGTCCAGACCGGTGGATTCGGCGCGGCGACCCTGCGCACGCCCCGCGCGGTGGGGGTGCCGCTGGTGGCCGTCGCGTCGCCGTACTACCGCACGAACCGGCTCTACGGCCTCGACGCGAACGGCCGCCTGTGGGTCTCGGTGCGGAACGCGCGCAACTGGGGCCGGCTGCGCGCGGCCGGCCTCCCGGAGGGCGCGGTCGCGATCACGGCCGTCCGTGGTGACGTGCACCGGCCCGACGCGATCTACGTCGCCTGCGGCCGCAACGGCCTCTGGCGATCGCACGACTTCGGCGCCACGTTCCAGCAGATCCCCGCCGCCGGAGCGGCGACCGCGGTGGCGACGACGACCGACAACCAGCGCCTGCTGCTCGTGGCGACGCCGGACGGGATCGAGCTGTCGCGCGACCGCGGGCGCACCTTCACCCGCACCTCGTCCGCCGGCGAGGTGCGCGCCGTCGCGTTCGACCTGCGCAACGCCCAGCTGGCCTACGCGTCAACGGCCGGGGGGCTGCTCCTGCGCTCGGACGACGGCGGCCGCACGTGGGATGGCCCTAGAGAGCCTCGGTTTCACGGATAGCCCGGATGAGCCACTCCGGCACGCGTACCGCCCGCATCCGGGCGCGGTCGACGCATGCGTGCCGGGTCTCGCCGCGCGTGCACACGCCGTCGGCGTCGCGCAGCTCGTAGGAGAACGTGAACGTGGCGCCGCGGATGTCGGTGCACTCGCACTCGATCGTGAAGGCCGTGTCGAACGCGAGCGGGCGCAGGTAGGAGACCCGGGCCTCGACGACGACCATGTCCATCCCGCCCGAGTGCACCTCGGCGTAGCTGTGGCCGATCTCGCGCAGGAACTCGATGCGGCCGACCTCGAACCAGGCCAGGTAGGCGCCGTTGTTGGCGACGCCCATGGCGTCCGTCTCCGAGAACCGCACCCGCATGGGCACGGACGTGCGGTGCGCCACCCGCTAGCGCCCGCGCAGGGTGCGCCGGAGAAGCCGCAGGCCGTCGTCGGCGGCCTGGCGGGCGGCCGGGAGCGCCGGGTGGTCACCGATCTTCGGGCGGGCGATGCCGCGCTCTGCAGCGTGGATCGAGATCCAGTCGCCGGCGACGCTCCCGAGCTCCCGGGCGACGCCGCGCCGGCGCGAGTCGAGCATCCAGATCCCGGTCGCGAGCATCGTCTGGCGGGCCAGCGGGCGCTTGCCGAGCGGCAGCTTGGTGAGCGCCACCTCGGCGATCAGGAGTTGGCCGACCTCGGTCTGGGCCATGTCGCCCAGGGCGGACACCGCCGCCTTGAACCGGCGTCCGGTGTGGTGGCGGCGGGCGCGCTGGGCGGCGTCGAGCTCCGACGCCCCGTCGACGAACTCGCCGGCGCCCGACGACGAGTCGGTGGCGGTGACCCACGCCCGCCAGCCTCCCTCGCCCCACGGCTGCAGCGACAGCTCGAGTCCGCGGTGCGCGAACCAGCGGCGGATCGCCTCGAGCTCGGCGGCGCTGTCGTTCCAGGTCACACCCGAACGATACGCGACGCGGATGCCGCTTCCGGGGGTGGAGTCCAGCCGACCTGATTGGTACCGTTTGGGGGAACCCTGGAAGAGGTTAGGGAGGGCACCCGAAATGGACGACCGCAAGAGCATCATCGACCGGGTCATGGAGGCGCGGGACGCGACGGTGAACCGCGTGCAGCAGGGCGTCCAGAGTCCGACCGTGTCCGCCACGAAGGAGCGCGCGCAGGCCGTCCGCCAGCGGGCCCAGACCGCCGCGCTCTCGCAACTGCACCTGGCGACGCAGGAGGACATCGCGCGCATCCAGGCGTCGCTCGACCGTATCGAGGCGGCGGTGAACGACCTGGCCAAGCGCCTGCCGGAGGAGAAGCCGGCGCCGCCGCGCGCAGCCCGCACGACCCGCTCGAAGCCCAAGACGCCCGCGTCGGGCTAGCCGGCCGGCACCCGCAGGCGGATCGCCGCCGGGACGACCTCGAACGTCGCCGGCGTGACGCCCGGTTGCTCGCCGTCGGCCTCGATCGGCACGGGCGCGTCCGGCTCGACCACGACCCGCACGGCGCGGCTGAAGTCGGCCTTGGGGTGGTTCACGTGCGTGCCCCGGTAGAGCCTGTGCAGGTTCGTCGCCAGGTCGAGCTTGCCGACGTCGCCCCAGACGAGCACGTCGAGCATGCCGTCGTCCGGCGCCGCCATCGGCAGGATCTTCATCCCGCCCGCGAAGTAGCGGCAGTTGCCGACGATCACGTTGTTCGAGACCTGGTCGAGCTCGCGCTCGTCGATGCGGACGCGGAAGCGGATGTTGCGGTGCCCGAAGAAGGTCGCGATCGCACCCCACGCGAAGGCGACCGTCGCCCCCATCGGCTTGCCCGACCGATTCACCCGCTCGGCCACCTCGCCCGTCAGGCCGGCGCTCGAGATGTTGCAGAAGATGCGCGTCTCCCGGCCGCCGCCGTGCCCCGTGTATGTCACCCGGCCCAGGTCGACGGTGCGGGCCGCGCCCTTCGCGGCCACCTCGAGCGCGGCGTCCGTGCGCTTGGGGATGCGGAAGGTGCGGGCGAAGTCGCACCCGCTGCCCCGCATGACGACGGCGAGCTCGGCCGCCGCCGAGACCGGCTCGCCGTCGGTGAAGAAGCCGTTCACCGTCTCCGAGACCGTGCCGTCGCCGCCCACGGTCACGATCAGCTCCGCTCCTTCGCGCAGGGCGGCGCGGGCCAGCTCGGCGGCGTGCCCGGGCGCCTCGGTCAGGCGCGCGTCGACGTCGAGCCCGTGGTCGCGGGCGCGGCGGGCGATCTCCGGCCACCCCCTGGCGGTGCGCCCGCCGTCGGACGCCGGGTTCACGATCATGACCGCCCGCACGGTCGAGATCAGCGCTCGTCCACGGCGGCCCGCAGCGCGAGCCTGGTCATCCGCGCGACGGCGGCGGCGAGCTCCTCGTCCGAGATCCGGGTGAAGTGCTGCTCGCCCGCGATGAGGTCGGACACGGTCAGCAGGCACGCGCCCTCGACGCCGCGGATCGCCGCGATCGTGAACAGGACGGCCGCCTCCATCTCCACCGCCAGCACGCCCCGCTCCGCCCAGCGCGCGTGCCTGCCCGGGTCGGGGTCGTAGAACGTGTCCGAGCTCGCGATCGCGCCCACATGCGGCCGCAGCTCGAGTCCCTTGGCCGCGTGGATCAGCCCGTGGGTGACGCCGAAGTGGGCGGTGGGGGCGTGGGCCTCGCCGCCGGTGTAGCGGAGCGCCGTCGAGTCGCCGGGCACGGCCGAGACCGCAACCACCAGGTCGCCCAGGCGCAGGTCGGGCTGGAGCCCGCCGCAGGTGCCGACCCGGATCAGGCGGCGGGCGCCGAGCTGGATCAGCTCCTCGATCACGATTGCGGCGCTGGGGCAGCCCATGCCGGTCGACTGCACCGAGACGGGGCGGCCCTCGAATGTGCCCGTGTAGCCGAGCATGCCGCGCTCGCCGTTCACCTGGCGGGCGTCGTCGAGGAACTCGCGCGCGATCCGCTCGGCCCGCAGGGGGTCGCCCGGCAGGAGCACCGCAGGGGCGTAGTCGCCCTCGTTCGCGCGCAGGTGGATCGGCACGGCCGCAGAGCTTACCGGGAAGCGGCGACGCCGAGGGCGAGCCCGGGGAGGCGATAGCCCTCGCCGGCGCGGAAGCGCTCGATCGCCCCGCGGATCTCGGCGGCCAGGTCGGACAC
>JAICJM010000292.1 GCA_025928435.1 Thermoleophilia bacterium
ACGAGCTTGCCGACGGCCGCTACTCTCCGACCCCGGACGCCGGGGCGCTCCGCGACGGGCTCCGGCGTCTGATCACGACCGGCGAGGAGGGACGGCCATGACACCGCGACCGGGCGACCCCGTGCCCGACTTCACGCTGCCCGACACCAGCGGCGCGGACGTGCCGCTACGGGACAACGGCGCGGCCGCGACGGTCGTCGTCTTCACGTGCAACCACTGCCCGTACGCGCTCGCGTGGCACGGCCGCATCAACGCCGTCGCGCGCGACTACGGGGGTCGCGGGGTGCGCACGCTCCAGATCTGCCCCAACGACGCCGACCGGTACCCGCGCGACGCGCCCGACGCGATGCGCGCGCGGGTCGAGGCGGGCGAGTTCGCGGGGCCGTACCTGCACGACGCCTCGCAGGAGGTGGCCCGGACGTGGGGCGCGCGGGTGACGCCGGACGTCTACGTGGTCGACGCCGAGGGGCGGCTCGCCTACCGGGGCGCGCCCGACGCCGACCACCGCGACGAGTCGCTCGACGCCGCCTGGCTGCGGGCCGCGCTCGACGCGGTGCTGGCGGGCGAGCCCGTCGCCGAGCCGCTCACCGAGCCGGTCGGCTGCTCCGTGAAGTGGCGGCAGTGATGCGCTACCGCCAGCTCGGCCACACGGGCGTCCAGGTCAGCACGCTGTGCCTCGGCACGATGCTCTTCGGCCCCTGGGGCAACCCGGATCACGACGACTCGATCCGCATCATCCACCGGGCGCTCGATGCCGGGATCAACTTCGTCGACACGGCCGACGTGTACGCCCTCGGCGAGGCGGAGGAGATCGTCGGCAAGGCCCTGCGCGGCCGGCGCGACGACGTCGTGCTCGCGACCAAGTTTCACGGCCCGATGGGCGACGACCGCAACCGCCGGGGCACCTCGCGGCGCTGGACCGTGCGCGCGGTCGAGGACTCCCTGCGCCGGCTCGGCACCGACTGGATCGACCTCTACCAGGTGCACCGGCCCGAGCTCGACGTCGACATCGACGAGACGCTCGGCGCGCTGAGCGACCTCGTCCACGCCGGCAAGGTGCGCTACCTCGGCAGCTCCACCTTCCCCGCCCACGCGATCGTCGAGGCCCAGTGGACGGCGCAGCGCCGCGGCCGGGAGCGGTTCGTGTGCGAGCAGCCGCCCTACTCGATGCTCGTGCGCGGGATCGAGGCCGACGTGCTGCCCGTGTGCGAGCGCTACGGGATGGGGACTATCTGCTGGAGCCCGCTCGCGGGAGGATGGCTGTCCGGCCGCGACGACCTGCCGAAGCCGGGAAGCAACCGCGCCGAGCGCATCCCGGCCCGGTTCGACATGAGCCTGCCGTCCAACCAGGCCAAGCTCGACGCGGCCCGGTCGCTGGCGACGGTCGCCGCGGACGCGGGCCTCGAGCCGATCCACATGGCGCTCGCGTTCGTCGTCAACCACCCCGGGGTGACGGCGGCGATCATCGGCTGCCGCACGATGGAGCAGCTCGAGAGCCAGCTCGGAGCCGCCGACGTCGACCTCGATCCGTCGGTGCTCGACCGGATCGACGAGATCGTCCCGCCGGGCACGAACCTGAACCCGGCCGACGCCGGCTGGACGCCGCGGAGCGTCAGCGACCCGGCCCGGCGGCGGCGCTGACCTCTCCGGTCGCCTGGCGCGACCGGCCGCGGAACCCCAAGCGCAGATGCTCGACGTGGTAGACGGCCTCGTCGACGAGCGCGGCCACGTGATCGTCGTGGAGCTCGTAGACGACGTTGCGGCCACGGCGCACGCCCACGACCAGGCCCAGGTGCCGCAGGATGCGGAGCTGCTGCGAGACGGCCGGCTGTGACATCCCGACCTCGCGGGCCAGCTCCCCGACGCTCCACGGGCCCGTGCGCAGGCGGCCCAGGATCAGCACGCGGCTCGGCGCCGCCAGGGCCTGCATCGCCGTGGCAACGTCGCCGGCCGTGGCCGCATCGATGGGGCCGGGTGCCGCCTCGCCCTGGACGCCGTGTGCCATGACTGGACAGGCTAGCATGCACGTCCGCGCATATGAATACCCATCACCATGATCACGCCCACGGACACGCGCACGGGATGGTCGACCCCGCCATCAGCCGCTCACGCGAGGGTGTCCGCGCCGTCTCGGTGAGCCTCGCGGTGCTCGCGACGGCCGCGCTCGCGCAGACCGCGGTCTTCGTCGCGTCGGGGAGCGTGGCGCTGCTGGCCGACGTGATCCACAACTACGGCGACGCGCTCACGGCGCTCCCCCTCGGCGTCGCCTTCTTCCTGCGCTCGCCACGTGGCGAGCGCTGGGCCGGCGTGGCCGTCGTGCTCGCGATCGCGGTCTCGGCGTGTGTGGCGCTGTACGAGACGGTGCAGCGGTTCATCCACCCGGAGCACCTCACGCACCTCGGGCTGGTGGCCCTCGCCGGCGCGATCGGATTCGCCGGGAACGAGCTCGCCGCCCGCTACCGGCTCCGGGCCGGCCGGCGCCTGAACAGCCCCGCTCTGGTCGCCGACGGCCAGCATGCCCGCGCCGACGGGATCGTCTCGCTCGGGGTCGTCGCCAGCGCCGGCCTGGTCGCGCTGGGGGCAACGGTGGCCGATCCGCTGATCGGCCTCGCGATCACGATCCTCATCCTGCGCATCACCTGGCAGTCGTGGCGGACCGTGTCGGGCGCGACCGCCTAGTACACCTCGGGCACGAACCGCTGCGTGTCCATCGGCGGGCGCACGTAGTCGCTCTGCTCGCGCGGCGGGAGCTCCGGCGGCGGGGGGGTCAGATCGCGGTAGTCGATCGCCGAGAGCAGATGGTGGATGCAGTTCAGCCGCGCGCGCCGCTTGTCGTCGGCCTCGACCACCCACCAGGGCGCCTCGGCGATGTCCGTGCGCAGGAACATCTCATCCTTCGCCCGCGAGTACTCGACCCAGCGCGCGCGTGACTCGAGGTCGATCGGCGAGAGCTTCCAGCGCCGCATCGGATCGTCGACGCGGGCCTGGAAGCGCCGCTCCTGCTCCTCGTCGGAGACGGAGAACCAGTACTTGACGAGCAGGATCCCCGATCGCACCAGCATGCGCTCGAACTCCGGGCAGGTGCGCATGAACTCGTCGTACTCCGCGTCGGTGCAGAAGCCCATCACCCGCTCGACGCCGGCGCGGTTGTACCAGCTGCGGTCGAACAGGACGATCTCGCCGGCCGCCGGCAGGTGGGCGACGTAGCGCTGGAAGTACCACTGGCTGCGCTCGCGCTCGGTCGGCGTGGGCAGGGCCGCGATCCGCAGCGCGCGCGGGTTCGTGCGCTCGGCGATGCGCTTGATCGCCCCGCCCTTGCCGGCGGCGTCGCGGCCCTCGAAGACGACGACGATCTTCAGCCCCTCCGCGCGCACGTACTCCTGCATGATCACGAGCTCGCGCTGGAGCTTGCGGAGCTCCTTGTCGAACTTCTCGCGGGACAGCCGCGGGCGAGGCTCGGCCCCGCCGTTAGGTTCAGGATCTGACGCCATCACCCCCGGTCCTGCTTCGCGGCCTCGAGCGCCGCGGGCG
>JAICJM010000191.1 GCA_025928435.1 Thermoleophilia bacterium
ATCTGGGCGGCCTCGTTGATGAAGGCGGCGTCCTCGACGTCGAGCAGCGCAATCACAGGGCAGGCGCTCTCGCGCACGATCTGGCGGATCATGTCCAGCGCATGCTCGGACGACTCGTCCAGACAGACGATGGCGACGTCGGGCAGCTCGTCCGCGGTGATGGCGGCGACCCTGGCGGTGTCGGTGGCCTCGGCCACCACCCGGTGGCCAAGGCTCGTGATGACCTTGGAGATGCCCGCCAGTCGCTCCGATCGCTGGTCGGCGACGAGGACGCGCAGGTGCATCGGTTGGGACGCGCTCGGCACCCGAGGATTCTACCCGTGCGACGGTCGCCGATAACCCGTGCCCCGACCCGCGGGAACACCCCGGCGCGATCGTACGCACGCCGGGACGCACTTAGGAGTAGACTGTGCGGACAGCTCCAGCCCACGGCTGCGCGGGGACACACCTGTCCGCCGCGAAGGGACCGGCTTTCACCCTCGGTCGGCGATCAGCCCTCAACAGCAGGAGTTTGCCATGACCGAGACACCCCGCGGACGCCGCCCCACGCGGCGGCCCCAAGCGAGCGGGCCATGATCCATGATTGGCACGAGCAGGAGATCCGCAACGAGGCCGCCTTCCGCGACCGCAACGAATGGATCCTGCACGAGAACAAGCGCTTCCCGACCGAAGGCGGGATGGTCGCCATCGTGTGCGAGTGCGGCGACGCTTCCTGCGAGAAGTCCATCAGCCTGACCGTCTTCGAATACGAAGCGGTGCGCGACTACTCGACCCGATTCGCGGTTGCGCCCAACCACGAGAACCCCGAAGCCGAGTACGTGGTCCGCGAGCACCCGCTGTTCACGGTGGTCGAGAAGATCACGTCGAAGGCTCGCCGGATCATCCGCGAAACCGACCCGCGCAGAATCCCCAGGGGGGAATCATGACGGCCCAGGAGCCAGGCAGGACATCACTCACGCGAAACGGCGCAATCTGGGTGCTCGCCCTCACCGGCGAGCACGACATCACAACCCGCGAGAGGCTCGACGAGGAAATGGAGCGGATCGCCGCGTCCGGCACCAGTGTCGTGATCGATCTGTCCCGCGCGACATTCATCGACTCGCAGGTCATCGCATGGCTGGTTCGGTGGTGGGAACGGTCTCGTGAATCCACCCATCTCCACGTCGCCATTGCCACCGGAGACGGCGAATCGCCCGCCACACGCCTGCTCGACCTGGTCGGCCTCGCCGACACGCTCCCCTGCTACTCCAACGCCCCCGGCGCGCTGCGCCACCTCAACGCAAACACCGAGACCTGTGCACGCTGAGGTTCGCACGGGCCACGCGTTTGACGAAGACGCCGGCCGTCCGTCTACGCGAGGATGTTCACAGCGCGTGCCGCAACCAGAAGAATGGTGGCCGCAGACAGCGTCGCCTCGGCGGCCATGAATGCTTTTGCGACGCGCGTGAGCGGCATGGAGTCGGTCGGGCTGAACGCGATCGAATTCGTCAGCGAGATGTAGAAGTAGTCCCACAGTCGTGGCCCCCACCCGTCCCGGGCGAGGTGAGGATTCTCATCCTGGGGAAACTGGAAGTCGGGCTTTCGGGGCCCCGTCGCGAGCGCACGAGCGAGCGGGCCGCCGCAGTCGAGCTCCCAGTAGGCGAGCCCGAACGCGACCGCGTCGGTGAACCACGCGACGCCGCCGCTGACGAGCAGCTGCCGGCCCGTCATGTGCACGCCCGAGCGGGACACCAGCGAGACCACCAGGACGCCCACCCCCAGGACGTTGCACCCCCATACGAGCACGAGCAGCGCGATCACGACCTCCCGCCTCCGGTCATGCCGCACGAGCCGTCCCAGCCCGAAGACCAGCGTCGCGGCAAGGCAGACGTACGGAACGGCGACGACCAGCCATATCCACCACAGGCGGTGACCCAACAGATCCCAGTTGGCATGCCTGCTGACGAGTCCCAGAACCACGAGGGTGACGGCGGCCACCAGCCCGAACGGCGCCGCGTCGTCCCGCGCCTCGCATACAGCTGCCGCCAGACGCTCGGGATCCGGCCGACCGGCAGGCTCTGCGGGTGCGCTGGGCTCGCCCATCGCCCTCGATTATCGGGACGCCGCCGGACGCCCCGGGCGTTGGCGGTTTGGGAGAGGCCCGGGAAGGGTACAGACGCATTGCCGCCTCGAGGCCAGACCCTCGCCCCGCGCCGGCCGACGTGCAGTTGTCGCCGGCAGCTCGGAACACGCGTTTTCGGCGAGGGTGATCGCCCTCCTTCGGGGCGGGTAGCCGCCATTGCACGGTCGGATACATCGTTCATCTGTCCGCGCTATGCGAAAGGACTACCCATGTTGAATGCACGAAACAGGCTGGACAGCTTGTGCCGGCTGCTGCTGATCGTCGGCGGCCTGAACTGGGGCCTGGTCGGGATCTTCAAGTTCGACCTCGTCGCCTGGATCTGCGGCGGGCTCGACTTCGGCCAGACCAACGCCGTCAGCCGCATCATCTACGTCCTGGTCGGCCTCGCGGCCGTGTACGAGCTGGTGCTCCTGCCGAGGATGCTCGGCGCCGGCGATACGTCGAACCGTCAGCCCGTCACCGGCTAGCGACCACACCGCCGCGCCGCGTCCGCGGCGCGGCGGAACCTCTCCAAGGAGAGAGGCGGCCCAATCCTGAACTGCCCCCACTACGACCGGAGCATCACATGAACACAATGACCGAGAACGGCACGACCTCCGCCACCGCTGATCAGTCCGACGTCGATCAACTCACCCAGCGCCTGTCCGACCTGGAGAAGGCGCAGGCCGTCCAGGCCGCCACCCATGCCGGGACCGAGGCCACTCAGGCCGCGACGCTCTCCGGCGCCCAGGCGACCGAGGCAGCCGCCCACGCGGGAACCTGGGCGACCATGGCTGCGGGCGCAGTCGCGCTCGTCGTCGGGATGTTCCTCGGCGTCACCATCGCCAAGAGCTAACCCCCCATATCGGTCGATCGGCGGGCGCATGCGTTCGAAGATGCGCCCGCCATATCGGCCCAGCTGTCCCGCCGTCCCAACCCCCGCGGGGGTCGGGTGTCCGTCAGTCGCGAGACGATTCCCAGGTGATGTTCTCGGCCGCCTGCGTGATGGAGCGCGGTTCGGCCTCGGCGGCATCGATCTCGCGTTCCATGATGACGGCCCGCCCTTCGGGGCCATCCGTGACCGCGACCACACGAAATCCGCGGTTGCCACGCTCGTTGAGCGCGGCGCGAAGGTGCTCCCATTCCTGTCCCGACTCCGTCGCTCCTGCGCCTCGTGTGACGGCAACCGGCACGACGTCGTATTCGAAGACGCGAAACTCCCTCACCGCGATCCGCACCGGGCCATCAGCGACTCCCCCTGGACACCTCGTTGCCTGTGCCATCGCCTCGCTCGCGAGAGGCTGGATCGATCGAATGCCACCGCCTGGTGTGCGGCGAGAATCGCGCCAGCCGCGTAAAGGTCTTCAGTCGCGGCCTGCGGGCGGGAGCTTCCGCGACTTCGGGCAACGCGGCTGTGTCCTCTGGCCCCTCGGCACCGGTCGTGGCGTCGGGTTCGGCTTCCATGTCAGTCCTCTCCATCGGACGACCACGTGGATCGTCTCTCGCGAGATCGGCAAGCTGCGTGGAGGCCGTGCGCACGACCAGGCGGCGGGCGTTCCCCTGAGTACACAGGGTAGCAGTCGCCCCGAGGATCGCCTGGCTCTGACAAGGATCGCCGGGACCGGCCGTGTCACCGCCGCCGGGTCGCCTGACCGGCGCACCCCTGGTACTAGGCTGCCGGTATGGAGCCGTTCTGGAACCGTGGCCGGATCATCCGCGTGGTGCTCGTGTGCGTGCTTCCCACGCTCGTCGCGGGCATCCTCGGTGGGCCCTTCTGGGCCGGCACGATCGGCGTCTTCGCCGCCGTCGCCCTCGCGCTGATGTGGCTGATGAAGGACGACTCCGAGGAACTCCAGCGAGGCGAGTACGCGACCGATCGGAACCGGCGCTTCCACTCCATGAAGTTCCCGTTTCGCAACTGACCCGCCGTGCCGGCCTCAGGCCGGAGCAGGCACGCCGCACCACTCGTCGACCCAGGGCGAGCGGTAGCCGTCCTCCCGCCACATGACGGGGAAGAACGCCTCGTCGATCTCCCGCTCGTCGGGGCGCCGGTAGCGCGAGTAGATCGGGTGTGGCCGGGCCGGGTTCCAGCGGGTGTCGGTCGTGATCATGTGGCTGATGATGGCGCGCCGCTGAGCGTCGGCGCGCTCGTTCGGCGGGCTGCCGTGGAACGTCCAGCCGTGGTGGAACGCGGCACCGCCGGCGGGCACCTCGATCGGCACCAGCTCGAGCTCGGCATCGGCCGGCTTGACCGCGCGCACGTGGCCGAGCCAGTCGTCGGGGGCGTGGAAGCTGCCGCCGATCGGCGAGCGCGGCCAGTGGTTCGAGCCGCGCACGTAGAAGATCGTGCCGGTGTCGGCGGCGGTGTCGTCGAGCGCCATCCAGCAGGTCGTCATGTTCGGCGGGTCGAGCCACTCGCAGTACGCGGCGTCCTGGTGGCAGAGCAGCGCCGTGCCCGACGGCGGCTTCCAGATGGCGTTGTCGTGGGCCAGCCGGAACCCGGGCACGCCTGCGAGTCGCACGGCGAACGCCGCGTTGCGGCGGGCGAGCGTGGTGGCGGCCAGCACGCGGTCGGCCTTCCACACGTTGCACAGCTGGCGGGTGAGATCGGGCGGGGTCTGGCCCGGCCGGTAGTTGACCTCGTCGGGCGAGAGCCCGGTTTCCCAGTCGTGCGCGAACGCGCGCTCGAAATGCTCGCGCACGCGCTCGACCTCGTCGTCCGCGAGGAACCGCTCGACGACGAGGAAACCGTCGCGCCGGTAGGCCTCGACCTGCTCCTGGGTTGGCTCGCCCGTGCTCATGCGACTGCGATCGATCCTATCGGGATGGGTGCTCGGCCCGCGCATCTCGACTACCTCGACCGGGTACCAACGGCGCGAGCGGACCGGCGACCACTGGGACTCGATGCCGCGCGCAATCTGGAAGGGCTCGATCAGCTTCGGCCTGGTGAACGCACCCGTGGCGATGTATGCCGCGACCTCGGAGCGAACGCTGCACTTCCACCTCGTCCACAAGCCCGACATGGCGCCGATCGGCTACGAGAAGGTCTGCAAGCGCCACAAGAAGCCGGTGCCCGACAAGGAGATCGCGCGGGCGTTCGACCTCAAGGGCAAGACCGTTCTCATGGACGACAGCGACTTCGAAGCCGCCCGCGCCGAGGGCTACCACGCGATCACCGCGCTCGACTTCGTGCCGCTCGACCAGATCGACCCGATCCACTTCGAGCGCACGTTCTTCCTCGGGCCTGCCGACGAGGGCGCCGGGCACGTCTACGCGCTGCTCGCGGCGGCGCTCGAGACGTCAGAACTGGCGGCCGTCTGCTCGTAGATCTTCCACCAGCGCGAGCACCTCGGCTGCCTGCGCAGCCGCGACGGCGTCCTCCTGCTCGAGAAGCTCTACTTCGCCGACGAGGTGCGCTCGCACAAGGAGCACAGGCCCGGCGGCCAGCGGATCGACCGGCGCGAGCTCAAGATGGCGCGGGACCTGATCGACCAGATGGCCGGAGACTTCGACATCGGCCGGTACAAGGACCCCTACCGGCAGCAGCTCATGGGCGTCATCCGCAAGAAGGCGCGCGGCCAGAAGATCGAGGTGCCCGAGACTCCCAAGGCCGAGACGGCCCCCGACCTCATGGAGGCGCTGCGGGCGTCCCTGGGAGCGGGCGGTTCGCGCGGCAAGGGCAACTCGAAGAAGGCCCCCACGCTCGAGGAGCTGCGGCGCCGGGCCGCCAAAGCCGGGATCGAGGGCCGCTCGAAGATGGGCCGCGCGGAGCTCGAGCGCGCGCTCGCGGCCGCCTGAACCCGCTCGGCCGCGGCGCTCAGCTCAGCCGCGCGCGGAGCAGCTGCTTGCCCTGCTCGGCTCCCTTGCGGCTCTCACCCTGGGCGCGGCGGAAGAATTCCGCCAGCTCCGAGTCGCTCGCGCGCTCCGCGTCCTGGATGTACGTCTCCAGGCGCAGGACGTTGGAGAGACACGACTCCGTGAACCAGATGATGTTGTAGTCCTTGTCCTTCGTGCCGGTGATCTCGCCGGTCTCGCTCGCGCTCATCGCCATCCTCCTCGTGACCGATGTACGGTCCGGCTGTTCCCGCGCGCCCGGTGCGTCAAACCGGCAGGTCCCGCTCCCAGCGGGAGAGCGCATACGCGACTCCCGGCTTGCCTCCGACCGCGAGGATCGACGTGCCGTCGGCGGCCGCGCGGGCGGTGCGGATGAGCGCGGGGTCGCGTACGAAGACGAGCGTGCCGGCGGGGGCGTCGACGTCCTGGCCGTCCACGGTGAAGACGGCGTGGCCGCTCATCACCGCGAACAGCTCCTCGTGGCCGTCGGTGCGGTTGTCCTCGTCGTCCCGCTCGTGATGCGGCTCCACCATCTCGTCGCCGGCGTCCCCCGTGATGGCGTTCACGCCGAACGCGCGGATGTCGAAATGGCGCCGGACGAGGTGGAAGTCGCCGTCGGTCGCGTCGGGGTAGTCCGGGTCGATGTCCGTCACGACCTGGACGTCGGCCAGGCGCACGGCGGCGAATGAAGCCTTGGCGGGATCGGTCATGTGGCGACTCTACTCCCCGCAAGGACGTCCGATTCGTTCAAGCGCCGCGCGCCGACGGCCGTAGCGTGCGGTCTTCCCGAACGACAATCGGAGGACACTCATGGAGATCGAGTTCATCGCCGGCTTCGCCGTCATCGCGCCCGACCCGGCCCGCAGCCGCGAGCTCTACGTCGACGCGCTCGGGCTGCCGCTCGAGGCGGCCGCGGGCGGCGACTACTTCCACAGCGAGCGTGTCGGCGGCGCCAAGCATTTCGGCGTCTGGCCGCTCGCCGAGGCGGCGCAGGCGTGCTTCGGCCGGCCGGAGTGGCCGCAGGACGTGACCGTCCCGCAGGCGTCGGTCGAGTTCGAGGTGGCGGATGCCGCCGCGGTCGCGGACGCCGCCGCCGAGCTCCGCGACGCCGGGTTCGAGCTCGTGCACGATGCCCGCGAGGAGCCGTGGGGCCAGACGGTCGCCCGGCTCCTGTCGTCCGAGGGGCTGATCGTCGGCATCTCGTACGCCCCCTTCCTGCACGGGGCGGGATGAGCTAGTGGGCCTTCTCGCAATGTCTGACCCGTTCTGGCGGCTGCAAACCGTCGCGCTGCGGTGTCCTCGGTCGCGCCAATACAACCCGGTATCGGCTCCCTTTAGTCCTTGCATGCGCTCGGTTTTCGCTCGCCATTTTCCAGCCCAACATTACGAGAAGG
>JAICJM010000253.1 GCA_025928435.1 Thermoleophilia bacterium
CGTTCGCGCGCAGGTGGATCGGCACGGCCGCAGAGCTTACCGGGAAGCGGCGACGCCGAGGGCGAGCCCGGGGAGGCGATAGCCCTCGCCGGCGCGGAAGCGCTCGATCGCCCCGCGGATCTCGGCGGCCAGGTCGGACACCTCCTTCTCGGAGAGCGTCGGTAGCAGCCGGGTCAGGCCGCCGTTCACCGCAACGGCCGAGCGCCAGTAGCCCTCGAAGTCCGGGTAGCGCCACTCGACCGGGATCTCGTCGATCGTCCGCGGCTCGAGTTCGGCCCCGGTGAGCGCCTCCTCCACGACCCGCCGGTCGGCGAGGGCGAACATGCCGGGCCCGCCGGGGCGGGCGGGCGGGAGCGGTGTCGAGCTCTCGAGCACGTCCCAGAGCGTCGTCGCCCACTCGTTCCGCTCCCGCTCGGCCCAGACCGCGAAGGCGAGCCGGCCGTCCGGCCGCAGCACCCGCCGCGTCTCGCGGAAGGCGGCGTCACGGTCGGGCACGAGCATGTAGCCGAACCGGCACACGACCCGGTCGACGGCCGCGTCGGGCAGGTCGAGCGACTCGGCATCGAGCACGCGTGCCTGCACGCCCTGCGCGCCGCGCTCCCGCGCCCAGCGGCCCGCCGCCT
Source organism: Thermoleophilia bacterium (assembly GCA_025928435.1). Next base: position 624 of record JAICJM010000253.1, read on the forward strand.
CGACCAACGCGGCCGCGCGGTCGGAGACGATCACCTGGCCGTCGCCGGCGAGCGATTCTGCAATCCGGATCCCGACGTCGCCGGGGCCGGCGGCGAGCTCGAGGACGCTGAGACCCGGCTTCAGCTCGAGGTGGTCGACGAGCCACTCCGTGACCGGGGTCATGCGCTCACGCATCCGCTCCCGCTCCGAGATCCAGCCGGCGGCGGCCTGCTCCCAGTTCAGCGTGCTGCGGCGGCGGTACTCGGCATCCGCGGCGGCGCTGGTAGCGTCCTCGGAGTGCATGAGCGGACATTGGCCGTCGCCGGCCGGCGTGTCAAACTGACGGAGTGGGGGCGGGGGCCGGCGGTCGTCCTGCTCCACGGCCTGACCGGCTCGCGGGCGTACCTGGAGCCGTACGCCGAGTGGCTCGCGCGGACGCACCGGGTGGTCGCGATCGACCTGCCGGGCCATGGCGGCTCGGACATGGTCGAGCCGTTCTCGTTCCCGGAGGCGGCGCGGGTGATGGCCGACGCCACGGAGGCGACCGGTGTCGAGCGCCCGGTCGTCCTCGGCCACTCCTTCGGGGCGCCCGTGGCGGTGGCGTGGGCGGCGGAGCGGCCCGTCGCCGGGATCGTCGCGTGCTCGCCGGTGGGGATGGTGCCGCTGCAGCTGCGCCGGGCCCGCCGCGTGCTGCCGTTCCACCGGGTGCTCGCGCTGACCGAGCCGGCCTGGGGCGGGGCGGCCGTCGCGCTCGGGCCGTCGCGCCGGGCGGTGTTCGGCTGGTTCGTCGGCATGGCCGGGCTCGACGGGCTCGAGCCGGCGCTCGGCCGGCGGATGCTCCGCGACGCGGGCCGGGCGGCGCCGGTCGTCACCAGGGTGCTGGGGCCGCTCACCGACCTCGACCTGCCCGCCCTCGCCGGCGCCGTCTCGACCCCGGCGCTCGTGCTCTGGGGCGACCTCGACTCGAGCGGCTGGGAGAGCGGGCCGCCGCTGGCGGCGGCGCTGCACGGCCGCCAGGAGGTGCTCCCGGGAGTGGGGCACATGCCGATGCTGGAGGCGCCGTACGCGTTCACGACCGCCGTGCGCCGGTTTTTGGCTACCGTCCACGCATGATCCCGGCCGCGCGCTCCGATCCCTGGCACTGCCGGGAGTGCGGCGCGGTCTATGAGCTCGCGGCGCGCTCGCTCGAGGTCGGCCTCGTGCGGCTGGCCATCGAGGGCGAGGGCGCCTTCCGGCTCGGCAGCGCAGGGATCGAATCCCACGTCGAGCCGCTCCTCGCCCCGTGCGCCTGCGGTGGTCGCGTGACCCGAGGTGGGGACTGTCCCCGCTTGCTCGGGGACAGTCCCCGATTCGAGCGCGAGGCCCTGCGGCCGCTGGCGGAGCGGGGCTGGGCCGTGCTCGAGGCGAGCACGGATCCCCGGCTCGAGCGGCTCGCGGCGCTGTGGCGGTCGCGGGCGCTCGTGCTGCTCGGCCGGGAGGACGAGCTCACCCGCGAGCAGCAGCTCGAGCTGCGCCTCGAGAGCCGGCTGGCGGGCCTGCAGGACGAGATCGAGCGCGCCCGCGAGGCGGGCGACGAGGACGCCGCCCAGGCCGCCCACGCGCGCTACATCGAGCTCGGGACGACGTTCGTGCGCCGCTTCGTGCTGGTCGAGCATGGCCGACCCGGAACCGCTGGCTAGCCGGGTCGCGGCCTACATCGGCGAGCACGCGCTGCTCGAGCCGGGCGAGGCGGTGCTCGCGCTCGTCTCCGGGGGCGCCGACTCCGCGTGTGCCTGGGGCCTCCTGCGCGAGCTGGGGTACGAGGTCGAGGCACTGCACGTCGAGCACGGGCTGCGGGGGGCGGAGGGGCTGGCCGATGCCGCCCACTGCGCCGGCCTCGGCGCCACGGTGGTCGCGGTCGACGTGGAGGACGGGCCCAACCTGGAGGCCCGGGCGCGTGAGGCCCGCTACGCCGCCGCCCGCGAGCACGCCGGCGGGCGCCCGATCGTGACCGGCCACACGCTGTCCGACCAGGCCGAGACGGTGCTCTACCGGCTCGTGTCGTCGTCCGGCGCGCGGGCGATCCGGGCGATGCGCCCGTCGGCGGGCGGCATCGTGCGCCCGCTCCTGTGCGCGACCGCCGAGGAGACGCGCGCCTGGTGCGCCGCCCACGGCGTGGAGCCGCGCGAGGATCGCACGAACGCGGACGAGCGCCTGCGCCGCAACCTGATCCGGCGCGAGGTGATGCCCGCGCTCCTGCGCGTGCACCCCGGCGCGGAGCACAACCTGGCCCGCTCGGCGGAGCTGCTCGGCGAGCTCGACGAGCTCCTGCGCGAGCTGGCGGGCGAGCACGTCGAGCCGCACATCGCCCTCGCCGACCTGGACGAGATGCCGCGCGCGCTGCGCGTGCTCGTCCTGCGCGAGGCGGCCGAGCGGGCGGCCGGCCGGCCGCTGCGGCTGCCGCGCGCGCTGACCGCCAAGCTGGAGGCGATGGCGGCCCGCCGCAAGGGCGTCGAGCGGCTCTCGCTCGGCCGCGACGTCGAGGCCGTCCGCGACCGCGGCACACTCGCCTTCGTCCCGCCCGGAACCCGGTATCCTCCGCCGGGATGAACGTCGAGCAGACCGGCCTCGAGCACGATCCTCTGATCGCCGAGACGCTGGTGGAGGCCGACGCCGTCCGCGCGCGGGTCGAGGAACTGGGCGAGGAGCTGTCCCGCGACTACGCCGGGCTCGACCCGCTGCTCGTGTGCGTCCTCAAGGGGGCGGTGTTCTTCCTCGCCGATCTCGTGCGCCGGATCACGGTGCCGTGCGAGATCGACTTCATGGCCGTCTCGAGCTACGGCAACAGCACCGACTCCTCCGGCGTCGTGCGCATCCTGAAGGACCTCGAGGCGAACATCGAGGGCCGCCACGTGATCGTCGTGGAGGACATCGTCGACTCCGGCCTCACCCTCTCCTACCTGCTGCGCAACCTGCGCGCGCGCCGCCCGGCGTCCGTCGAGGTGTGCGCGCTGCTGACGAAGCCGGCCCGGCGCAAGGCGGACATCGTGTGCCGCTACGTCGGCTTCGAGATCCCCAACCGGTTCGCGATCGGATACGGGCTCGACTACGGGGAGCGCTACCGCGGCCTTCCGTTCGTCGCCGCCCTCGACGAATCCAAACTCCCCGACGAGTTTGAATAACGGGGGAACCCAGGGTTCCCCCGTTGGCCCCCTCCTTAACTCTGTTGCGCCGCCTTCATGCTGCTCCGGCGAGAGCGCGGTCTCGCCGGAGCCCCGACTGTCGGCCGCCTTACGGGACAGGGGAGCAAGTCGCGGATTCGGGTGTGTCCGGCGCCCCGCGACGAATCCAAGCGCTCGGCCCGTACGAATACCCAGGGAAACCCCCGATCGTCAAGGACTCTCCAGTCCGTGCCGATACGGGGGCATTGGAAACCCCCGTGGTATCGTTGGACCGGTAATCCGACTCCCGGCGACCGCGGGCAGGGCCGTCCGACTCTATCCCCGGGGGAAGTAGGCGACACGTCGTGAACAGACTTTTCAAGAGCGCACTTTTTCCGATTCTGGTCGTGCTGGTGCTCGCGTTCTTCGCCCTGAAGATCGTCAACTCGTCGAGCAGCGGCCCGAGCAAGAACTGGACTGACCTCGTCGAGGCGACGCAGTCCGGGAACGTCCAGACGCTCAAGTCGGACCCGACCGGGAACAGCGTCACCTACACGCAAAAGAGCGACAACAGCACGCACAGCGTGGGCGTCCCGTCCGTCGCGCTCCTGAACCAGGAGCTCGCCGCCGCGAAGGACAACAACGTCGCGATCGACGGCGCCAAGGCCGGCGGCTCGCCGTGGTGGAGCGCGCTGATCACGATCCTGCCCTTCCTGCTCTTCTTCGTCTTCTGGATCTTCCTGATGAACCAGATGCAGGGCGGCGGCTCGAAGGTGATGAGCTTCGGCAAGAGCCGGGCCAAGCGGATGTCCGTCGACTCGCCCAAGATCACGTTCAAGGACGTTGCCGGCGTCGACGAGGCGGTCGAGGAGCTGCAGGAGATCAAGGAGTTCCTCGAGAACCCGAAGAAGTTCC
>JAICJM010000113.1 GCA_025928435.1 Thermoleophilia bacterium
GGGATAGAGCTCCACGACGCTCCTATTCCGGGTGGATGAGCACGACGCGGTCGACCTCGTCGACCTCGAGCAGCTCGACGTTCACCCGCTCGCGGCGGGCGGTGGGCAGGTTCTTGCCGACGTAGTCGGGGCGGATCGGGAGCTCGCGGTGGCCACGGTCGACGAGCACGGCCAGCTGGACCCGCTGGGGGCGGCCGTAGTCGAAGAGCGCCTCGATCGCCGACCGGATGGTGCGGCCCGTGTAGAGGACGTCGTCGACGATCACCACCGACTTGCCCTCGAGCGGGAAGTCGAGCCGGGTGGCCTTCACCACCGGCTGGGGATGCGCGCGCTGCTCGCCCGAGCGCACGGCGACGTCGTCGCGGTAGAACGTGATGTCGAGCGCGCCGGTCGCGGGCGCGGCTCCGGCGAACTGCTCGATCAGGGCGCGGAGGCGCTGCGCGATCGTGACGCCGCGGGTGTAGATCCCGACGAGGGCGAGCGCGGAGATGTCGGGATGGCTCTCGACGATCTCGTGGGCGATGCGGCGGAGCGTGCGCTGGAGGTCGTCCTCGTTCAGCAGCACGCGTTCGGCCTCTGTGGTCGACATGCAACTCCTTCCCGGCCTCACTGGGCGCGGACTTAAAGGTGGCTCTCGGCCGTGGCACCGCTCGCGGCGCCGGAAGAGACCATACCAGCCTGCGCGGACGGCGCGCGGTGGCCGCCGGTAGCGTTTCGGGCGTGGACGACCTGCTCGCCGACCTCGCCCGGGCCCGCATCGGGGCGACGTTCAACCAGTATGCCGAGGCCGGCCCCGACGACTGCCCCGGCGCCGGCGAGGCCCGGATCGCGAACCTGCGGGCGTACCTGGCGGAGCGGTCGGACGCCGACGTGGTCGCGCTCGGCGAGGCCGCGGGCTTCCAGGGCATGCGCTGGTCGGGCATCGCGTTCACGTCGGAGCGCGACCTGGCCCGGTGGGGCGACCCGTACCAGCCGACGTGCACGGCCCGGCGCTGGAGCGAGCCGTCGGGCACGATCGTGCACCGGGTCCTCGAGGAGCTCGGGGCCGAGCGGCGGGTGATCCTCTGGAACACCGTGCCGACCCATCCTCACCGCCCCGGCGAACCGCTCTCGAACCGCCGCCCCAACGTGCTCGAGGTCGAGCTGGGCGCGGCGTTCGCCCGCCGCCTGATCGGCCTCGTCCGGCCCGCGACGGTCGTCGCCGTCGGCCGGATCGCGGAGTCCGTCCTCGGCGGCGACGGCACCTACGTGCGCCATCCGGCCAACGGCGGCGGCGCGGCGTTCGCGGCCGGGATGCGCGAGATCCTGGGCTAGCCGACGTGCGACAAACCGGGGACTGTCCCCGGCACATCGGGGACAGTCCCCACGTCATGCACGGGTGGCGGTGACGAGCGCCCACTCGAGCGAGTACGCGAACGGGCCGCTGCCGGCGGCGACGTCGCGCTCGAGCCGGGCCAGGCCGGCGGCGTACTCGGACGGCTCGAGCAGGTGGAGCGTCGAGATGTAGCGGCCGCGCACGCGCTCGAGCACGTCCCGTGGGTCGGCGGTCACCGGCTGGCTGATCCGCTCGACCGCCGCGTCGCGGAAGCCGGCCTCCCCCAGCTCTCCCGCCAGCACGCCCGGCTCGGGGAAGCGGGCGCCGTCGACGGATGCGATCGACGGGAAGTACGGGTTCAGGTAGAAGCGGGCGAAGTGCTCGATCGCGAACGTCGCGATCGCGATCCGGCCGCCCGCCATGAGGACGCGCGCGATCTCGGTCAGCGCGGCCGGCCGGTCGGGCAGCGTGTGGACGACCAGGTGCATGTGCGCCGCGTCGAACCAGCCGGCCGTGAACGGCAGCCGCTCGGCCGGCGCCCGCTTCCAGCCGATCCCGCCGGCGTCGGTGCGCGCCCGCGCCTGGCGGAGCATCTCGGCGGATGGATCAACCCCCCACACCCGGGCGCCGCGCCGGGCCTTCGCAAAGGCGGCGAAGCGGCCGGTGCCGCAGCCGACGTCGACGAGGCGGCGGAAGTCGCCGAGGAGGGCGAGGGTCCGCGTCGACAGCTCCTCCCAGGCCCGGCCGGCCGGCCGCAGCCGGTCGTAGTCGGCGGCGAGTGGGTCGAAGTCGAGCGTCACCCGGCGGGGGCGGGCGCGGGTGCCTGCGGCGGGACGTGGCGGTCGCTCTCGCGCACCAGCTGCGGGCGTCCGCGCTCGGGCAGCGGCAGCTCGATCGTGTCGAAGTCGCGCGGCACCACGGTGTTCGGGAACTCGGTCGTCGCCTCGGCGGCGATCTCGCGGCCGAGGTAGCGGGTCGAGATGTGGGTGAGCGCGAGCAGGTGCACCCCGGCATCGCGGGCGAGCCGTCCCGCCTGCATCGCGGTCGTGTGGCCGGTCTCGGCCGCCCGCTCGCGCTCCTCCTCGAGGAAGGTCGCCTCGTGGATGAGGAGGTCGGCCCCCAAAGCGGCGTCGAACAGGGCCCGGCATGGCCGGGTGTCGCCGGAGAACACGATGTGGCGGCCCGGGCGGCCCGGGCCGACGACGTCGGCGGCGGCGATCGTCCGGCCGGACTCGAGCGTCACCGCCTGGCCGTGCTGCAGCTTCCCGAACATCGGCCCCTCGGGGACGCCGAGGCTCCGGGCGGCCTCCAGGTCGAAGCGGCCCGGCCGCTCCTCCTCGATCAGCGCGAAGCCGAGGCTGCGGACGCCGTGGTCGGTCGCGAACGCGGCGATCCGGTAGCCGTCGTGCGGGAGCTCGTCGCCGGGGCTCAGCTCGACCAGCTCGAGCCGGAACGGCAGCCGCCCCACCAGGGGGGCCATCGTGGTCATGAGCGCCCCGAGGCCGGCCGGGCCGCACAGGCGCAGCGGCGCCTCGCGGGCGCGCAGCCCGTAGGTCTTCAGGAGCCCGGGCAGGCCGAGGAAGTGGTCGGCGTGGCAGTGCGTGATCAGGATCTCCTCGACGTCCACGAGCCCCGCCCCCGACCGCAGCATCTGGCGCTGGGTGCCCTCGCCGCAGTCGACGAGCATGCGGTCGCCGCCCCGGCGGATGAGCGACGCGGCCAGCCCCCGCCGGGCCGTCGGCGCCGAGGCAGCCGTCCCCAGGAAGAGCACGCTCAGGTCCATCGCGTGATTGTACGGCGGCTCAGCGAGCCGACATGTCCGGGGAATCGTCCGGGAACACCGGGGCCTCCGCGCCGCCGTCCAGCTCGATGATCTTGCCCGTGATGTAGCTCGAGTCCCGCGACGCGAGCCACACGGCGACCCGGGCGACGTCATCGACCGTGGCGAGCCGGTGAAGCGGCGTCCGGTCCAGGATGTGCTCCCGGGTCGGCGCGTCCCGCGCGCCGTCGACTCCCGGCGTCGCGACGACCCCCGGAGCGATGCCGTTCACCCGGATCCGGGGTGCGAGCTCGGCGGCGAGCAGGCGGGTCATGTGGCTCACCGCAGCCTTGACCGTGCCGTAGGTGAGGAGCCCGCGGGCGACGAGCCGATCCATCCGCGAGCTGAGGTTGATCACCGAGGCGTTGTCGCTCTCCAGCAGGTGCGGGACGGCCCGCATGGTGAGGGCGAAGCTCGCGGAGACGTTGAGCCGAAAGGCCTCGTCGAGATCCTCCGGCGTCGTCTCGAGAAACGGCGTGGGCGCGGCCCCGCCGGCGTTGTTCACGAGCACGTCGAGACGGCCGAAGCGCGCGACCGTCTGCTCCACCACCTCCTCCGCGGACGACAGGTCACGCAGATCGGCGTGAATCACGAGCACGTCTCGGCCTCCCTCACGGACGGTTCCGGCGACCTGCTCGAGCTCAGCGGAGTTCCGCGCGACGAGCACGACGTCGGAGCCGGCCATCGCGAAGTGCCGGACGATGGCCGCACCGATCCCCCTTCCGTCGCCGGTCACCACCGTCACCGTTCCGCTGAGCGCGTCCGTGCCGACGGATCGCAGGGTATTCGATCAGCGGACGGACCGGATGTGCGTGACGGCTCCTTCGGTATTGCTCGTGACCCACAAGCCGGTGGGTGCCGTGGCGATCGCGAGCGGATCGTCGCCGACGTGGAACGGTTCCCGGGCCCGGTTCGTGGTGGGGTCGATGCGGGCGATCGTCCCGGAGCCCACGTTCGCGATCCAGACGTCGTCCCTGCCGGCGGCGATCCCGTAGGGGTTGCCTCCCAGGCGGATGGTGGCGACGGTGCGGTCGGTGCGGGGATCGATCCGCGACACGGTGCCGTCGTCCGCGTCCGTGACCCAGATCGACCCGAACGCGGCCACCATTCCGTACGGCGAGCGCCCGACCGGGATCGTCGCGACGGTGCGGCGGCGCCGAGGGTCGACCCGGCGGACGACGTCCTCGTGTGCGTCCGCGACCCAGACCGCGCCGTTCGCGACGGCGACGGCGCTCGGGGCGGTGCCCATCGGGATCGGCTTGCCGACCACGCGGTTGGTGGATGCGTCGAGACTCACGAGCGCGCCGCGCCGGTAGAACGGGGCGCTGTCGGCGATCCAGACGGTGTTCCCGCTGACGGCGAGGGCGCGTGGCCATGTCCCGGCGCGGATCCTGGCGACGACGCGGTCGGTGCGCGGATCGACGCGGGCCACGATGCCGCCCACATGGGTCTCGAAGGTGGCGGCCCACACCGCGCCCGGGCCGACCGCGACGTCGCCGCGGAGGTATCCAGCGGAGATCCGTGCGACCACACGGCCGGTGATGGGATCGATGCGCACGAGCCTGGGCTCGTCGTAGGCGTGCGGCCCGAACACGGCGATGCTCCCGGCGTCTGCCACCCACACCGCCGTGGGAGTGGCCGCGACGGCGATGGCTGCGACACCGCCGGTCGGGGTCGTCGTTCCTCGACTGGACGGCGGGGGCGCGTCGAGCTGTGAGGCGGGCCTCAGGTGTCGAACGATCACCGCCAACCGGCGGATCGTGGCCGCGTTGGCGTACTCCTGCGGACGGCTGTCGCGGTATGGGGCGTGCAGGCTGACCAGGTAGGACAGCCCGCCGCGGCGGAAGTAGAACAGCACGTGGTTTCCGAACGCCATCAAGCCGGAAACGGCCCCGCTTTCGTACCCGCCGGCCGCGACGACGATGCGACCGCGTACGCCCGCGATGACCCGCTGACGCGCCTGGCGCGGGATCTCGCGGACCCGCAAGACGTCCAGGTGTAGGAAGCAGCACGGCAGGTTCCGCCACATGTGCGCCTTCCAATTCGGGTCGCCTGCCTCGGTCGGGGCGCTGTAGCCGATGTCGACGCCAACCTGAGCCTGTCGACCGCCGGGTACAGGCTCGGCTCGGATCGGTGGGGGCGGATCTCCCGGACGGCCCCCGAGGATCGCCCGCGGCAGCACGGTCGGACAGAGCACCGGGAACCGCGCACGGGCCTGCGCAGCCCGGCACGCCCGGATGACCGTCGCCGGGCTCGGCGCCCACCTCACGACCTTCGCCGACCGCGCCTCCGGGTCGTTCCCGAACAGGATCGGGGCAACGGGCGGAGGCTCGATCGGGACGAATCGCGTGCTCGACGGCGTCGAGCTCGAGTGCGCGCCCGCGCAGCCGGCCGCGAAGAGCAGACCGACGATCAGCCATCGCCGTCCCGAGAACATCGCATCCCATACGCGGCGCGCTGCGGCGCGCGTCCGCGACCATCGAGCGGGCCGACGTCTATTCGGAGCTGCAACACCGGGCTATCCTCGGGTCATGAGGCGGCTGCCGCTCCCGTTCGTGCTCTCCACGGCCGCCGTGCTCTGGAGCCTGGCGCTGGTCGGGGTCGCGTACTTCGTTCCCGTGTACTCGGGCGAGAGCGAAACCGGCAGCTGCACCCCGGGCGGCCACTGCACATCCACGACGGTCACCACCAGCGCCACCCTCGTGCAGGAGAACGGCGACCGGGTGGTGGTCATCATCGCCGTCCTGGCCGGGATCGCCGTGATCGGCTGGCTCGGCCTGCACCTCCACTGCGCGATGGGGAGTCGGTTCGGCCCTGATCGTCGGATGGGGTGCCGCGATCGTGATGGCGGGCGTCACCCTGATCTCCTTGGGGGTGGGCCTCTTCGCCCTGCCGACGGCGGCCATGATGATCCTCGCCGCGATCAAGACGCCCGGCCCGGGCGCCCGGCCGACGACCTGATCTCAGGCAGGCTCGGCGTCGCGGTACGGGTCGAGCGGCCGCTGATCGGCCGGATCGCCCATCACCGCACGCGCGCGGCGCAGGAACACGTCGAGCCGGAACGGGGACGGCTCGTCGCCGTCGACGACCAGCCGGAGGAGCCGCAGCGGAGCCGGCGAGGGCACGTCTGCCTCGACCGGCGCCCGCCGGGCGTTCCGCCACTCCTCCAGCGAGACCACGTTCGTCGCCGGTTCCGGCGCCAGCGTGATGCGCGGCAGGGCGCTCACGGCAGCACCAGCACCTGGCCGGCGGCGATGCCGGCGTCGTGGAGATCGTTCGCCTGCTCGATCCGGTACACGGCGTCACGCGGGTCGGACGAGGGGTATGCCCGAAGCGCGATCGACCACAGGGTCTCCCCCGCCAGCACCGCATGGTGGCGCGGATGCGAGGCGCCGCGGCTGCTCGGCGCCGCGTAGCTCATGACGAGCGCGAGCACGACCGCGCTCGCGGCCACGAGGGTGAGGAGGCGCCGGATGTCGAGGGTGGCGAACATGTGTTCGGTGATGGTAGCGAACAGGTGTTCGATTGTCAAGGATTCGATGTTCGCCGCTGGCGGACGGCGCATGAGGCGGCCGTTAGGCTGGCCCCGTGCCCTCCGCCCCCCGCCCATGACCCTGCGCCTCGCCCACCGGGGCGTCGCGCTCGACGGCCCGCCCTGCATGATGGGCATCGTCAACGTCACCCCCGACTCGTTCTACGACCGCGGCGCCACGGCCGCGCCCGAGGCGGCCGTCGCCCGGGGCGTCGAGCTCGTCCGTGCGGGCGCCGGCATCGTCGATGTCGGCGGCATGACCGCCCAGCCGGGTCGAGTTCTCGCGGAGGACGAGGAGATCGCCCGGGTCGAGGGCGTCGTCGCGGCGCTGCGCGCGCGGCTCGACGTCCCCATCTCGATCGACACCTACCGCGCCCGGGTGGCCGACGCGGCCCTGCGCGCGGGCGCCGACATCGTGAACGACCACACCGGCCTGACCGACCCCGAGATGGCCGCGACGATCGCCGGCCACCGGGCCGGGCTCGTCGTCACCCACCTCTCGCTCGACCCGAAGCAGGTGCAGGAGGGCCGCCACGCGGTCGCGGTCGACGACATCGCCGAGTTCCTCTCCGCGCGCGCAGACGCCGCCCGCGCCGCCGGGGTCGGGGCGGACGCCATCCTGGTCGATCCCGGGCTCGGCTTCGGCAAGGACACCGCGACCGACCTGCGCACGCTCGCGGGCCTCCCCCGCCTCGCCTCGCTCGGCTATCCGCTTCTGCTGGCGCCCTCGCACAAGGAGGTGACGGCCGAGCCGCTCGGGCTCGAGGAGTCATCCATCGAGGGGACGGCGGCGGTGGTCGCCCTCGCCGCCTACCTGGGGGCCGCCGTGCTGCGCGTCCACGACCTGCCGTTCATGGCGCACGTCGCCCGGATGGCGTGGCTCGTGCGGGGTCAGACCGGGACGAGCTCTTCGGCGAAGAACGACGGCAGGAACGCGCCGTCGCGGTAGATGACCTCGCCGTCGGCGTGGATCTCGCCGCCGTGGCGCAGGTCGCACACCATGTCCCAGTGCAGGCCGGAGCGGTTCACGCTGCCCGTGTCGGGATAGCCGGCGCCGAGCGCCATGTGGCACGTCCCGCCGATCTTCTCGTCGAACAGGATCTGGCGGGTGAACTCGGTCACCATGTAGTTCGTGCCGATCGCGAACTCGCCCAGGATCGAGGCGCCCGCGTCCATGCCGAGCATCTGCCGCAGGTAGTCGGCGCCGGCCGCGGCCTCCGAGTGCACGACCTTGCCTTCCTCGAAGCGCAGGCGCACGTCCTGCACCTCCCGGCCGCCCATGACGGCGGGGAACGAGAAGCGCACCTCGCCGGACGTCTCCGACTCGAGCGGCCCGGTGAAGATCTCGCCGTCGGGGAAGTTGCGCAGGCCCTGGGACGCGACCCAGGAGCGGCCGTCGATGCCGACCGTCAGATCGGTCCCGTCGGCGACGACCCGCAAGGTCTTCATCGCGGCCATCTTGTCGGCCAGCGCCCGCAGCTTGCCGGCGTACGTCCGCCACGCCGCCACGGGATCCTCGAGGTGCAGCCAGCCGGCCTGGTAGACGAAGTCCGCGTATGCGTCGATCGACATGTCGGCGTCTTGGGCGAAGGCGTCGCACGGATAGGCGGTGACGCACCAGCGCAGCTCGCCGGCGGCCGAGCGCTCCAGGAACCGGCCCATCAGCGGCTGGGCGGCGGCGGACCGGCGCGCCAGCTTGGCCGGATCGATCCCAGACAGCTCGCGCGTGTTCCAGGCGCCGATGATCGCGATGCGGGCGTCGATCGCGTTCATGTCCTCGAGCGCGGCGGGCGGGAGATGGTCGAGCTGGGCCTCGGTCGCCGCGGCGAGATAGGCCTCGTCGACCCCCTGGACCGATGCGCGCACATGCGGGATGGCGCCGGCGGCGAGCGCGGCCCGGACGATCTCGACGATCAGCGGCTCGGCCAGCGCCGGGCCCTGGATCATCAGGACGTCGCCCTCCTTCACCCCGGTCGAGTAGTTGACGACCACCTCGGCCAGGCGGCGAACGCGGGGATCGATCACAGGAACTGCCCGTCCCGGTAGATGACCTCGCCGTCGGCGTGCACCTCGCCGCCCGAGCGCAGGTCGCAGACCATGTCCCAGTGCAGGCCGGAGCTGTTGTTGCCCCCGCACTCGGGGAAGCCCATGCCGAGGGCCACATGGCACGTGCCGCCGATCTTCTCGTCGAAGAGCGTGTCGTGGGTGCCCTGGCGGATCTCCTCGTTCATGCCGAAGGCCGCCTCGCCCAGGTAGCGGGCGCCCTGATCCATGTCGAGCATCTGGGTGAGGAAGCGCCCGCCCTTCGTCGCCTCCTCGCGCACGACCTTGCCGCCCTCGAACCAGAGCCGCACGCCCGCGACGTCGTTGCCGTTGTACGGCGCGTCGAGGCTGAACGCGATGTGTCCCTCGGTGGCCCCCTCGATGGGGCTCGTGAAGACCTCGCCGTCGGGGAAGTTCTGGCGGCCGTCGGCGTTCATCCACTTGCGGCCGGAGACGTCGAGCCGCAGGTCGGTGTCCTCGCCGACGATGCGGAGCCGGCGCACCTGCTCGAGCCGCTTGGCGATCCGGTCCTGGCGCTCCGACTGGGCCTGCCAGAAGGCGATCGGGTCGGGATCCTCGAGATGACCGGCCGAGTAGACGAAGTCCTCCCACTCGGTCAGCGACATGCCGGCATCCTGCGCGGACGCGTCGCAGGGGAACGCTGTCCCGCACCAGCGCACCTCGCCCGCGGCCTCGCGCTCGAAGAAGCGCTCGAATAGCTCCCGTGTCGCCGCCGAGCGGATCGCCTGCCGGTCGGCGCCGATCCCGCTCGCGTAGCGGTTGTTGCGCTGTCCCCAGACGCTGAGCGCGCGCGTCGGCGTCTCGATCTCGATCCGGTCGAGCTTCGTGATCGTGCGCAGCTGCTCCTCGCTCGCCTCGGCCAGGAACGCCGCCTGGGCGCGCTCGAGCCGCGGGCGCACCATCGGGTGGCCGCCGAGCTCGGTGACCGTGCGCACTACCTCGACGAAGAGCGGCTGGGCGAGCGCCGGGCCGTCGATCAGGACGGTGTCGCCCTCGCCGACCTCGAGTGAGTAGCGGCACAGGAGATCCGCCAGCGTGGTCAGTCGGGGGTCGCGCACCGGGGCCGGATACTAGTGGCGGTTGCCCGCAGCCGACGTGGGGACAGTCCCCGCGGGTCGCGGGGACTGTCCCCGGGGCTTCAGCGCGACGAGAGCACGGCGTCCAGGATCCTCCCCGCCCCGAACCGCACCGGGTCGTCCGCGATCAGGCCGGTCTCTCGCTCCGTCTGCGAGATGGCGGCCCGGGCCGACTCCTCGTCCATCCTGTTCGTCTTCAGCGCCACCGCCACGACCGGGGCCGGGCGCACGTGCCGGGCCATCCGCACCTGGTCGTCGATCAGCTCGGTCAGGCCGCGGATGGGGAAGCGCGGGTCGCCCTCGATCAGCTCGCGGCCGGGCTCGTGCACGAACACCATGGAGTGCGGCGCCGACCCGTGCAGCAGGCCGAGCGTGACGCCGGAGTAGAACGGGTGGTTGAGCGATCCCTGGCCCTCGATCCAGAGGATGGCGCCGTCGCCGCCGCGGGCGCTCCCCTCCACGACCAGCTGCTCGGCGGCGCCGGCGACGAAGTCGGAGACGACCTGGTCGACGGCGATCCCCCACCCGGCGATCGCGATCCCGGTCTGGCCGGTGGGCACGAACACCGACGCGAGCCCGCGCCGGCGCGTTTCGCGGTCGAGCTCCAGGCACACCGTCATCTTCCCGAGGGCACAGTCCGACCCGACCGTGAGCACCGTGTGAGACTTCGTCTCGAGGTTGGCCCCGGTGGGGACGTCGAGGCCGTCCGGCACCCTGCGCAGGTCGCGCACCGAGACGCCCTTGCGGGCGGAGGCGCCGGCGATCTCGGCGTCGTCGGAGAGGAACTCGTGCAGGCCGCTCTCGATGTCGAGCCCGTGCTCGATCGCGCGCAGGATGCTGAGGCGGAATGCCGGCGGCAGATGGCCACCCGCGGGGGCGACGCCGATCAGGAGGGTCGTCGGGCCGTGCGCCATCGCCGCGTCGATGTCGGCCACGACCGGCGCGTCCGACTTCAGGCCCGGCACGTGGTCGGCCGCCGTCGTGCCGGCCCTGGTCGAGTCGACCACGGCGACGGTCGGAGCCTCCGCGTAGCGCATGACGCCCGTGGCGGTCTTCGCGTCCTCGTCGAACATGCCTTCGGCGAGGACGGCGTACCGCTTGCTGCTCACGGCCACGGCTCCAGCGGCGTCACCCCCAGGCCGGGCCCGTCGCCGGGCACGACCCGGCCGTCGACGAGGCCGAGGCCGGTGTGGCTGTCGTTCCTGTTCAGCAGGTGGCCGTCGAGGTCGACGACGTCGACGAGCGGCGAGATCTGGGCCGCCTGTGCGATCCCGAGCGACGACTCGTTCATGCAGCCGAGCATCACCTTCAGGCCCAGGGCGCGGGCGGCGTGGATCATCCGCACCGCCTCGCGGATGCCGCCGGACTTGGTGAGCTTGATGTTCACGCCGTCGGCGATCTCGGCGCACCGGGCTACGTCGGGGAGCGTGTGGCAGCTCTCGTCGAGCACGATCGGGATCGAGAGCGAGCTGTCGTGCAGGCGGCAGTAGCCGGACGTCTCGCGTGCCGGGAGCGGCTGCTCGATCAGCTCGACGCCGAGCGCCTCCAGCTCGGGCACGAGCTCGATGGTGGAGTGCACCGACCAGGCCTCGTTCGCGTCGACGCGGATGAGCGAGTCGGGCGCCTCGGCGCGGACGGTGCGCACGCGCTCCAGATCGGCCGGGCCGCCCACCTTGATCTTCAGGGCGTGGTACGCCGACGCCGCGGCCGCGCGCCGGGCCGTCCCCTCCACCGTGTCGATCGAGATCGTGTAGCTCGTCGGTGGCGGCGCCGGGTCGAGGCCGAGGATGCGCCACAGCGGCTGACCGCAGATCTTCCCCAGCAGGTCGTGCAGCGCCCCGTCGACCGCACACTTGGCGGCCATCTCGCCGGGCATCTCGCCGATGCGGCCCAGGATCGCCGCGGTCGCCAGCGGGTCGTCGCCGAGCAGCGGCTCCACCCGGCCGAGGAAGCGCATCGCGCTGTCGATCGACTCGTCGTAGTGGGTGTCCGGCGCACCCTCGCCGTAGCCGACGAGATCGCCGTGGCGGATCGCGACCTGCACCACCTCGGAGCTCGTGTCCGCGCTGCGGGAGATGACGAAGGGCTCCGAGTACTCGAGCTCGAAGACGCGGCAGGAGAGCTCCACGCGCGCCAGCCTATCCGACCGGCGGGCTCTGCGAGGATGCCACCGATGAGCGCCGAGATCCTGGACGTGGCCGACGGTCTGTGGGTGTGGCGGGTCGAGCATCCCGACTGGGAGCCCGGCGTCGACTGGGCGCCCGCGGTCGCGTCCACGTGCGTCGAATCGGAGGGCGTCGTGGCGGTCATCGATCCGCTCGATCCGGGGGACGGCTCCGAGGTGTGGGCGCGCCTGGACGCCCGGCCGCCGGCCGTGGCGGCGGTCGTGAAGCCCGACCACGTTCGGGACGTCGACCTGTTGGTGCGCCGCTACGGCGCCCAGCCGTACGGGCCGTATCTGTTCTGGCGCGACGACATCCCCGAGACCGAGCTCGAGGGGATCGACCCCGGCAGCGAGCTGCCCGGCGGGATCGTCGCCCTCTACGACGGCCGCGGACGCCAGGAGACGCCGCTCTGGGTTCCCGGGCCACGGGCGATCGTGTTCGCCGACGCGCTGACCGAACGGGAGGGCGAGCTGCGGGTCTGGGGCACGCCGTGGCACGAGGAGCGCGTGCTCCCCGCCCTGCGCGCGATGCTCGATCTGCCGTTCGAGCACGTGATCGTCTCGCACGGCGAGCCGGTGCACGACCGGGCCGCCTTCGAGCGGGCGCTCACTCTGCCGCCGTACGACGGCTGACAGCCCGGTAGAATCGTCCCCCTGCAGACGCGCCTGTAGCTCAGGGGATAGAGCGTGCGCCTCCGGAGCGCAAGGCCGTAGGTTCGATTCCTACCAGGCGCA
>JAICJM010000089.1 GCA_025928435.1 Thermoleophilia bacterium
GTCCCCACCGGACTCGTCAGAGCGTCGGCAGGTAGCGCTCGAGCTCCCACTCGCTCACCTGCACGCGGTAGGCGTCCCACTCCTCCCGCTTGAGCGCGATCAGGCGGTCGCGCAGCTCGAAGCCGAGCGCCTTCTCGACCAGGGGCGACTCCTCCGCCCGGTCGATCGCCTCGCCGAGCGACTCGGGCAGCGACTCGATCCCGAGCGCGTGCCGCTCCGGCTTCGACAGGGTGTACAGGTTCGTCTCCATCGGGTCGGGCAGCTCGTACCCCTGCTCGATCCCCTCGAGTCCGGCGTGCAGCAGCGCCGCGAACGCCAGGTAGGGATTGCAGGCCGGGTCGGGGCAGCGGATCTCGGCCCGGGTCGCGGCTGCCTTGCCGGGGTGGTAGAGCGGCACCCGGATGAGCGCGGAGCGGTTGCGCTGCGACCAGGCGATGTAGACCGGCGCCTCGTAGCCGGGGACGAGCCGCTTGTAGCTGTTCGCCCACTGCGCAAAGAGGAGCGAGATCTCGGGCGCGTGCCGCAGCTGGCCGGCGATGAAGCTCTTGGCGACGTCGGACAGGTACCAGCCGTCGTCGGGGTCGAAGAACGCGTTCTCGCCCGCGGTGAAGAGGGACTGGTGCGTGTGCATGCCCGAGCCGTTCACGCCGAAGAGCGGCTTGGGCATGAAGGTCGCGTACACCCCGTGGCGCTTGGCGACCTCCTTGACCACGCTGCGGTACGTGACGCAGTGGTCGGCCATGTCGAGGCCGCCGCCGTAGCGCATGTCGATCTCGTGCTGGCTCGGGCCGACCTCGTGGTGGAGGTACTCGATCGGGATGCCCATTTGTTCCAGCGCGAGGACGGTGTGCTTGCGCAGGTCGACCGACGCGTCGGCGGTGGTCTCCTCGAAGTAGCCGCCGGCGTCGAGCGGATGCGGCTTGCCGTGCTCGTCGAGCCGGAAGTAGAAGAACTCGAGCTCGGGACCGACGTTGTAGGCGTCGAAGCCGAGCGACCGCATGCGCTCGAGCGCGCAGCGCAGGACGTGGCGGGAGTCGGCGAAGTAGGGCTCGCCCGAGGGCGTGCGGATGTCGCAGATCATCCGCGCCACCGACCGGTCGCCCGAGCTCCACGGCAGCACCCGGAACGAGGTGGGGTCGGGCATCGCGATCATGTCCGACTCCTCGATCGCGTTGAAGCCGGTCACGGACGAGCCGTCGAAGCCCATCCCGTGCATCACCGCGTTCTCCAGCTCGCGCTGGGTGATGGCGAAGCTCTTCAGCCGTCCGACGAGGTCGGTGAACCACAGCTGAACGAAGGTGATGTCCTCGTCCTTGACCCGCCTGATCACGTCGGCGCGCAGGTCGTCCACCGCGGTTGGAATCGTTTCCATCTCGCTCCTTTCGCCACTTTCGGGCATGAAAAAAGCCCCAGGCCGGACCGCGCAGGTCCTTGCCAGAGGCTCCGTCGCCTCCCGCACCCGCCGCCGTTGGCGGGTGCGGATCACTTCGGGCGAGACTCTAGCGGACGTCCCGGCGGGACCCGGCCAGCGTCGCCTCGATCCCGCGCACGTCGCCGTCCTCGTCGGCGAGCACGGCGTCGACCGCGAACCCCAGCCGGTCGAGGTCCCCGGCCAGCAGGTCGGCCTGATCGCCCCCCAGCTCGAGCAACGCACCGCCGCCCGGGCGCAGGGCGGTCGCGGCGCCCTCGAGCGCACGCCGCAGGATGGTCGTCCCGTCCGGGCCGCCGTCGTAGGCGAGCGGCGACTCGAACGCGAAGGTGTCGCGCTGGAGCGACCCGAGCTCGGGCGCCGGCACGTATGGGACGACCCCGGTCACGACGTCGACCCGGCCCCGCAGCTCCGGCGGCAACGGCGCGAACAGGTCGCCGGCGCGGGCCTCGACGCCGTTGGCCCGCGCGCATGCGACCGCCCGCTCGTCGACGTCCGTCGCGATCACCGTCGCGCCCGGGCGGCGGTCGGCGAGCACTGCCGCAACCGCGCCCGATCCCGTGCAGACGTCGACCGCGATCCCGCCCGCCGGCAGCCGCCCGGCCGCGCGCAGCGCCAGCTGCTCGGTGTGCGGCCGCGGCACGTAGACGCCCGGGTCGGTCCGCACACGCAGCCCGCAGAACCCGGCGCTCCCGGCGATCCACGCGAGCGGCTCGCCGGCCAGCCGGCGCTCGGCGAGCTCGGCCAGCAGAGCCTCGTCCCCTCCGGCCGCCGTGCGCAGCTCCTCCGCCTCCTCACGGGCGCTGAGGAACCCGGCGGCGGCCAGCCGGTCGGCGAGCTCGGGCATGTCATCGATCGTACATGCGGGTGGAATACGCTCCGCCCGCGATGACGGGCCTCTCGACCCCGATCCTCATCCTGGCCTTCCTGGCGGCATCGGGCGCCACCTGGATCGCGGGCATGGCCCTGTCCAGCACGACCGACGAGCTCGACAACCGGCTCGGGCTGGGGGCGGCGCTCGGCGGGATGATCCTGCTCGCGGTCGCCGGCAGCCTGCCCGAGCTCGTGATCACGGTCACCGCGACGGCCCAGGGCAACCTCGGCCTCGCGGCCGGCAACCTGATCGGCGGGATCGCGATCCAGACGATGGTGCTCGTCGTCTGCGACGCCGCGGCGTCCGGCGAGCGGCCGCTCACGTACCTGGTCGGCTCGCTCGTCCCGGTGGTCGAGGGGATGGCGGTCGTGTTCGTCGTCGGCGAGGTGCTCCTCGGCGCGCTGCTCCCGGCGAGCGACGCCGTCGGGCCGGTGAGCCCCGCGTCGATCGCGATCGTGATCACCTGGCTGGGCCTCCTGTGGGTGCTGAACCACGTCCAGCGGAATCCGCGCTGGGACGTCGCCATGCCCGGCTCGGAGCCGGGGCGGCCCGACCGGTCGGTGCGCGAGGACCAGCACCCCAAGCGCCACCAGGACCGCCCGCTCGGGGCGGTGCTCGCGATCTTCGCCGGCGCCGGTATCGTGACCCTGATCGGCGGCGTGGTGCTCGAGAGCGGCGGCAACGTCCTCGCCGACCGGGCCGGGATCAACGGCGTGATCTTCGGCGCCACCGTCCTCGCGCTGGCCACGGCGCTGCCCGAGATCTCCTCCGGCGTCGCGGCGGTGCGGATCGGCGACCACCAGCTGGCCACGGGCGACATCTTCGGCGGCAACGCGTTCCAGGTGTGCCTCTTCCTGGTCGCCGATCTCGTGGCCGGCCGCCCGGTGCTGCCGACGGCGGGCGATCTCAACAGCTGGCTCGGCGGGCTCGGGATCGTCCTCACCGTCATCTACCTGATCGGCGTGGTGGTGCGCCCGCGCCGCTGCTTCCTGCGGCTCGGGATCGACTCGATCCTGGTCGTGATCGTGTTCGCGCTGGGCATCCTCGGCCTGTCTGCCCTACCCACCTGAGCTGGTCGAATTTCTTTCGTGCCGTAGGCAGCTTGGTCTACGATGTGAACGGAAGGAGAACCGCATGGTGATCGTCACCATCTCGTGGCAGCTCGGGATCGACGGTGAACGTGTGGGCGCCATGCTCGGCGAGCGGTTGGGGCTGCCGGTCGTCGACGGCGAGGTCGTCGATGCGGTGATGCACGCCCTGCGCACGGGCCGGGCGGACGCCGCCGACATGGAGCGCTTCGTGCCGACCTGGGGCGCCAACCTGGCGGTGTCGCTGCTCGCGACCGCAGGGATGCCCGCCGCCCGCGCCGACGTGATCCGGGCGGAGTGCGCGCACACCGCCGTCGAGGCCGTCATCCGCGAGGCGGCGAAGCAGTCGTGCGTCATCATGGGCCGGGGCGGGTTCGCGCTCCTGGCCGACCATCCCGGCGCGTGCCACGTGCGGCTCACCGCCCCAGCCGACTGGCGGGCCGCCCGGCTGGCGGCCTGCGAGTGCCTTCCGCTCGAGCGGGCCGAGCGCCGCATCGAGTCCGACGACCGCAACCGGGCCGCGTTCGTCCGCCACTACCACCAGCGCCGCATCGACGATCCCGGCAACTTCCACCTCGTGCTGGCGGCGGAGCGGTTCCGGCCGGACGAGCTCGTGGACGTGATCGCGGCCGCCGTCACCCACGGCGTCCGTCAGGGCGCCCCAGCGGTCGTCGCCTCGGCGGCCGTCGTGTCCTCGCCGTAGCGCCAGAACGCGGGGAAGAGCGCCACGATCGGTGCCAGGCCCAGGATGCACAGGAGCCCGCCGGACGCGACGGCGGCGCGGGTGCCGAAGGCCGCGGCGACCGAGCCTGACTCGACGTCGCCGACGCGTGGGCCCCCCGCCACGACGAGCGTGAAGATCGACGACATCCGCCCGCGCATCGCATCCGGCGTCGCCATGAGCATGATCGCGCTGCGGCAGACGGCGCTCACGCTGTCGGCGGCCCCGGCGATCGCCAGGCAGGCCATGGCAACCCCGAGGCTGTGGGTGAGCCCGGCGAGCGTCACCGCGACGCCCCACGCGCCGATCGCGAAGATGACGATCCGGCCCAGGCGGCGGACGTGCTGCAGCCACCCTGTTGCGAAGGCTGCCACCGTGGCGCCGGCCGACAGGGCGGCGTAGAGCAGCCCGACCCCCGCCGCGCCGGAGTGGTAGACCGTGAGCGCAAGGGCGGGGAAGAGCGCACGCGGCATCCCGAACGTCATCGCCAGGAGGTCGGCCGCGAAGCTGCCCATCAGCTCGCCCCGCCGGACGGCGAAACGGAGGCCGGAGCGGACCGCCGCGAGCACCGACTCGCCTTCCGTCCCGGCCGGCACCGGCTGGCGCCGCATGAGCCAGACGGCGCCCACCATGGCGGTGAACGTCGCCACGTCGAGCAGGTACGCCCAGTCGATGCCGGCGGCGGCGATCACGATGCCGCCGAGCGCCGGCCCGACGACCATCGTCAGCTGGGCCAGGCCGTAGTTGAACGCGACCGCCGGCTGGATCTCGTCCGGCCCGACGATGCTCGGGATGATCGCGGTGCGGGTCGGCCGGTCGACTCCCGAGGCCGCCGCGGCGATGCCCGCCAGGACGTACAGCGCCGCCACCGGCGGGCTCCCGGTCGCCGCTCCGATGGCCAGCAGGGTCGACGTCGAGAGCTGCACCAGCTGGGAGATGAGGAGCAGCCGGCGGCGCTCGGTGCGATCGGCGAGGGCGCCGCCGAGGAGCGACATCCCGGCCAGCGGGAGCAGCTCGGCCAGCCCGATCATCCCCACCGCGAAGGACGACCGCGTGAGCACGTACATCTGGTACGGCAGCGCGACCAGCGTCACCTGGGTGCCCATCCCGGACACGAACCCGCCCACCGCGAGCAGGCGGTAGTCGCGCGAGTGGCGGAGCGGGCCGGTGTCGACCGCGAGCGCGCGGAGCCAGCGCAACCGCGGCCGGCGTCGGGGACCCTGCATCAGGCGCACGCTACCGCCGCGCCCTGCCCGCGACGGTCAGTCGCCGCGGGGGCGGCGCCGGAGCGCCGGCACGCGCACGACGCAGGCGGCGGCGCCGGCGACCAGGATCAGCACGAGCCCCGCGACCCCGGTGTCGCCGGGGCCTGCGGGCGGCTGCACGCTCGCCAGCGGGACGAGCTCGGGGACGGCCTCGACGGCCGGCGCCGGGGCCGGGCTACGCGACAGGAACAGCCTCCGGTCGAACGCCTCCGCGGGGCTGTGCGCGCCGCGCATGCCGGCATCGGCGACCTGCGACGCGTCGAGCCAGATCGGCGCCGGGTGCGCGAAGCGGCGCGCGGCCAGCGCGACGCTGCGGGCGAGGCCGTTGCCGCGCCCGCCCCGGAGCACCCTGCCGAAGCCGTCCCACGGCACGGCCGAGAGCCGCTCGATCTGGACGTCGGCGCCCGAGTGCGGCGCCACGACGACCAGGCCACCGCCGACGTACAGCGCGACGTGGTAGGGCGCGCGGGTGCGGGTGTAGAGGAAGGCCAGATCACCGGGCTGGAGGTGCTTGCGATCGACGGCCGCCGACATCCGCCAGAGCACCGCGGCGGTCGGGCGCCCGGGCAGGGCCATGCCGGCCCGCGCGTAGGCGTAGTCGACGAGGCCGGAGCAGTCGAAGCCGCCCTCGGAATGGCTGTCGCCGCCCCAGATGTACGGCCACCCGACCTGCTCGAGCCCCGCCCGGATCACGCGCGCGCGGCCGCCGGCCGCCGCAGTGATCAGCGCGTGCGCAGCGTGGGGGATGTGCCCGGGCGACGGCCGGTGCTGCTTCGGCTTGTGCGTCGGCGCGGCCGGATGGTGATGGTGCTTCGCGGGCTTCGGCTTCGGCGTGGGCTTCGGCTTCGGCGTGGGCTTCGGCTTCGGCTTGTGGCTCGTCGGCGGTGCCGGCGCCGCCGGCGCCGGGAGCGTGACGGCGGCGGTCGCCGCGGCCAGGGTGATCGTCGTCCCGGCCGGCAGCCCGTCGTGCCTGTGGAGCAGGGTCAGTTTCAGCCCGGCGATGTCCTCGGTGACGGTGCGCCCGGTCTTCGTCCGCCCGCCGGGCACCACGTCGAGGGTGGCCCAGCCGTGCAGGTGCACCTGCGTGCCGGGACGCGCGTGGACGCGGCGGCCGAGCACGAACAGCCCCTGGACGCCGCCGCTCGTGGTGTCGGTGACGGCTCCCTTCGAGACGCCGAGGGCGATCGACGTCCACACCTTGCGCGCCTTGACGGTGCCGTGCAGCAGGCGCACATGGCGAAGGATCGAGCCGGCCGTGGCCGCGGGGGACGAGCCCGTCGCGCGGGTCGCGTCGGCCCGGGCCCAGGTCGTCGTGACCGCCGCACCGTCCTGGTAGGGCCCGCTCTTCACCGCCGGGCCGCCCGCGGTGACGAGGCTCGTCCCGGCCGCGTCGGCGCCCGGCGCCAGCACGGACACCGCGCCGGCGGATGCGCTCGCGGGCGTCGAGTCGGCGGCCGCGCCGGCAGAGCCCGAGACCGCGACGGCCAGCGCCGCCGCAGCGAGCCCCATCCACCAGCGACCCCACAATCGCACCGTCGGACCTCCCATGCCGCCCTCAACCGGCATGATGCCACGTTTCCCCGCGACCGCCGGGCAGTAACGTGTCATTCACCACCGACGCTAGTGAAAGCGCGATGCGGCGGAGCGTGTGCGCGAGAGCGGGATCTGCTTGCGCTGCCACAGCCCGACCTCGAACGCGATGATCCCGAGCAGCCCGGCCCCGGCCCAGAGCAGTTCGGCGCGGAGCGGGTGGTGATGGTGGGGGCGGGTGCCGCAGACGGCCGCCGTGCGCGTCGGGCAGGACGGCTTCGGGGTGGTCATCTGCCAGGTCACGACACCGGCGATCAGGAACGCGACCGCGAGTGCCGCAATCGCCAGCGGAACGGCCCATCGGCGAGAACGTGTCACGTCCCGCACCGTACCATCTCCGCCCCCGCCGCGGCAGCGAACGGCGAGACCGAGTTGAGCTAAGCCGCGCGGCGGCTCTGATGTGCCAGATGGGCCGTGAAATCGGAGGCCGGCATCGGCCTGCCGAAGAGGTATCCCTGGCCCAGCGGGCACCCGCGGTCGATCAGGAAGGCGAGCTGCTCCTCCGTCTCGATGCCCTCGGCCAAGCACTGGAGGCCGAGGTTGCGGGCGAGGTCGATCATGGCCTCGATCAGGACGACGGCGCCCCGGTCGCCGGGGACGTCGGCGGTGAAGCTGCGGTCGATCTTCAGCGTGTTCACGCGCAGCTGGTTCAGCCGGCTGAGGGACGAGTGACCGAGCCCGAAGTCGTCGATCGCGAGCCGCAGGCCGCGGGCATGCAGCTCGGCCAGCACCGGCTCGAGGTCGGCCGCCTGCGACATGACGGCGTCCTCGGTGATCTCCATCATCATCCGGTCGGCGTTCAGGCCGAACGCCTCGACCGTGGACATGACCTGGCGCATGGCGGTCGGCAGCCAGAAGGCCGGCGGGAGGTTGACGGAGACGAACAGGTCCTGCCCGGCGTTGCGCCAGTCGCGGCTCTGGCGGCAGGCCTCGTCGACGACCCAGTCCGTGATGGGCCGGATCAGGCCGGTGCGCTCGGCGATCGGCAGGAACTCGGCCGGGGCCAGCAGGCCGCGGTCGGGGTCGTTCCAGCGGATCAGGGCCTCGGCGCCGATCGTGCGGCGGTCGTTGAGGCTCACGAGGGGCTGGTAGTGGAGCTCGAGCTCGTCCCGTCTGGCCGCATGCCGCAGCCGTCCCGCCAGCGAGAGCTCGCGGCCGGGGTCGCGGTCGCCGGGGCGGTAGAGCTGGAAGCCGTCGCGGCCGGCGTCCTTGGCGGCGTAGAGCGCGACATCGGCGTGCTTCATCAGCGCCTCGCCCGTGTCGGCGTCGTCGGGGTAGACGCTGGCGCCGATGCTGGCGGTGACCACGAGCTCGACCTCGCCGAGCATGACCGGCTCGACCAGGGCGTCGCGCATCTTGTCCGCGATCCGCCCGGCGGCGGCGCGCATGTGGGCGTGCGTCTGGCTGCGCGGGGTGCGGGCATCGCCGCGGCCGGTCACGAGGATCAGGAACTCGTCGCCGCCCTGACGCGCGACCACGTCGCCGGCCCGGGTGACGCGGCGCAGGCGCCGGGCCACCTCCTTGAGCAGCTCGTCCCCGATCGTATGGCCGAAGTTGTCGTTGATCAGCTTGAAGTCGTCGAGGTCGACGTAGAGCACGGCGGCCGCCCCGCCGTCGCGGTCGGCGGCGGCGATCGCCGTCGTCAGATGCTCCTGGAACAGCGTGCGGTTCGGGAGGTCGGTGAGCGCGTCGTGGTAGGCGAGGTATGCGAGCCGGTCCTCGGCCTGCTTGCGGGCGGTCACGTCGAAGATGACGCCGTCGAGGAACTCGACCTCGCCCGTCGCGTCGAAGATGCCGCGGCCGCGCTCGTACACCCACCGCACGGACCCGTCGGCGTGGACGACCCGGTACTCGATCACGAAGGCGTCGCGGCGCTCGATCGCCTCGCCCACACCGTGCTCGACGAGCTCGCGGTCGTCGGGGTGGATCACGCTCGCGAACGTGCGCACGCTGCTGCCGATGAACTCGGCCGCCGGATAGCCGGTGATGGCCTCGATCTCGTCGCTGAGGAACTGCATGGCCCAGTCGCTCTCGGGAGAGCAGCGGTAGATGGCCCCGGGCACGTTGGAGATCAGTGCCTCGAGGCGGTGCGCGTCCCACATCGCGTTGCCGGTGAAGTCGGAAGAATGCATCGCCCGGGTGTTCGTCAGGGAATGGTGAGGGGACAGCACCCGAAAAGGGGATCGACAGCCGGTGGCCTCACAAGTTCTCAGCGTTTTTTCAGATCTGTCTCCGGTTCTCTTCAAACTGCTCGGGCATCATGCACGTACTCACCGCAGCCTCGCGGGCGCGGATGACGCGCCCGCTTGCTCCACCCGAAAGGTCGAATCAGCATGAGAACCCCCATCGTCGTCGCAGCGCTCGTCGCCGCGACCGGGCTCGGCGCCTCGGCGGCGGCGGTCGCCGTCCACGAGACCGACGGCGGCTCCCACACCACCGTCATCCGCCGGCCCGCGGTGACGGTGAACGCGGCCCCCGCAGCGACCACGTCGCCGTCGGGCGGGCTGAGCGTCAGCCAGATCTACCAGAAGGCCGTCCCCGGGGTCGTCGAGGTGCTGGCCACCGGCCAGGCGAGCGGGGGCAACGGCTTCTTCGGTCCGCAGACCGAGAGCGCACAGGGCACCGGGTTCCAGGTCGACACGAAGGGCGACATCGTCACCAACTTCCACGTCGTCGAGAACTCCGACTCGGTGCGCGTGCGCCTGAACGACGGACACACCTATCCCGGCCGCGTCATCGGCCGCGAGCCCGCCAAGGACCTCGCCGTCATCCGCATCACCGCGCCGGCCGGCGAGCTGACGCCGCTGCACTTCGCCGACTCGTCGGCCGTGCAGGTGGGCGACTCGGTCGTCGCGATCGGCGACCCGTACGGCCTGCGCAACACCGCGACGGCCGGGATCGTGAGCGCGCTGCACCGCACGATCGTCTCGCCCAGCAACGACAAGATCACGGGCGTGATCCAGACCGACGCCGCGATCAACAGCGGCAACAGCGGCGGCCCGCTCCTGAACTCGGAGGGCCAGGTCATCGGCGTCAACAGCCAGATCTACGCCGGGTCGCAGGGCGGCGGCAGCGGCGGCAACATCGGCATCGGGTTCGTGATCCCGTCCAACACGGTCGCGAAGGTCGCGCGCAACCTGATCGAGACGGCGAAGACGAAGCCGTACGTCGGCATCGTCCTCGTCACGGTGACGCCCTCCGTCGCGAACGCGACCGGGATGCACGCCGGCGTCGAGATCGTCTCGGTCACGAAGGACGCCCCCGGCGACCGCGCCGGCCTGAAGGGCGCGACCGGCACCAAGACGATCGAGGGCACGCAGTTCGAGACCGGCGGCGACGTGATCACCAAGATCGACGGCACCTCGGTGCAGACCGCCGACGAGCTGATCGCCCAGATCTCGACGAAGAAGCCCGGTAACCAGATCCAGCTCGAGATCATCCGGGACGGCCAGACGCGCACCATCACGGTGACGCTGGGCAGCAACTAGCGACCCGGGGACAGTCCCCGCGCGGCGGGGACTGTCCCCGGGTCGTGGCTCTATGCTGCGCGCATGATCTCCGGCGAGGCTCGCGAACGCCCACCTGCCGTGGGCGGCCGGGCTCGCCCGCCGGGGCCGGGCGGGTCGGCGTGGGTCAACTTCACCCGCTACCTGCGCGATCCACTGGGGACGATGGACGGGTTCGCGGCCGACCATGGAGGCGTCGCCTACGTGCGCTTCCCGGGCGGCCACAGCTTCTTCTTCGTCAGCGACGCCGAGCTCGTCCGCAAGGTGCTCGTCGACGACAACGCCGCGTTCGTGAAGGGCCGCGCGCTGCGGGCCGCCAAGCGGCTCCTCGGCGAGGGGTTGCTGACGAGCGAGGGCGCCGACCATCTGCGCCGGCGGCGCTCGATCCAGCCGGTGTTCGGCCACGAGCGCATCGCCCGCTACGGCGACGCGATGATCGACGCCGCCGAGCACGTCTCGTCGAGCTGGGCCGACGGGGCCGAGGTCGACATCAACGGCGAGATGACCCGGGTCGCCCTGCGGGTCGTGGGCCGCACCATCTTCGACGCGGACGTCGAGTCCGAGGCGCCCGAGATCGGCGAGGTGCTCGACGCCGGCATGCAGGTCTTCCACCGCTTCCTGCTCCCCGGGGCCGAGCTCCTGTGGCGGATGCCGCTCCCGGCCACGCGCCGCTTCAATGCCGCCAAGCGCGACATCGACGCCTTCCTCGAGCGGCTGGTCGCCGATCGAGCCGTGGACGGGGAGGGCGACAACCTCGTCGCGGTGCTCCGCCGGCTGCGCGACGAGTCCGGACGGCCGGCCCTGAGCGAGGAGGAGATCCGCGACGAGGCGATCACGCTCATGCTGGCCGGCCACGAGACCACCGCGCAGGCGTTGACCTGGACGTGGTTCCTGCTGCACCGCAACCCGGCCGCCCGGCAGGCGCTCCGGGCCGAGCTGACCGAGCAGCTCGGCGACCGCCCGCCGGCGCCGGACGACTTCCCCCGCCTCCCGTACACCCAGGCGGTCTTCCGCGAGGCGCTGCGCCTGTACCCGCCCGTGTGGGCGCTGGCGCGGATCGCGAACCGGCCCTACGCGCTCGGCCCCTACGCCGTCCCCGAGGGCGGCACGATCGTCATGAGCCAGTGGGTCGTCCAGCGCAGCGAGCGCTACTTCACCGACCCGCTGCGGTTCGCGCCGGAGCGCTGGATCGACGGGCCCGCCCCGCCGCCGGGCGCCTACTTCCCGTTCGCCGCCGGCCCGCGCATGTGCATCGGCGAGCGCTTCGCCATGCTCGAGGGGACGCTCGTGCTCGCGGCCATCGGCCGCGCCTGGGAGGTCGTCCCCGGCGCCGACCCGCCGCGCATCGACGCCCGCTTCACCCTCCGCCCGCGCGGCGGGCTCCCGGCGACGGTGCGGGCCGCGTGAGCGCCGCATCCGGCCTCGCTGCGCGCCTCGCGGCGCGCGAGTTCCTCGTGACGTCCGAGCTGGTGCCGCCGCGCGACGGCGACGCCTCTGCGGTCGAGCGGTCGGTGGAGCAGCTGGCGTTCGCCGACGCGCTCAACATCACCGACCTGCCTCGCGCGCGCCCGCGCGTGTCTGCCCTGGCCGCGGCCGCCATCGCGATCCGGGCGGGGGCCGAGCCGATCCTGCAGATGACGACGCGCGACCGCAACCGCATCGCGCTCGCGTCCGACGCCCTCGGCGCGATCGCGCTCGGCGTCGGCGCCGTGCTGCCGCTGGGCGGCGACCCGATCCCGGAGGGCGTCCCCGGGAAGGCGGTCGGCGACCTCGACGCCGGCGGGCTCGTGCAGCTCCTGGTCGACCTCTCGAACGGCCTGCTCCCCGACGGGGCGCGGCTCGAGCGGCCGCCGCCGCGCCTGCTCATCGGGGCGGCCGCGTCGCCGAAGTTCACGCCGGCCGCCTCGCTGGCGGCCAAGATCGCCGCCGGAGCGGCGTTTGTGCAGACCCAGGTCGTCCTCGACGCCGACGCGTTCGGCGCGTGGGTCGAGGGGCTGCGGGCCATCTCGGCGCTCGGGGATGTGCCGCTCCTGCCGAGCGTGGTCGTGCCGGCGTCGGCGCGGTCGGTCGAGCTCGTGGGCGGGTTCGGGGCGCAGGTCGCGCCCGGGGTCGCCGAGCGGGCCGAGGCCGGCGAGGGCGAGGCGGTGGCCCGCGAGATCGTCACCCGGCTCGTCGCGATGCCCGAGGTGCGGGGCGTCCACGTGCTCTCGATCGGGTCGGATCCGTTGGCCGCCACCCGCCTGGCGGCCTTCGCCCGGGAGGCAGCCGCCGCCTGATACCGGTTCGAATTGCCAGCGGAGTTAGACGCGTCTAAACTCAGAGTTGCAATGGTAAGCGAATCGGCGCAGGACTACCTAAAGGCAATCTGGAAGCTCGAGCGGGCCGGCGACATGTCGACGAGCGCGCTGGCCGAGTCGCTCGGCGTGACGCCGGCGTCCGCCACCGCGATGCTGAAGAAGCTCGCGACCCTCGGGCTGGTCGTGCACGAGCGCTACCGGGGCGCCACTCTGACCCCGGCCGGCGAGCGCATGGCGCTCGAGGTCGTGCGCCACCACCGCCTGCTCGAACTCTACCTGATGGAGGCCCTGGGGCTGTCCTGGGACCAGGTGCACGAGGAGGCGGAGAAGCTCGAGCACCACCTCTCGGACGAGCTCGAGGCCCGCATCGACCAGGCCCTCGGCTTCCCGACCCGCGACCCGCACGGCGACCCGATCCCCTCGCCCGAGCTGCTTCTCGCGCGCGACGAGCTCACGTGCCTGAGCGACCTCGAGGCCGGCAGCATGACGGTCATCCGGCGCGTCCCGGACGGCGACCCCGAGCTGCTGCGCTACCTGGCCACGCTCGGGCTGGTGCCGGCGGAGGAGGTCACGGTCGTGGAGCAGGCGCCGTTCGACGGCCCGGTCACCATCGAGGTGCGCGGAAGCCGGCACGCCATCGGCCGCTCGCTGGCGGCCCAGATCGAGGTGGGGGTGGAGCATGCCGCCGCCGGCTGAGTCCGCAGCGCTCCGGATCCACTCCTCCGCCGTCGCCCTCCCGGGCGAGCGGCGGGTGCTCGAGGCGGCCGAGCGGTCGCTCAGCGGCGAGCGCCGCGGCCTGCGGGCGGTGTGGCCGTTCCTCGGCCCCGCCTTCATCGCGGCGGTCGCCTACGTCGACCCCGGCAACTTCGCCACCAACATCGCCGGCGGCGCCAAGTTCGGCTACCTGCTCCTGTGGGTGATCCTGGCCTCGAACCTGATGGCCATGCTGATCCAGACCATGAGCGCGAAGCTCGGCATCGCCACCGGGATGAACCTGCCCGAGGTGTGCCGGTCGCAGTTCCCGCGGCCGGTCACGATCGGCCTGTGGGTGCAGGCCGAGCTGATCGCAATGGCCACCGACCTGGCCGAGTTCATCGGCGCCGCCCTGGGCCTCTACCTGCTCTTCGGCATCCCGCTGTTCTGGGCGGGCCTGCTCACCGGCGTCTTCGCGTTCGCGATCCTGGCCCTCCAGACGCGGGGCGGGTTCCGCCACCTCGAGGCCGTCATCGTCGGCATGGTCGGGCTGATCGTGGCCGGGTTCGCCTTCGAGGTGCTGAACGCCGACACGTCGCCGCACGGCATCGCGTCCGGACTCCTCATCCCCCGCTTCAGCGGCTCCGAGAGCGTGCTCCTCGCCGCCGGCATCCTGGGGGCGACGGTCATGCCGCACGTCATCTACCTGCACTCCGCCCTGACGCAGCGGCGCGTCGTGGGCGCGACGCCGGCCGCGCGGCGGCGGATCTTCCGCTTCGAGCTCGTCGACGTCGTCATCGCCATGTCGATCGCCGGTGTCGTCAACATGTCCATGCTGATCACGGCCGCCGCGATCTTCCACGCGAACGGTTTCACGGGAGTGGACGGCATCGAGCAGGCCTCGCACATGCTCGGGCGCGAGGTCGGCTCCCACGCCGACACGATGTTCGGCATCGCGCTGCTCGCGTCGGGGCTCTCGTCGTCGTCGGTCGGCACCCTCGCCGGCCAGGTGGTGATGCAGGGCTTCGTGAAGCGCTCGATCCCGCTCTTCCTGCGCCGGGCGGTGACGATGGCGCCGGCGATGGTCGTGCTCGCGATCGGGCTCGATCCGTCCAAGGCGCTCGTGCTGTCGCAGGTCGCGCTCTCGTTCGGCATCCCGTTCGCGCTCATCCCGCTCGTCATCTTCTGCCGCAACCGGAAGCTGATGGGCGCGCTCACCAACCGGCGCATCACAACCGTCGCGGCGGTCGTCGTTGCGGCCGTGATCGTCTGCCTGAACGTCTTCCTGCTCGCGCAGACGTTCGCCGGGTTGTTCTAGATGATTGATCGGTAAGTCCGTGATGTCCTGGGCGGCTGCGAATCGAGCAGCGCAAGGACGCAGGGAGCGTTCATACCTGGTCGTTTGGGCGCGACCGAGGACGCCGCGATGCGACGGTTCGCAGCCGCAGCGCCACCAACGCGCCGCCTGACCACCCGCCATCGTGCGTCCAGGCGCGCGGGACTTACCGATCAATCATCTCGCGGCCCGGCGGTTAGCGATCGAC